>NZ_JBKHAQ010000052.1:0-18702 GCF_046542825.1 Rhodosalinus sp. | reverse complement strand
CTCGACAGCCCGCGCGGCCGCATCTACCTGATGAAGGACATGCTCGAGGCAGGGCGCGTGCCGGACGACAAGACGGTGCTGCACATCGACCGCTGCCTGTCGTGCCTCGCCTGCATGACGACCTGCCCCTCCGGCGTGCATTACATGCATCTGGTCGATCACGGCCGCGCCTACATCGAAGAGCACTACCGCCGGCCCTGGCGGGACCGGGCGCTGCGCTGGCTGCTGGCGCGCGTGCTGCCCTATCCGGGGCGCTTCCGTCTGGCACTTCTTGCCGCGAAGATGGGCCGCCCCTTCCGCCGCCTGGTGCCCGATGCGCGGCTGCGCGCAATGCTCGACATGGCGCCCGCGCGCATCCCGCCGGTCAGCCGCAACGACGATCCGCAGGTCTTCCCGGCCGAAGGCGAGCGCCGGATGCGGGTGGCGCTGATGACCGGCTGTGCGCAGCGCGCGCTGAACACCGACATCAACGACGCGACGATCCGCGTGCTCACCCGGCTGGGCGCCGAGGTGGTGGTGGCCGAAGGCGCGGGCTGCTGCGGCGCGCTCACCCATCACATGGGCAAGGCGGACGAGAGTCATGCCAGCGCCGCGCGCAACATCCGCGCCTGGATGGCCGAGGCGCGTGGCGCCGGCCTCGACGCGGTGGTGATCAACACCTCCGGCTGCGGTACGACCGTCAAGGACTATGGCCACATGTTCCGCAACGAGTCCCTGGCCGAGGACGCGGCAGAGGTGAGCGGCATGGCACGGGACGTCTCGGAGGTGCTGAAGCTGCTGATGGGCGCGGAGACGCCGGCGCCGACCGACCAGCCCGCCGCCGACCGGATCGCCGGCACGGACCGCCGTCCGTCGCCCGCCCCCGGCCCCGGCCCCGGCGGGCTGCGCGTCGCCTATCATGCCGCCTGCTCGCTGCAGCACGGCCAGCAGATCAAGGCCGCGCCCAAGACCCTGCTCAAGCGCGCGGGCTTCGAGGTGGTGGAGCCCGCCGACAGCCACCTCTGCTGCGGCTCGGCGGGCACCTACAACCTGATGCAGCCCACGATTTCCGCCGAACTGAAAGCGCGCAAGGTCGCCACGCTGGAGGCGAAGGCGCCACAGGTCATCGCCACCGGCAACATCGGCTGCATGATGCAGATCGGCGGCGCGACGGAAATCCCCGTGGTGCATACCGTCGAGCTTCTGGACTGGGCGACCGGCGGACCGCGTCCGCCCGCGCTGGCGCGGGCGGACACCTGAGCGGCGCAGGCGCACCCTTTCCCTCGGGCGTCCCGGCACACGGGCGCATCCGTCCCGCGTCCCGCGGCCATCGACCGCACCGTCGCGCCGGAATGGCGGTTCTGATGGAGGGCCGCGGCGGCGCCCACTGCGGGATCTCGCCCCTGCTTTCAATGGTCTTCAAATACCCATGCAACGCTTCGATCAGGCGGCGGGCCCACGGCGCAGCGGCGACATGGGTATTTGCAGACCATTGAAAGACGCAGGCCCTCCGCCGGGACGCCCCCCGGCCCGAAAGCCTCGCCGGTGCCGGCCGGTGGTGCGGCATGACGTTGCCGGCAGGCGTTGAGGCGCGGCGCGACGGCAGTGTCGCCAAACGCCGCGTTCCGCGTGCTGGCGCGCCCCGATGGCCAAGCCCGCGTTCCGGCAGTCCATGCCGCCGCCGTGCAGGCTCGACCTTCGCCCTAATTTCGCCTCACCGCGCGCCTAGCAGGCCGTCAACCCGACCAAGGAGATGCCCATGCGCCTGATCGCCGCCGTGCTCGCCCTCGCGCTCGCCGCAACCGGGGCGCTTGCCCAAAACCGGCTCGAGACGCTGGATACCGGCGACAAGAGCCGCGGCTGGGAGGCGGTGGGCCGGCTGGACATCGGCGGCACGGGGTTCTGCACCGGCGCGCTGATCGCCCCCGACCTGGTCCTGACGGCGGCGCATTGCCTATTCGACAAGGACAGCGGCGCGCGGCTCGACCACCGCGAGATCACCTTCCTTGCGGGCTGGCGCAACGGCCGGGCAGAGGCCTATCGCGCGATTCGCCGCGCCGTGGCGCATCCCAACTACGTCTACCAGAGCGAGACAGGGCCGCTGCGCGTGCAGAACGACGTGGCGCTTCTGGAACTCGTCCGGCCGATCCGCAACACCACCGTCATTCCCTTTGCCACGGGCGCCCAACCGGGTCCGGGCGCGGAGATCGGCGTCGTGTCCTATGCGCGCGACCGGGCAGAGGCGCCCTCGCTGCAGGAGGTCTGCAGGGTGCGCGCGCGACAGTCGGGCGTGCTGGTGATGGATTGCGATGTCGATTTCGGCGCCTCCGGGGCGCCGGTCTTTTCCATCGGGCCGGAGGGGCCGCGCATCGTCTCGGTCGTCAGCGCCATGGCCGAGATGGCGGGGCGCAAGGTCTCGCTCGGGACCGCGCTGGAGGGTCCGCTCGCGCTCTTGCACGCCGAGCTTGCCGCAGGCCGGGGCCTGGCCCCGGGCGACGCGCCGTCCGTGCGCCGGATTCGCGTGGGCGAGGAGACACGCAAGGACATGGGCGCGAAATTCGTCACCGCCGAGTGAGCGCGCGGACCTCTTGAAAGCGGGCCGCCCCGCGCCCACATGCCCGCCGCGCAGGGTGCCGACGCCGGGCCCTGCGCGCCGCAATCGCCTGTCCCGTGCCGGGAGGGCGTCCGAAGGTATCGCTCACAGGAGGATGACCAGGATGCGCAGTTTCGATCCTGCACCGCTCTACCGGGCCACGGTCGGTTTCGACCGTCTGGCCGATCTGATGGACCGCGTGCTGACCACAGAGGTCAGCCAGCCCACCTATCCCCCCTACAACATCGAGAAGACGGACGAGAGCCATTACCGCATCTCGATCGCGGTGGCCGGCTTCTCGGCCGACGACCTGTCGGTCGAGGTGAAGGAGAACGCGCTCGTCGTCTCGGCCCGCAAGGCCGAAGAGGACGAGGCCCGCACCTTCCTGCACCGCGGCATCGCCACCCGCGCCTTCGAGCGGCGGTTTCACCTGGCCGACCATGTGCGCGTGACCGGCGCGAGCCACGCCGACGGAATGCTGCACATCGACCTCGAGCGCGAGATCCCCGAGGCGCTGAAGCCGCGTCGCATCGCGATCTCGAAGGCCGAGGACACGGCCACGCAAAAGGATGTGGTCGACGCCGAAACGGTGAACTGAGCCGCGCGCTCGCGCGAGGCAAGGGGCGCGCTCCGCTGAGGGGCGCGCCTGTCCTGTCAGGCCGCAAAGACCCGGCTGGGGTGCAATTCACCCCCCTTGTAGCGGCCCACGGCAACCGCGCGGCCATCCGCGGCGGCCCAGCATTCCTCGCCGTAGTCCAGATCCTGCGCGATCACCGGCGCCGGGTTGCCGTTGCGCAGCCGCGGCACGCTGGCCTCGAGCGCGCGCACCTGCGGCAGATCGGCAAGCCCGGCCTCCAGCGGCAGAAGCCGTGCGTCGAGCTCCGGGCTGCCGGCCAGCCTGCGCACCTCGTCGAGCGAGATCCCGTCTTCGGCCGAAAACGGCCCGGACCAGATCCGGCGCAGCGCGGTGACATGCCCGTAACACCCCAGCGCCTCGCCCAGGTCGCGGGCCACGGCACGCACATAGCCGCCCTTGCCGCAGACCATCTCCAGCTCCGCGTGGTCCGCGTCGGGCCGGTCGGCCAGGATCAGCGATTCCACCCAGAGCGGCCGCGCCTGCAACTCCGCCGCTTCCCCCTTGCGTGCCAGCGCATAGGCGCGCTGGCCTTCGACACGCACCGCCGAATAGGCCGGCGGCACCTGCATGATCTCGCCCACGAAAGCGTTGAGCGCCTCCTTGATCGCCTCGTCCGTGGGGCGGCGGTCGCTCTCCGCGATCACCGCGCCCTCGGCGTCGTCGGTCTCGGTCGCCTGCCCGAAGCGCACGGTGAAGGTATAGGCCTTGAGCGCATCGGTGACGTAAGGCACGGTCTTCGTCGCCTCGCCCAGCGCCACCGCCAGAACGCCGGTCGCCGCCGGGTCGAGCGTGCCGGCATGCCCCGCCTTCTTCGCGTCGAGCGCGCGGCGCACGATGTTGACCACGTCGGTCGACCCCACGCCCGCCGGCTTGTCCACCACCAGCCAGCCGGAAATGTCGCGCCCCTTGCGCCGCCGTGCCATGCCCATGCCTCACATGCTGCCCCGGAAAGTTCGGCCGGTTAGCCGCTCGGGCCGCGCCCGTCAATCCGGCCGCGGTGGACAGCCTCGCGCCCCGCGCCTACACCGCGCCGCATGACCGATGCCTATCAGCCGCCGCAGGACCCGCTGGCGATCCTGCACGCCGACCACGAGATCCTCGTGGTGGACAAGCCCGCCGGGCTGCTCTCGGTCCCCGGCCGGGGCGAGCATCTGGCGGACTGCCTGCTGGCAAGGGTGCAGGCGGCCTTCCCCGAGGCGCTGCTGGTCCACCGGCTGGACCGCGACACCTCGGGCGTGATGGTCTTCGCGCTCACCCACCCCGCGCAGCGCAATCTCGGGCTGCAGTTCGAGCGCCGGAAGGTGCGCAAGACCTATGTCGCCCGCCTCTGGGGCGACCTGGCCCAGGACAGCGGAGAGGTCGACCTGCCGCTGATCGTCGACTGGCCCAACCGGCCGAAACAGAAGGTCTGCCATGAGACCGGCAAGCCCGCGCTCACCCGCTGGCGCGTGCAGCGTCGGGCACCGGGAGAGACCCGCGTCAAGCTGATGCCGCACACCGGCCGCAGCCACCAGTTGCGCGTCCACATGGCGGCGCTGGGCCACCCGGTGCTGGGCGATCCCTTCTACGCCGAGGGTCCGGCGCGCCAGCATCCCCGCATGATGCTGCATTCAGAGGAACTGCGCCTGCACCACCCCGACGGGGGCGCCGGCACCACCTTCCGCGCGCCGGCGCCCTTCTGACCGCGTCAGAGCGGCCGCGCCGCCCGCCGACGCGCGAACGCGCGATGCGCGGCACGCACCGGCTCTTTCAATGGTCCACAAATACCCATGCGGCCCCTCATCCGGCGCCGCGCTTGACACGCCGGGCGCCCCCGGCCACCCCTGCACATCCTGACGACCGGGAGGGACGCGATGGACTGGCAGGCATTTCCCCGATGGGGCCGCAAGGTGGCGGACTGGGCGGCCGCCTATCACGGCGGCCTGCGCGACAGGCCCGTGCGCGCGCCCCTCGACCCCGGCGCCACCCTGCGCGCGCTGCCCGCCGCACCGCCAGAGGCGCCCGAGCCGATGGAGACGATCTGGCAGGATTTCGAGCGCATCGTGATGCCCGGCATCACGCATTGGCAGCACCCGCGCTTCTTCGCCTATTTCAACTCCAATGCCGCGCCCGCCTCGGTGCTGGCGGAATACCTCGCCGCCACCATCGCGCCGCAGTGCATGCTCTGGCAGACCTCGCCCGCCGCGACGGAGATGGAGACGCGGATGATGGAGTGGCTGGCGCAGGCCGTGGGCCTGCCGACCGGCTTTCATGGCGTGATCCAGGACAGCGCCAGTTCCGCCACGCTCGCCGCGGTGCTCACCATGCGCGAGCGCGCGCTGGGCTGGGCCGGCAACGCGCAGGGGCTGCCCGGACAGAAACACCTCCGCATCTACTGCTCGTCCGAGGTGCATTCCTCCATCGACCGCGCGATCTGGGTCGCGGGGATCGGGCAGGACAACCTCGTGAAACTGCCCGTGCAGGGGCCCCTGCGCGCGATGGACGCCTTCGCGCTGGAGCGCGCGATCGAGCAGGACAAGGCGGAGGGGGTCGTGCCCGCAGGCATCGTCGCCTGCACCGGCGCGACCGGCATGGGCGCCTGCGACAATGTGGCGGCAATCTGCGAAGTGGCCCGCAAGCACGGGCTCTACGTGCACGTCGATGCCGCCTGGGCGGGCAGCGCGATGCTCTGCCCCGAGTTCCGTGAGCTCTGGACGGGTGTGGAGCAGGCGGACTCGGTCGTGTTCAACCCGCACAAGTGGATGGGCGCGCAGTTCGACTGTTCCGCGCATTTCGTCCGCGCGCCCGAGGATCTGACCCGCACGCTCGCCATCCAGCCGGAATACCTCAGGACCCACGGCGCGGACGGGGTGATCGACTATTCCGAATGGTCGATCCCGCTGGGCCGACGCTTTCGCGCGCTGAAGCTGTGGTTCCTGATCCGGGCCCACGGGCTCGAAGGGCTGCGCGGGATGATCCGCAACCATGTCGCCTGGAGCCGCGCGCTTTGCGAGAGGCTGCGCGATGCGCCGGGCATCGAGATCGTGACCGAACCCGTGCTGTCGCTCTTCACCTTTCGCCTGTCGGGGGAGGACGCAGAAACGCGCACGCTTGCGCTGCTGCAGCGCATCAACGACGACGGGCGCATCTACCTGACCCAGACGAAGGTGGACGGCCAGCTTGTCATCCGCTTCCAGGCGGGGCAGTTCTGCGCCGAGGCGCGGGATTTCGACACCGCCTTCGACACGATCACCGAACTGGCCGGAAAGGTCTAGGCCGATGGCCGCGCCGCACAACAGCTTCAAGGCCGCGCTCGCCCGCGGCGAGACGCGCTTCGGCCTCTGGCTGGGCTTCGCACATCCCTACCCGGCCGAGATCGCGGGGCACACGGGCTTCGACTGGCTGGTGATCGACGGCGAACATGCGCCCAACGACCTGCCCACGATCGCCGCACAGCTTCAGGTGCTGGACCCGCTGCCGGCCGATGCCGTCGTGCGGCTGCCGATGGGCGAGGACTGGGCCATCAAGCAGGTGCTGGACGCGGGCGCGCAGACGCTGCTGATCCCGATGGTCGAGTCCGCGGCACAGGCGCACGCGCTGGTGCGCGCCACGCGCTACCCGCCCCAGGGCATCCGCGGCATGGGCGCGGGGTTCGCTCGCGCCTCGCGCTTCGGCGGCGCGGCCGATTACGCCACCACGGCCAACGCAGAGATCTGCCTGCTCGTGCAGGTCGAGACGCGCGCCGGCCTCGCCGCGCTGGACGACATCCTTGCGGTCGAAGGGGTGGACGGCGTCTTCATCGGGCCTGCGGACCTCTCGGCCGACATGGGCTATCCGGGCCGCGCCGAAGTCCCGGAGGTGCAGACCGCGATCGAGGACGCGCTGCGCCGCATCCGCGCGGCCGGCAAGGCGCCGGGCATCCTGTCCACGGACGACGAGGCCGTGAGCCGCTATCTCGACTGCGGCGCACAGTTCGTCGCGGTGGGCATCGACGTGTCGATCCTGTCGGCCGCGCTCCGCGCGCGGGCGGCGCGCTGGACGAAAGGCTGAGGCGCGCGAAGGCAGGCACTTGGCCGTTCTTCGGACGGGCGGCGTGCCGCCACGAAATCCGTGCCATCCCGGCAGCACCCTCAGGGTGGCGCGATGCGTGACAGGCCGCTGCCCTTCGCGCCAGTGTCGCCGGTCATCGGATACGGCGCGGACCGGGATGGCCCCGGAAACCTCTCGCCACCGCGGGGCCAAGCCGTTAGCATCGCACAGCAACCACCGGGCGCGTCCCGGCCAGCCGAAGGAGGAGCGCATGGACGGCAACCGCCATGACAACGACATTTCCGCCGTGGTCGAGGCCGACCGCGCGCATGTCTGGCACCACCTGATCCAGCACAAGCCCTTCGAGACCGGCGCGCCGCGCATCATCGTCGAGGGGCGCGGCATGTCCGTGTGGGACCAGAACGGCAAGGAGCACCTCGACGCGGTCTCCGGCGGGGTCTGGACGGTGAACGTGGGCTACGGGCGCGAACGCATCGCCGACGCGGTGCGCGAGCAGCTCGTGAAGCTCAACTATTTCGCGGGCGCCGCCGGCACGATCCCCGGCGCGCGCTTCGCCGAGGCGCTGATCGACAAGATGCCGGGTCTGTCCCGCGTCTACTACTGCAACTCCGGCTCGGAGGCGAACGAGAAGGCCTTCAAGATGGTCCGCCAGATCGCGCAGAAGCGCTATGGGGGCCGGAAGCACAAGATTCTCTACCGCGACCGGGATTATCACGGCACCACCATCGGCTGCCTCAGCGCGGGCGGGCAGGACGAGCGCAACGCGCATTACGGCCCCTTCGCGCCGGGCTTCGTGCGGGTGCCGCACTGCCTCGAATACCGCCGCCACGAGCAGGAGGGCGCGCCGGAGGAGAACTACGGCCTCTGGGCCGCCGACCGGATCGAAGAGGTGATCCTGCGCGAGGGGCCGGACACGGTGGGCGCGCTGTGCCTAGAGCCGGTAACGGCGGGCGGCGGCGTGATCCCGCCGCCCTCGGGCTACTGGGAGCGGGTGCAGGAGATCTGCCGCAAGTACGACATCCTGCTGCACATCGACGAGGTGGTCTGCGGCGTGGGCCGCACCGGCGCCTGGTTCGGCTACCAGAACTACGGCGTGCAGCCCGACATGGTGACCATGGCGAAGGGCGTGGCCTCCGGCTACGCCGCCATCGCCTGCCTGGTGACGACCGAGGAGGTGTTTTCCATGTTCAAGGAGGCGCCGGAGGATCCGCTGGACTACTTCCGCGACATCTCGACCTTCGGGGGCTGCACTGCCGGGCCGGCTGCCGCGCTCGAGAACATGGCGATCGTCGAGGAAGAGGGCCTTCTGGCGAACACCCGCGCGATGGGCGACCGCCTGATGGAACGGCTGGCCGAACTCAAGGACAAGCACGCAGTCGTCGGCGACGTGCGCGGATCGGGTCTCTTCTGTGGCGCGGAACTGGTGGCCGACCGCGAAACGAAGGAGCCGGTGGACGAGAAGCTCGCGCAGAAGGTCGTTGGCGAATGCAACGCCGCCGGGGTCATCATCGGCGTCACCAACCGCTCGGTGCCGGGCCGGAACAACACGCTCTGCTTCTCGCCCGCGCTGATCGCCACCGCAAACGACATCGACCACATCGCGGCGACGGTGGACGATGCGCTGACGAAGGTCTTCGGCTGAAGCGTTCGGTGGCGGGCGCGGGACAATTCCCTTGCAAGGGAATTGAAGCCTTTTGCAAAAGGCTTCCCCGCGCCCGGCTCTGCGGTCCGGCCCCCTCGAATCCGATCGCGATCTGTCCTAGCTTCTGCCAAGCCGTGACGGAGGCGCGATGACCCGGTCCGAGCCCGCCCTCGATACCTCGCCGCGCATCTCCGACGAGGTGCGCAAGACGACCTGCTACATGTGCGCCTGCCGCTGCGGCATCGACGTGCACCTGAAGGACGGGCGCGTCACCTATATCGAGGGGAACCGGGACCACCCGGTGAACCGCGGCGTGCTCTGCGCAAAGGGCTCGGCGGGGATCATGCAGCACACCTCGCCCGCGCGGCTGCGCAAGCCGCTGCGCCGCGTGGGTCCCCGCGGGTCGGGCGAGTTCGAGGAAATCTCCTGGGACGAGGCGCTGGAAACGGCCGTGTCCTGGCTGAAGCCCCTGCGCGAGCAAGCGCCGGAGACGCTTGCCTTCTTCACCGGGCGCGACCAGTCGCAGAGCCTGACCAGCTGGTGGGCGCAGCAGTTCGGCACGCCCAACTATGCGGCCCACGGCGGCTTCTGCTCGGTCAACATGGCGGCCGCCGGGATCTGCACGATGGGCGGCGCCTTCTGGGAGTTCGGGCAGCCCGACTGGGAGCGCACGAAGCTTTTCGTGCTCTTCGGCGTGGCCGAGGACCACGATTCCAATCCGATCAAGATGGGGATCGGCCGGCTCAAGGACCGCGGCGCGCGGGTGGTGGGCGTGAACCCCATTCGCACCGGCTACAACGCGGTGGCCGACGACTGGATCGGGATCACGCCGGGCACCGACGGGCTGCTGATCCTGTCGCTGATCCACGAGTTGCTGCGCGCGGGCAGGATCGACCTCGACTATCTCGCGCGCTGGACCAACGCGCCGGTGCTGGTGAACGCCGACCCAAGGTCGCACGAACAGGGCCTCTTCCTGCGCGACGAGGACGGAAAGCCGCTCGTGCTGGACCGTCGCACGGGAAAGCCCGCGCCCTTCGATGCGGCGGGCGTGCGGCCCGACCTTGCCGGGACATGGCGGCGCGCCGGCATCACGCACCGGCCGGTCATGCACCTGATCGCCGAACGATACCTGGATCCGGCCTATGCGCCCGAGGCGGTGGCGGATCGCTGCGGCGTGCCCGCCGGCCGCATCCGCGCGCTGGCTGCCGAACTGGCCCGCGTGGCCTTCGACGAGGCGGAAGAGCTGCCCTTTCCCTGGGAGGATTTCCGCGGCGAGCGGCACGCGAGCGTCACGATGCGGCCCGTCAGCTTTCACGCCATGCGCGGCATCTCGGCCCACTCGAACGGCTTCCAGACGGCGCGGGCGCTGCACCTTCTCCAGATCCTGCTGGGCACGGTCGAGCGGCCCGGCGGCTTCCGCTTCAAGCCGCCCTATCCCAAGCCGCCAGAGGCGCATCCGCGCCCGCACGCGCGGTGCGAGGCGGGCCAGCCGCTGGGCGGCCCGCACCTGGGCTTTCCGCTCGGGCCGGAGGATCTTGCCCTCGATGACGACGGGCGGCCGCAACGCATCGACAAGGCCTTTACCTGGGAGAATCCGCTGTCGGCGCATGGGCTGATGCACATGGTGATCCCGAACGCCCACGCCGGCGATCCCTACAGGATCGACACGCTCTTCATGTACATGGCGAACATGGCGTGGAACTCGTCGATGAACACGCGCGGCGTGATCGAGATGCTGACGGACACCGACGAGGCCGGCGACTACGTCATCCCCCGGATCATCTATTCGGACGCTTACGCATCGGAAATGGTGGCCTATGCCGACCTGATCCTGCCCGACACCACCTATCTGGAGCGGCACGACTGCATCTCGCTCCTCGACCGCCCGATCTCGGAGGCGGACGCCGCGGCGGACGCGATCCGCTGGCCGGTGGTGGCGCCCGACCGCGACGTGCGCGGGTTCCAGTCCGTGCTGCTCGACCTTGGCGCGCGGCTGGGCCTGCCGGGCTTCGTGGACGAAAGCGGCGCGCCGAAATACGCCGATTATGCCGACTACATCGTGAACCACGAACGCCGTCCCGGCGTCGGCCCGCTGGCCGGCTGGCGGACGGGCGAACGCGGGCTGGTGCACGGGCGTGGGGCGCCCAACGGCGGGCAGATCGACACCTACAAGGCGGGCGGCGGCTTCTTCCTGGCCGAGATCCCGGAAGAGGCGCGCTACATGCGCCCCTGGAGCCGCGCCTATCAGGACTGGGCGGTGGCGATGGGCTTCTACGACGCGCCGCAGCCCTACCTCTTCCAGCTCTATTCCGAGCCGCTTCGCCGCTTCCAGCGGGCAGCGGAGGGGGTGGGCGAGCGCCAGCCGCCCGAACATCTGCGCGAACGGATCAAGGCGACGCTGACGCCCCTGCCGGTGTGGTATCCGCCCTTCACCGACGGTCACGCAGATCCTGTGGAATACCCGCTGCACGCGCTGACCCAGCGGCCGATGGCGATGTATCACTCCTGGGGCTCGCAGAACGCCTGGCTGCGGCAGATCCACGGCATCAACCCGCTCTACATGCATCCCGAGCTGATGGCGCGGCACGGGCTGCGCGACGGCGACTGGGCACGCGTCACCTCGGCCACGGGCGAGATCACGGTGCCGGTCGCCGCGATGGCCGCGCTCAACCCCGCCACGGTCTGGACCTGGAACGCGATCGGCAAGCGCAAGGGCGCCTGGGCGCTCGACCGGGACGCGCCGGAGGCGACGAAGGGCTTCCTGCTCAACCACCTGATCCACGAGTTGCTGCCCGAACGCGGCGACGGGCTGCGCTGGGCCAACTCCGATCCGGTGACAGGGCAGGCCGCATGGTTCGACCTGCGCGTGAAGATCGAGAAATCGAAGCCGCCGGACGAGGCACTGCCCCTGTTCGATCCCGTTTTCGTGCGAGGTGCCCCGTGAGACTCTTCCTGCTGCAGCGGTTAATCGCCCTGCGCGGTCCCGTCTCCGCCGCGGCGCGCAAGCGCCGGATGGCCGAGTTCACGGGCCGGATGCGGCCGCAGGGCGGAGAGCGGATCATCGACCTTGGCGGTACGCCCGGCTTCTGGGACGGCTGCGCCATCCCGCTCGACATCACCGTGATCAATCTGCCCGGGATCAACCCGCCCGAAGCGCCGCCCTCGCATCACCGGATCGCGCTGGTCGATGGCGATGCCTGCGCGGTGGACTTCGCCGCTGACATGAGCTTCGACATCGCGTTCTCGAACAGCGTGATCGAGCATGTGGGCGATGCGGAAAAGCGCGCGGCCTTCGCCGGAGAGGTCCGGCGCCTGGCACCTGCGTGGTGGGTGCAGACACCGTCGATCTGGTTCCCGATCGAGGCGCATTGCCACATGCCGTTCTGGTGGTTCTATCCCGAACGCACCCGCGCCGCCTGCATACGCCGCTGGCACCGGGACATTCCCGCCTGGGCGGACATGGTCGCGGGGACCACCATCGTCCGGCGGGAAGAACTGGAGAGCTTGTTCCCGGACGGTACGATCTGGCGCGAGTGGAAGGCGGGCTTCGTGAAAAGCTATGTGACCTACAAGCCGCAACCCGCAGCCGCAAAGCTGCCCAGGGCCTCATGACCGATCTGCCCGACACCACCGACCGCAGGCTTGGCCTGGTGATCGATCTCGACACCTGCGTGGGCTGTCATGCCTGCGTGATCGCCTGCAAGGGCTGGAACGATCAGGCCTATGGCGCGCCGCTTTCCGATCAGGATCCCTATGGCGCGGACCCTTCGGGCACCTTTCTCAACCGCGTGCACTCCTACGAGGTCGCGCCAGACGACGGGCCGCCGCAACTGGTGCATTTCCCGAAGTCCTGCCTGCATTGCGAGGACGCGCCCTGCGTCACCGTCTGTCCCACGGGCGCCTCGTACAAACGGTCCGAGGACGGCATCGTGCTGGTCGAGGAAGACGCCTGCATCGGCTGCGGCCTCTGCGCCTGGGCCTGCCCATACGGCGCGCGCGAGATGGACGCAGCGGCCGGCGTGATGAAGAAATGCACCCTCTGCGTGGACCGCATCTACAACGAGCACCTGGCACCGGAGGACCGCGAACCCGCCTGCGTGCGCACCTGTCCCGCCGGTGCGCGGCACTTCGGCGATCTGGCCGACCCGGAGAGTGCGGTCTCGCAACTCGTCGCCGAGAGGGGCGGCCTGGATCTGATGCCGGAGCAGGGCACGAAGCCCGTGAACAAGTACCTGCCGCCGCGCGAGCGCGACCGGATGCCCGCGGCCCCCGCGCTGGAGCCCGTGGCGGAGGAACTGCGCGGCTTTCTCGGCTGGCTCGACCGGACGCTGGACAGGCTGCCGGGGGGCGGCGACTGATGCATCCGGCGCCGTCGCTGCTGATCTTCACGACGCTCTCGGGGGCGGGGCTTGGCTTTCTCTTCTTCCTGGGGCTCGGGATGCCCGCGCCCACCGGCTGGGTCGCCTTCGGCTATTTCGCGCTGGCCTATGCGCTGGCGGCGGGGGGGCTTTCGGCCTCGGCCTTCCACCTCGGCCACCCGGAGCGCGCGCTGAAGGCCTTCACGCAGTGGCGGTCGAGCTGGCTGTCGCGCGAGGCCTGGGCAGCGGTGGCAACCCTCGTCGTGATGGCGCTCTATGGCACGGGGCTGGTGTTCTTCGGCGCGCGCCTTGTGCCGCTGGGCTGGATCGGTGCCGGGCTGGCGCTGGCCACGGTCGTCACCACCTCGATGATCTACACGCAGATGAAGGCCGTGCCGCGCTGGCACACGCCGCTGACCCCTGCCCTCTTCCTTGCGATTTCGCTGGCCGGCGGCGCGCTCTTCGCCGGCGAGAGCGGCGCGGCGCGGGTTCTGCTGGTGATCGCGCTGGCGCTGCAACTGGCATGGTGGGTCCGGGGGGACGGTGCCTTCGCCGCCTCGGGCACGGACATGGGCACGGCGACGGGGCTGGGCACGCGGGGCCGCCTGCGCAGTTTCGAGCCGCCGCACACCGGGCCCAACTACCTCTTGCGCGAGATGGTCTTCGTCGTGGGACGGCGCCACGCCACGCGGCTGCGCGTGGCGGCGGTGATCCTGATGACGATTCTGCCGCTGATCCTGCTGTCGCCGCCCTTCGGCAAGGTCGGCGCGGGCCTTGCAGCGCTGGTGCATCTCTGCGGCGTCGCGGTGTCGCGCTGGCTGTTCTTCGCCGAGGCGGAGCACGTCGTGGGTCTCTACTACGGTGCGCGCTGAAGGCTCATCGCGCCCCTGCGGGCGCTCTTCGCGCCGGCCCTCTCCGGCGATCCCGCCCAAGCGGCCGCGCCAGGTCGGCGCGAAGAGGGACCGCAAGGGACCGATAAGCGCCTGTCTCAGCCGGGCTCGTTCTTCCACCACCGGCGCAGGCGCGCGCCGCGCCTGGACACGCCGTCCGAGAAATCGGCCACGCTGTCGCCCATCTCTTCCAGCACCGGGTCGACCCTGCGGCGGCGAAAGCGGCGCCAGCGCACCCAGATGCCCCAGACGAAGGCCGCCAGCAGCGTGAGGATCACGATGTTGAGCCAGGGGATGATCCGTTCGTCCGGTCCCTCGGCCAGCCGCACGTCGACCGCGTTGGGATAGATCGACATGAACTCGTTGCGCCAGCCGTAATGGCGCACCACCACCCAGCGGGGGTCGTCCTGGACCGAGCGCAGGTCGTTCGCGTCGGCCTGCAGGTTGGCGGAGTCGAACTTGAAGTAGGGTGGCCAGCCCCAGCCTGTATCCTCGTTGCGGTAGATCATCGGGCGCCCGTTGGCCCGACGTGTCTGGATGAAGAACACGTCACGCCCGCGCACCTCGGTCGCCATGCCCGAGGATTCAGAGGCCCAGAACAGCGAATTCTCGCCGTAGTCCACCCGCGTCTCGTAGGTGTCGGTGATCCGCACGATGTCGTGCTGCGGCAGCGTGTAGTGCAGAAAGGCCGCCACGACCGCCCAGAAGGCGATGATGAGCGCCCATTTCAGATAGACCATCGCCGCCTCCTCAGTCGAAATTCGTCAGATAGATGATCGCGGCCACGACCACCGTGGGCACCACGTAGACCCCCAGCAGCAGCTTGCGGCGGATCGAGCCGTCGTAGCGTTCCAGCCCGCGGCGGACGAAAGCCTCGCGGTCGCCGATGCGGCCCTTCTCGGCCCAGCGCTGTTCCAGCCGCTCGCGCCGCACGGCGCGCGACCAGAGCGACAGGCTGACGTAGATCACCGTCAGCACGATGAAGCCCACGATCACAAGCCGTGCAAGTGCCGCCACGCCGCTCTCCTTTCGGGCCGGCCGGCCCGTTCGACCACACGGCCTTGATACGCGCCGGAGCGTGCTGCCGCAACGCGGCACTTGGCCTGCGCGCCTGCGGCTCCGGAGCCCACGCGGCCCTCTGTCTGGCATCGGTTCGCTCCCGGATCGCATCGGGGACCGCGTTGGCGTTGCGGTGCAGGCCGGGGGGACAGGATGTCGCCCCCCGTCGCGCTGCCCGAGATTCTCGGCGACCGGGAAGGCGGCCGCCGCGGGCAGTGGCGGCCGGAGCACGAACAGGGTCAAGGTCCCTGTGTGAGACGGCGGGGGAACCGCCGCCCTGCCTCGACCGGAGCTTTGCGCCTCAGTCGATCACGTTATGCTCCGGACCGTAGGGGAAACCCGTGATGTTCTCCGGCGCGTCTTCGGTCACGATCAGGATGTCGTGCTCGCGGTAGCCGCCCGCGCCGGGCTGCCCCTCGGGGATTGTCAGCATCGGCTCCATCGAGATCACCATGCCCGGCTCCAGCACGGTGTCGATATCCTCGCGCAGCTCCAGCCCCGCCTCGCGGCCATAGTAATGCGAGAGGATGCCGAAGCTGTGGCCATAGCCGAAGCTGCGATACTGCAGCAGGCCGCGCTCTTCGAGAAAGGCGTTGATGCGCTGCGCGACCTCGGCGCAGGTGATGCCCGGCCGCAGGAGCGAGATGCCGTATTCATGCGCCGCGACATTCGCCTCCCAGGTCCGCAGGCTCTCGGTGTCGGGCTCCCCAAGGAAGAGCGTGCGTTCCAGCGCCGTGTAATAGCCCGAAATCATCGGGAAGGTGTTGAGGCTGAGGATGTCGCCGCGGCGCAGGCGCCGCGCGGTGACCGGGTTGTGCGCCCCGTCGGTGTTGATCCCCGACTGGAACCAGACCCAGGTGTCGCGGTATTCGGCTTGCGGAAACCGGCGGGCGATCTCGGCCTCCATCGCGTCGCGCCCGGCCATGGCGACGTCGATCTCGCGCGCGCCCTCGCGGATCGCGTCGCGGATGGCGTGACCGCCCACGTCGGCCACCGCCGCGCCCTCACGGATCAGCGCGATCTCGGCCGGCGACTTGGCGATCCGCTGGCGCATGGCGGCGGGCGCGATGTCCGTGACCGAGGCAGGCGCCAGATGCACGTCGAGTTCCGCCCGCGCGGCCAGCGCCAGGTGATCGCCCTCGATCCCCAGCCGGCGGCCGGTGCCCGCCACATGCCGGACCGCGCGCCAGAAGTTGCCGCGTGCCCAGTCGGTGTAGGTCAGCGCATCGCCGTGGCAGCGCCGCCAGGGCTGGCCGCCGTCGATGCCGGCCGCGATGGTCACGGCGGTATCGGGCGTCACGACCAGCCCGTAGGGCCGGCCGAAGGCGCAGTAGAGAAAGCCGGAGTAGTAGGCCACGTTGTGCATCGAGGTCAGAAGCGCGGCCTCGACACCGGCCTCGGCCATGCTGCGGCGCAGGCCGGCGAGGCGGGTTTCGTATTCCTCGGGCGCGAAGGGCAGCGGGGCCTTTTCGCCGTTGGGGAAGCGGTAGAATGCGGGGCGTTCGGTCACGGACGACCCTCCCTCGAAAGAAAGGTCCCGGCGTTCAGGACAGCCAGGGGGCGCACCCGGACCCGGGTGTGGCGACGCCATCGCCCCGCCCCCGGGCCTGTCTTGCCGCAGCGGCGGGTCCCGCGCAAGGCGCTTGGAAGCGCCTTGCAACGCGCTTTCTTCAAGCGCGTTGCGCCCGCTCACGCGGGCGGGGCGCCGGCGAAGGTCGTCCGTTTCAGCAGCCGGCGGCGGCCGTCGTGGTCGTTGCCAGGTCGTGCAGCGTGAGGCGGTTGTCCCGGATCGCCACGTCGCCCGCCCGCCAGCGCAGGCGACAGGAGATGTCGGGGCGGGTTGCATGTGCGGAGAGCGCGGCAAGGATCTGCGCGCTTTCCTCCTCGGTGAGACCGTCGAGCCGGGTGGTGTAGATCGGGTTCAGGAACAGCGCCTGCGCGCCCGTCCGCGGGCATGTTACGACTGCGGGATGGCGGGTTTTCCGGTCAGCCTCGGGGGCGCTGCGCGTCATGGCGATCGAACGGGGGCGACAGCCGACGCCTCCGCCGTCGCATCGTCCGGCGACGGGATCCGACGCCCGCGATCTCGGCGCCGCAAGAGCCTGTGAGGGGCAGAACGCGCATCCCGCGAAGCCTGCCGGCCCGCGGCGCGGCGGCAAGCCGCTCCCCGGCCCTGGCGGGCCGCGTCGCTCAGGTCAGCAGTGCCTGCGTCAGCGGGCTGTCGGGCTCGGCGAGCGGCTCGATGACGTTGAAATGGTGCTGCCCGCGGGGCGCGCGCCACTCGACGCCCCAGCAGGTTGCGAGCCTCTCGGCCTGGTCGAGAAACGCGGGCAGTTCCGCGCCGCCGACCCAGACCGTCACCGGCACCTGCGGCGCGGGCTGGTGTATGGGGCTCTCGGCCTCGGCTTCCTGCGGATCGATTTGCAGCACCTCGTTCATCGCGGTTTGCATCAGCGGCGCCAGATCGGCAACGGGCGAGATCGGAACCACCCGGGCGACGCGCGCCGCGACCGGGCCGGGCAGCATGCCGGGCGCGCACATCCGCGCCACGAGGTGGCCGCCGGCGGAATGCCCGGCCAACCGGATCGGCCCCTCGACCCGCGCGGCCATCGCCGGCACCGCCGCCGCGATCTGCCGGGTGATGTCGGCGATGCGCACCTCGGGGCAGAGCGTGTAGGATGGCATCGCCACCGCCCATCCGCGCGCCAGCGGTCCGGCGGCCAGATGCGACCACGTCGACTTGTCGAAGGCCTTCCAGTAGCCGCCGTGCACGAAGACGACGAGGCCCTGTGACGCGCCCTCCGGGTGGAAGAGATCGAACCGCTCGCGCGCATGCCCGCCATAAGCGAGATCGAGTTCGGCCCGTGACCCGAGGCCCTTGCGGAACGCCTCGGCCGCCGCGCTCCAGCGCGGCGGGTAGCCGGCCGAACCGGGCACATGATCGGCGTTGGAATAGGCGGCATCCATGTCCATCGGGGAACTCCGGGTTGCAGAAGGCGCTTCTTTCTAGTCAGACTCGGGTGAAGGCGCACGACCCAATTCCGCGGAGGACAGGATGCTGGACGAGACGACGAACCTCAAATCCCTTCTGAAGGATCCCGCGCTTCTGGCCGAGCGCGCCTATGTCAACGGCGAATGGGTCGAGGGCGAGAGCGGCGCCTTCGACGTGACGAACCCCGCGCGCGGCGATGTGATCGCCCGGGTGGCCGACTGTTCGCGCGCGCAGGTCGCGCGCGCCATCGACGCGGCTCATGCCGCGCAGAAGGAGTGGGCGGCGCACACCGGCAAGGAGCGCGCGGCGATCCTGCGGCGCTGGTTCGAGCTGATGATGGAACATCAGGAGGATCTGGCGATCCTGATGACCGCCGAGCAGGGCAAGCCGCTGGCCGAGAGCCGCGGCGAGATCGCCTATGCCGCGGCCTTCATCGAGTTCTCGGGCGAAGAGGCCAAGCGCATCTACGGCGAGACGATCCCGGGCCACCAGCGCGACAAGCGGATCACGGTGATCCGCCAGC
>NZ_JBKHAQ010000051.1:0-18866 GCF_046542825.1 Rhodosalinus sp. | reverse complement strand
TAGGCGATGCGGCGCCCGGCGGCCTTGCGCCCCACCCCGTCGCGCACCGCGGCGCCGGCCAGCACCTCCAGCGCGGCGGCCATCGAGGCGGGATTGGCGTTGTAGGCCTCGTCGATGAGATCGATGGCAAGGCCGGGATCGAGCGGGTCGAGGACCACGGTCTCGCGCGCGCCACGGCCCGCGACGGGTGTCCAGCGCCCAAGGTCGGCGATGGCGAGCGCCCGGTCGAGCCCCAGCGCCCCCGCCGCCGCCAGCACCGCGAGGCCGTTCAGCGCGAAATGTCGCCCCGGCGCCGCGATCTTGTAGAGCAGCGGGCTGCGCCAGGCCCGCGCCTCGGCGACGGTCGTGCTGTCGTGGATCGTGGCGCGCAGCAGCCGGTGGTGATTGCGCGGCGCCTCGCCGAAGGTGACGATGCGCCCGGCCCCTGCGCGCCACGCGGCGTCTTCCAGGATGCCCGAGACCTCCAGGTCGCCATGCAGGATCGCCGTGCCCCCCGGCGCCAGCCCCGCGACGACCGAGGCCTTCTCCGCCGCGATCCCCTCGATCGCGCCGAAGGCCTCCAGATGCGCGGGGGCCACGGTGGTGACGATGGCCACCTCCGGGCGGGCCTGGGCGGACAGCGGCGCGATCTCGCCGGGCGCGTTCATGCCGATCTCGATGACGGCAAGTTCGGTATCGGCGGGCATCCGCGCCAGCGTCAGCGGCACGCCCCAGTGATTGTTGTAACTCGCAACCGAGGCATGCGCCCGCCCCTGCCCCGCGCAGACCGTGCGCAGCATCTCCTTGGTCGAGGTCTTGCCGACCGAGCCCGTGACCGCCACGACCCTTGCCCGCGTGCGCGCGCGGGCCGCCGCGCCCAGCGACTCCAGCCCCGTCTGCACGTCCCGCACGATCAGGAGCGGCGCGTCCTGCGTGACGCCCTCCGGCACGCGCGAGACGAGCGCGGCGGCGGCGCCCTTTTCCAGCGCCTGTGCCACGAAATCATGCCCGTCGCGCGCCGCCGTCAGCGCGACGAAGAGATCGCCTGGCGCGAGCGTCCGGGTGTCGATGGACACGCCCGTTGCCGTCCAGTCCGCCGTGGCACGGCCGCCCGTGGCGCGCGCGGCCTCGGCGGCGGTCCAGAGGCTCATGCGGTCCGCCCTTCCAGCGCGGCGACGGCAAGGCTCGCCTGCTCCGCGTCGTCGAAGGGATAGGTCACCCCGCCCACCTCCTGCCCCGTCTCGTGCCCCTTGCCGGCGATGAGCGCCGCGTCGCCGGGGCCCAGTTCGGCCACCGCGCGCAGGATGGCCTCGGCGCGGTCGCCCACCTCCTGCGCGCCCGGCGCGCCCGCCAGCACCTCTGCCCGGATCGCCGCCGGGTCTTCGCCGCGCGGGTTGTCGTCGGTGACGATGACCAGATCCGCATGGGCCGCCGCCGCCTGCCCCATCAGGGGCCGCTTGGCGCGGTCGCGGTCGCCGCCCGCGCCGATCACCGCCACCAGCCGCCCCATGACATGCGGGCGCAGCGCGCGCAGCGCGGTCGCCACCGCGTCCGGCGTATGGGCGTAATCGACGTAGACGCCCGCCCCGGTCTGGCGCGTGGCGGCAAGCTGCATCCGCCCGCGCACCGTGCGCAGACCGGCCAGCGCCTCCATCACCCGGCCCGGCGGATCGCCGCAGCCGATGGCCATGGCGGCGGCAAGCGCGGCGTTCCACGCCTGGAAATCGCCCACAAGGCCCAACCGCGCCTGGTAGGCGGCGCCGTTGTAGCCCAGCCGCAACTCCTGTCCCGCAGGGTCGCAGCGCTGCGCGAGAATGCGCAGCTCCGCTTCCTCGCCCCGGCCCACGCCGATCACCCGCTGCCCGCGGGCGCGCGCGATGGCCGCCATGTCGAAGCCACGCTCGGCGTCGAGATTGATCGCCGCCACGCCCTCCTCGCCCAGCACGCGGGCGAAGAGACCGGCCTTGGCATCGAAATAGGCGTCGAGGTCGGCGTGATAGTCGAGGTGATCCTGGCTGAAGCTGGAAAACCCCGCCACCGCCAGCACCACGCCGTCCAGCCGCCGCTGGTCGAGCCCGTGGCTGGAGGCCTCCATCGCGGCATGGGTGACTCCCGCGCGCGCGGCCTCGGCCAGCGTGCGGTGCAGCGTGACGGGCTCGGGGGTGGTGTGGCGCAGCGGCGCCTCCCAGGCGCCCTCCACGCCGGTCGTCCCGAGGTTCACCGCGCGGTGGCCCAGCGCGATCCAGATCTGGCGCAGGAAGCTTGCGACCGAGGTCTTGCCGTTGGTGCCGGTCACGGCCGCCATCACCCGCGGCTGCGCCCCGAAGAACAGCGCCGCGGCCCGCGCCAGCGCCGCGCGCGGCTCTTCGGCCACGACCAGCGCGGCGCCTGCCCGCGCCACCGCATCGCCGCACAGCGCCGCGCCCTCCGGGTCGGTCAGCACGGCCGCCGCGCCGCGGTCCAGCGCCTGGTCCACGAACCGCGCACCATGCACGCGGGTGCCGGGCATCGCCGCGAACAGGTGGCCGGCGGCCGCCTCGCGGCTGTCCACCGACAGGCCGCTGACCTCGATCCGGCCGCCGCCGCGGGCGGTCAGGCCCAGTTCCGAAAGGCTCTTCGCCCCGCTTGTCGTCCCCCGCGCCACGCGCCCCGCCTTTCAATGGTCCAGAAATACCCGTCGCACGGCCAGCCAAGTGCCGGGCGCCGGGTCAGTTCGCCGTCAGCGTTACACCTTCGAGGGGCGCGGGTTCAATCTCCGGCCTCAGGCCCAGCAGAGGCGCAACCCGTCGGGTGAGTTCCGCCGCCACCGGCACCGCCGTCCAGCCCGCCGAGCGGCGCGGCTCGGACCCGGAGGTCTCCACCGGTTCGTCGAGCGCCACGACCAGCGCATATTGCGGGTCGTCGGCGGGAAAGACGCTGGCGAAGCTGGCGATGACGCGATCCTCGAAATATCCGCCCGTGGGCCTGGGCTTGTCGGCCGTGCCGGTCTTGCCCGCCACGCGGTAGCCGCGCACCTCCGCCATGCTGGCCGTTCCTTCCGTCACCACCCGGCGCAGCATGTCCATCGAGGCCGCCGCCACATCGGGCGACAGCACGCGCGGCCCCTTGTCCGGCGCCTCCTGCCGCAAGAGCGTGGGCGTCACGCGGTGGCCACCGTTGGCAAGCGTCGCGTAGGCCGTCGCCAGGTGCAGCGGCGTGACCGAGATTCCGTGTCCGTAGGAGACGGTGACCGTCGAAAGCTCGCCCCATCGCTTCGGCACCAGCGGCGCGCCGCCACGCGCCTCGGGCATTTCCAGCGGCACGGGGTCGAGCAGGCCCAGACGATCGAGGAACTCGCGCTGCCGCTCGCCCCCGATCTGCATGGCCAGCCGCGCGGTGCCGCGGTTCGAGCTCTCCACGATGATCTCCGCGACTGAAAGCTCGCCGTAGTTCCTGTTGCGAAACTCGCGGATCGTGAAGCCGCCGATCCGCATCGGCCCGGCGGTGTCGATCACCGTGTCGGGATCGACGAGACCCAGTTCAAGCGCCTGCGCGACGGTGAAGATCTTGAAGGTCGAGCCAAGCTCGTAGACCCCCTGCACCGCGCGGTTGAAGGTCGGGCTGTCGCCCGCGTTGCCCTCGGTCGATGGCGGGGGCCGGTCGTTGGGGTCGAAGTCCGGCAGGCTGACGAGGCTCAGGACCTCGCCGCTGTGCACGTCCATCAGCACGGCTGCCGCGCCCCTGGCGTTGAAGATGCGCATCGCGCCCTCCAGCACCCGCTCGGCCGCCGCCTGCACCGTCAGGTCGAGCGACAGGGCCAGTGGCGCGCCGCCGCGCGCAGGGTCGCGCAGGAGCGCGTCGAAGGTCTTTTCCACGCCCGCGCGGCCCACGACCTCTGCCGCATGCACGCCCTCGCGCCCGAAGCCCGCGCTGCCCAGCACATGCGCGGCGATCGCGCCGTTGGGGTAGAGCCGCATCTCGCGCGGGCCGAACAGCAGGCCGGGCTCGCCGATGTCGTGCACCGCCTGTTTCTGCTCGGGACTGAGCTGGCGCCTGATCCACAGGAACTTGCGGTCGCCGGTGAAGTCCTTCAGCAGGCGCTCCTCGTCGAGTTCGGGAAAGAGCGCGGCAAGCTCGCGCGCAGCGCGCTCGGGCTCGATCATGTCCTGCGGATGGGCGTAGAGGCTGTGGGTCTCCATGTTGGTGGCCAGCACATGGCCGTGCCGGTCGGTGATGTCGGCGCGCTGCGCGATGATCGAGGCCGCCGAGGCGTGCACGCGCGGCTCCTCGGGGTCCGAGGCGGCAAGGTCGGCCATGCGCGCGCCGATCACGGCGAAGGCACAGATGAAGCCCACGCCAAGCACCGTCAGCCGGATTTCCGCCCGCTGGCGCAGCGTGTCGCGCATCGCCTCGTGGCGCAGGCGAATGTTCTCGCGCTCGATGGCGTCGGGGCTTTCGCCCCTGGCGCGCGCCTCGAGGATGCGGGCGAGCGGGCGGAGCGGGCGGCGGATCATGGCTGCAGGCCCTGCGAAGACACTTCCACGGTCCCGGTGATCGGCCCCAGGGGCGGATCCTCGGGCGGATAGGCCACCTGATCGGCGCGGCCGAACTGTTCCGGGCGGAAGGGCAGCAGTTCGAGCCTTTCGTAGCTGATCTCGGCCAGCGCCATCAGCCGGTCGGGTCGGTTGAGATAGGCCCATTCGGCGCGCAGCACGCCCAGCCGCGCGCGCGCCGCCGCGATCCGGTCCTGCAGCGCCTCGGTCTCCGAGATCGTCTGCTGGGTGCGGTAGTTCTGCTGATAGGCCCAGAAGGCCAGCCCGATCACCGCCAGCGCCGTCGTCACGAACAACAGTGTGCGCATCCCTCTATCCCCCTGTCTTTCCGCGCAGTTCCGGCAATCCCACGTCCGCTCCGGCAATCTCGCCCGCCGGCGCCTGCGTCCGTCGCGCCACCCGCAGCCGCGCGGAGCGGGCGCGCGGGTTGGTGGCGAGTTCGTCCTCGTCCGGACCCACCGCCTTCTTCGTCACCGGCTCGAAGCGCGGCGCGTCCTCTGCCGCCTCGGGCGCGAAGCGGTTGGCGCGCCCGGCCTTGCCCGCGCGCGCCTGGATGAAGCGCTTCACGATCCGGTCCTCGATGGAATGGAAGGTGACCACGGCCAGCGCGCCGCCGGGCGCAAGCGCGCGTTCCGCCGCCATGAGACCGCGGTGCAGCTCGCCCAGTTCGTCGTTGACCGCGATCCGAAGTGCCTGGAAGCTGCGGGTGGCCGGGTGCACCTGCCCCGGTTTCGGGCGCGGCAGGCAGCGTTCGACGATCCCGGCAAGCTGCAGCGTGCGTTCGATCGGCGCCTCGGCGCGCGCCTTCACGATCGCCCGCGCGATGCGCCGGCTGGCCCGTTCCTCGCCATAGACATAGAGGATATCGGCGAGCGTGGCCTCCGGCGCGGTGTTCACGATCTCTGCCGCGGTCGGTCCCTCCACCCCCATCCGCATGTCGAGCGGGCCGTCCTTCTGGAAGGAAAAGCCGCGTTCGGGGCGGTCGAGCTGCATCGACGAGACGCCAAGGTCCAGCACCACGCCCTGCAAATCCTGCCCGTGCCGGTCGAGGTTCGAGAACACGTCCCTCACGAGGATCAGCCGGTCGCCCCACGGCGCGCCCCACTCTGCCGCCATCTCCAGCGCAAGCGGGTCGCGGTCGAGGCCGATCACCCGGTCCGCGCCCGCCTCCAGCAGGCCGCGCGCATAGCCGCCCGCGCCCAGCGTGCCGTCGAGCCAGCGGCCCTCCACCGGCGCGACCAGCCTCAGCAGCGGCGCCAGCAGGACGGGGATATGCGGCGCGGGATCTGTCACCGCCTAGGCGCTCCCGCCGGTCTCGACATCCTCGTCGAAGGCGTCGAGCAGGCTGAGCGGATCCTCGTCCCCCAGCTCGTCGAACAGCTCTTCGACCCGCGCCTCTTCCTCGGCGTAGATGTCGGGGCTCCAGATCTCGAACTTTTCAAGCGCCGCGACGAAGCGCGCCTCGCCCTTGATGCCGAACCGCTCGCGCAGCGCCTGGCTCAGAACGATGCGCCCGTTGTCGTCGAGCGTGGTGTCGATCACGTCGCGGCTGTAGAGCCGGGTCAGCAGCCTGTAGGCATCGGACCGCTTAGGCATCCGCCGGATGTTGCGGGCAATGCGCTCGATCTCGACGATGGGGAAGCATTCGAGGCGGCGGCTTTCGCGGTCGCCGTGGGCGATCGCCACGCGCGGCGCGCGGCCCGGCTCCCACTCGGGGTCGCCCGCCTCGAGCACGCGACGGAAGCCGGCCGGGATCGAGACCCGGCCCTTGCCGTCCACCTTGTGGAGACTGTCGCCTCTGAAGGTGAGACTCACCTGCTTCCGCCTCCGCTCTCGCTCGCCCGCGTGCGCGCCCCGCATGTCTCTGGCGGCGCAACGAAAAACGGCGGATCGGGCTGCTGCCATGGCCCGATCCGCCGCCCTCGTCCCGTCGCCGGGCTGTCCGGTTGCGCAGTGTCACCTGGGGGGATGTCTGCTGCCTGCGCCCCGGATCTCTTCAGTCTTGATGAAGGGGTGTTGCCTGTATGAAACCCGCTGCCCTTTTCGGGTCTGTGCGGCGGTTCGTTCTCACTGCCTCGTTCTGTCCCGCTTCATGTCTCAATGATTGGCATGGGGGTGCGTGGGAAGCAACAACTTTTTATGGTATTGAGTGGGACAACTTGGGATTTCTCTACGATCCCGCCCCACCTGCATGGGACAGGCGCCTGAACGACGGCCCGCAGCCTCAAGATGTTGGGAGGCGCCCCAAATTTGCCGCAAAATATGGCTGGGCGCCTGCAGGCACGCCCCAAACGGCCACCTGTGTCCGGAATGCAACTTTGAGGCGCGATATCTCCCGAACGCGGCGCTTTTCCGTCCCGGCCCATGATTCGGCCCCGGATCCGGCCTCCGACTCGCGATCGTCCCATGCGGTGGCATGGCGCCCCATGCCACGAGATGGCGGAGATGGTCTTTCCGGACGTCTGCCCCACACAGTCAGGCGCGCCGGCGGGCGAAAACCGTGCGCGCGCGGATCGAACCGTTCACGCAGCGCCGTGAAATCGGTCAGCAGCCTTCGTGGATGCCAAAAATTAGGTCAGCAGGGCATATGCATTTGCTGCATGGCAGCATTGACGATCCAGCCATTGTGCAACTGCAGCATCCGGATAAATATCACCTCAACGGCGGCGGGAACGAACGCCCGGCGCCAAGGGAACAGAGTTCAGAAAGCCCTCTCCTCCTCCCTGGGTTTTCTGTGACTTGCGGCGGCGCCTCTCCTCCTCCCTGGCGCCGCCGCCCCTTACACCGGGCAGCCCTTCGGGGGTGTCCGCAAAGGATCGGGGCGCTCTCTCCTCCTCCCTGAGCGCTTCGTGAACAGGCTGCGGCGCCGCTCCTCCTCCCTGGCGTCGCAGCCACCTCATTCGGGGTGCGCGGCAAGCCGCCCCACGTCGGATCGGAGCGCCCTTCCTCCTCCCTGGGCGTTTCGTGAAAGAGAGCGGTGGCGCCTTCCTCCTCCCTGGCGCCGCCGCTCTTGTCCTTTCTGAGGTGTGTTATCCCTTCGGAGGCGCGTCGCGGATCATTCGGAGGCGCACCGCGGGTCAGAAGGGGATGTCGTCCGCCGCGGTCACGAAACGCGCGACCACCTTCTTCGGCCCCGCCTTCTCGAAGTCGATCTCCAGCTTGTCGCCCTCGATGCCGATGACCGCGCCGTAGCCGAACTTCTGGTGAAAGACGCGCTCGCCCACCGCGTAGGCGCTGACCGCCTGCAGGTCGATGACGCTGTGGCGCGACTCGCGCGGCTGGCTCACGGGCCGGTCGCCCGCGCGGGCCTGCATCCGCTTCCAGCCGGGCGAGTTGTAGACGTCGGCGCGCGATGCCGCGACCTCGATGCCCCGCGGCGCGGCCGCACCGTAGCCCCCGCCATAGAGCCCCGGCGGCGTCAGCACCTCGACATGCTCTTCGGGCAGTTCGTCCACGAAGCGCGAGGGCAGTTGCGACTGCCACTGGCCATAGACGCGGCGGTTTCCGGCAAAGGAGATGGTGGCAAGCTCGCCCGCCCGGGTGATGCCGACGTAGGCAAGCCGGCGCTCTTCCTCGAGCCCCTTGAGCCCCGATTCGTCCATCGCGCGCTGGGACGGAAAGAGCCCGTCCTCCCACCCCGGCAGGAAGACCGCCGGAAACTCCAGCCCCTTGGCGGCGTGCAGCGTCATGACGCTGACCTTCTCGCCCTCGCCCTCGGCCTCGTTGTCCATGATGAGGCTGACATGCTCCAGGAACCCGGTGAGGTTTTCGAACTCTTCGAGCGCCTTCACCAGTTCCTTGAGGTTTTCCAGCCGACCCGGCGCCTCGGGCGTCTTGTCGTTCTGCCACATCGCCGTGTAGCCGGATTCGTCGAGGATGATCTCGGCAAGTTCGACGTGGGAAAGATCCGGGTCGCCCGCCATCCGGCCCCAGCGGTCGATCCCGTCAAGCAGTTTCGCAAGCTCCGCCGCCCCCTTGCCCGAAATCCCGCGCTCGGCCAGCAGCCGCTTGGCGCCCTCCACAAGGCTCACGCCTGCCGCGCGGGCCGTCAGCTGGATCTTCTGCTGCGCCTTGTCGCCAAGGCCCCGCTTGGGCGTGTTCACAACCCGCTCGAAGGCAAGGTCGTCGGCGGGCGAGACGGTGAGGCGGAAGTAGGCCATCGCATCGCGGATCTCCATCCGCTCGTAGAAGCGCGGGCCGCCGATCACGCGATAGGGCAGCCCGATGGTCAGGAACCGGTCCTCGAAGGCGCGCATCTGGTGGCTCGCGCGCACGAGAATCGCGATCTCGTCCAGGCCGAAGGGCCGCATTCCCCGCGTGCCGCGCTGCATCGACTCGATCTCTTCCCCGATCCAGCGCGCCTCTTCCTCGCCGTCCCAGTGGCCGATCAGGCGGACCTTCTCGCCCTCCCGCGCCTCGGTCCACAGCGTCTTGCCCAGCCGGTCGCGGTTGGCCGAGATGACCCCCGAGGCGGCGGCAAGGATATGCGGGGTGGAGCGGTAGTTCTGCTCCAGCCGGATCACCTGCGCGCCCGGAAAATCCTTTTCGAAGCGCAGGATGTTGCCCACCTCCGCGCCGCGCCAGCCATAGATCGACTGGTCGTCGTCGCCCACGCAGCAGATGTTGTGATGCCCGCCCGCCAGCAGGCGCAGCCAGAGATACTGCGCGACGTTCGTGTCCTGATACTCGTCCACAAGGATGTAGCGGAACCAGCGGCGGTACTGCTCCAGCACGTCGTCATGCGTCTGGAAGATCGTGACCATGTGCAGCAGCAGGTCGCCGAAATCGACCGCGTTCAGCTCCCGCAGCCGCGCCTGGTAGAGCGCGTAAAGCTCGACGCCGCGGTTGTCGAAGGCGCCGGCCTCTGCCGCGGGCACGCGGTCCGGCGTCCAGGCGCGGTTCTTCCAGTGGTCGATGATCCCGGCAAGCTGGCGGGGCGGCCAGCGCTTCTCGTCGATATTCGCGGCCTGGATCAACTGCCGCATCAGACGGATCTGGTCGTCCGTGTCCAGGATGGTGAAGCTGGACTTCAGCCCGGCCAGTTCCGCGTGCCGCCGCAGGAGCTTCACGCAGATCGCGTGAAAGGTGCCCAGCCAGGGCATCCCTTCCACCGCCTCGCCCATGAGCCGGCCGATGCGGGTCTTCATCTCGCGCGCGGCCTTGTTGGTGAAGGTCACGGCAAGGATCTCGTTGGGCCGCGCGCGCCCGGTGTTCAGAAGATGCGCGATGCGCGTGGTCAGCGCCTTCGTCTTGCCGGTGCCCGCGCCCGCGAGCATCAGCACGGGACCGTCCAGCGCCTCGACCGCGGCGCGCTGCGCCGGGTTGAGTTCGTCGAGATAGGGGGCCGCGCGCGCGGTCATGGCGCGCTGGCTCAGCGGGGTCTGGGGGGCGCTGCTCATACCTGCAATGTAGCGCAGCCAGCCCGAGGGCGAAAGATCGTGTTCGGTTAATGTTCCACACCCTTCACAGCGGCCATATCAGCGGGATCATCAGCGACGAGATCGCCCCGACGCTCAGGTTGAGCGGAATCCCCACCTTCATGAAATCGGTGAAGAGATAGCCGCCCGGGCCATAGACCAGCGTGTTGGTCTGATAGCCGATGGGCGTGGCGAAACTGGCAGAGGCCGCGATCATCACCGCCACCACCAGCGGGCGGGGGTCGATCCCCATCGCCTGTGCAAGCCCGATGGCGATGGGGGTGACCACGACGGCCACGGCATTGTTGGACACAAGTTCGGTCAGCAGCGAGGTCAGCAGAAAGACCGCCCAGATCACCAGCGGCCCCGGCAGAGCGGACACGAAGGGCGCGACGGCATCCACGATCAGCGCCACCGCGCCCGAGCTTTCCAGCGCCGCGCCCACCGCCAGCATGGCGAAGATCAGCGCCAGAAGCCGCCCCTCCACGAAGGAAAACGCCTCCTCCGCGTCGATGCAGCGCGACAGCAGCACCACGGCGACCGCGACCACCGCCAGCAGCAGGATCGGCGCCACGCCCAGCGCGGCGAGTCCCACGATCCCCAGAAGCGCGGCCAGCGCGACGGGCGCATGGCCGCGGCGAAAGGCGCGCGCGGAGGGGTGCGACACGTCCACGAGGCCCATCTCCTGCGCCAGCCGCTTGATGTCCTCTGGCGTGCCTTCCAGCAGCAGGGTGTCGCCCACCCGCACCACCAGATCATCGATCTTGCGCCCGATGTTCTGGTTTCTCCGGTGCACCGCCAGCGGATAGACCCCGTAGCGGCGGCGCAGGCGCAGATCGCCAAGGCGGCGCCCCACCATGCGCGCACCCGGCGTGATCAGCACCTCGACCGTCGTCGTCTCCCTGGCAGAGATCTGGTCCACGCGCTTGAGCGACTTGTTGCGCTGCAGGCTCAGAAGCTCGGTCATCTGCGTGCGCAGCACCACGCGATCACCCACCTGAAGCGTCACGCCCTCCAGGTTGCGGCGCAACGATTCGTCGCCGCGGATCACGTCCACCAGCCGCACGCCCTCGCGCTTGAAGAGCTGCACGCCCAGCACCTCGCGCCCGATCAGGTTCGAATCCGGCGGGATCACCGCCTCGGTGAAGAACTTCATGCGTGACCGGTCCGACAGCAGGTCCGCCATGCTGTCACGTTCCGGCAGGAGGCGGGGACCGATGAACCGCAGGTAGATCATGCCCCAGGCGACGAGGACGATCGCCAGCGGCGTGACCTCGAAGATCGTGAAGGGCGCAAGACCCTGGCTACGCGCCACGCCGTCCACCAGCAGGTTGGTGGAGGTGCCGATCAGCGTGAGCGTGCCGCCAAGGATCGCGGCATAGGAAAGCGGGATCAGCAGCTTGGAGGCCGACACGCCCAGGCTGCGGGCGAGCTGGACGAAGACCGGGATCATCACCACCACGACGGGCGTGTTGTTCATCACCGCAGAGCCGACGATCACGAAGCCCATCAGCATCGCGATCGCAAGGCGCGGGTTGGTCCGCGCCTGCCGGTCCGCCACGCTGGTGAAGGCGTCGAGCGCGCCCGTTCGCACCAGCGCGCCCACGACGAGGAACATCGCCGCGATGGTCCAGGGCGCGGGGTTCGACAGCACGTCGAGCGCGGCGTCATAGGGCAGCACGCCGGTGACGAGCAGCACCGCGACGCCGCCGATGGCAACCACCTCGGTCGGATAGGCCTCGCGCACGAAAAGCGCGAACATCGCCACCAGAACGGCAAGCGCAAGGATCGCCTCGCCCGTCTGGCCGAGTTCCAACATGCCAGTCACACCTGCCCCCGCAGTCAGCGCCGCGGGGCAGTATCCGGCAGCGGCACGACCGGCGCAAGCACACCCCTGGGCCGCGGCTGGACGAGGAAAAGCCCCGTCAGCATCAGCGCGAGCGCCGCCCAGACCCAGCCGGAATAGGCCTCTCCCAGCAGGAGCTTGGCCCAGAGTATCCCCCAGAGCGTGACCAGATAGGCCGTCTGCGCGGCAAAGACCGAGCCCGCGCGACCGACGAGCCAGACATAGGTCGCATAGACGGCCGCGTGAATGGCTCCGATCCCAAGAACGGCAAGGTCGCGCAACCCCCAGGGCGGGCGCGGGTCGATCCACTGTCCGGTGCCCACCGCGAGCGGCAGGGCCAGAACCGTGCCCACGACCGAGGCGCCCAGCAGGGTCTGGATCGCGTCCAGCCCCTCGGTGCCTTTCCTGGCGACGTAGTTGCCCTCGATCGCATAGAAAAAGGGCGCGATCAGCGCGACGGGCACCCAGAGGATCATCGCCGGGTCCGGCAGGCTCGATTCGGGCGCGACGATCAGCACGACGCCGGCAAGCCCTGCGACGAGCCCCGCGAAGCGCAGGGGCGAGAAGCGGTCGATCCCGATGGCAAGCGCGATGGGAAAGGCGAACATCGGCACCAGCGACACGAGGATCGAAAGCACGCCGGCAGGCAGATGACCCACCGCCTGGTAACTCGCCGAGTTGGGAAGGATGGTCCCGATCAGCGCGATGATGACGTAGAGCCGCTGGTGCCGCGGCGCGAAGGGCAGCCCCTTGCCGCGCGCAAGGTTCAGCGCGCCCAGCAGGACGGCGCCCAGCGCCAGTTGCCAGAACACGAGCCCGAAGTGGCTGTAGCCGCTGGTGACCGCGATCTTGGCGAGTGGCTGGGTGATCCCCCAGCCCGCGCCCAGCAGCACGAGCACGGCCACCAGGCCCCAGCGTTCGGCCCCGGTCACGGCATGGCCTCCGCCAGCCGCCCACCCAGCCGTACGGGCGCGAGGCGCGTCGCCGCGCCCGTTCGGTCGTCGGTCTCGACGTAGGTGCCTGACAGGGTGGCCTCGCCCTCGGCCGGAGCGAAGCGCCCCTTCGCCATGCCGGTCACGAAGCGGCGCATCGGCTCCGTCTTGTCCATGCCGATGACGGAGTTGTAGTCGCCGCACATGCCCGCATCCGACTGGAAGGCGGTGCCGCCGGGCAGGATCTGCGCGTCCGCCGTGGGCACATGGGTGTGCGTGCCCACAACGAGGCTCGCGCGCCCGTCGCAGAAATGCCCCATGCCCATCTTTTCGGAGGTCGCCTCGCAATGCATGTCGACAAGGCTGGCCTGCACCATGCCGCCGCGGGGATGGGCGCGCAGCACGCGGTCGATCTCGCTGAACGGATCGTCGAAGGGGCGGTTCATGAAGACCCGGCCCAGCGCCTGAGCGACCAGCACCTTGCGCCCCTGCGTGGCGGTGAAGACGCCGTGCCCCCGGCCCGGCGCGCCCCGGGCGAAGTTGAGCGGGCGCAGGATGCGCGGCTCGGTCTCGATGAAGCCGAGCATGTCCTTCTGATCGAAGGCGTGATCGCCCAGCGTCAGCACGTCCGCGCCCGCCTCGAGCAGAAGCTTCGCGTGCTCGCCCGTGAGCCCCATGCCGTGGCTCGCGTTCTCGGCGTTGACCACGACGAAATCGAGCCGCCAGTCGGCGCGCAGCTTGGGCAGCCATCCGGTCACCGCCCGACGGCCCGCCCGGCCCATCACGTCGCCCAGAAACAGTATTCTCATGCCAAACGGGCCTAGGGCGGCGGCGCCGGGCCGGCAAGGGGGAAAGCGCGGGGCGCAGCGCCGGTGCCGTTACAGGGGGCTGTCTGCCCCCTCTTGGCCTGCGGCCAATTCACCCCCCGAGGGTATTTCCGGCAAGAGGAAGGAATCCTGCCGGTGCCCCGCCCCTTGGACAGCACAGCGCACGGCTCAGAAGGTCAGCACGCCCTTTTCCGTCACGATCATGTCGAGGGGTTCGTCGGTCGGCTCGCGCGGGAGGTCCGCTGTCTCCTGCGCGGCATAGGCGAAGCCGATGGCGGTGACCGGGCCGCGGGCCCTGAGCGCGGCGAGCGTGCGGTCGTAGAAGCCACCGCCGTAGCCCAGCCGCCCGCCGGCCCGGTCGAAGGCCACGAGCGGCACGATCAGCACCTCGGGCACCATCAGCGCTTCGGCCTCCGGCACCGCGGCGCCGAAGGGGCCGGGCATCAGCGCGCCCTCGGGCGTCCAGTGCGAGAAGACCAGCGGCTGGCCCTTGCCGCGGATCACCGGCACGCCCACCGGCCCGTGGCGGGCGGCCTCGGCCATCGCAGGGCGGGGATCGATCTCGGTGCGGATCGGCAGGTAGCCCGCCAGCGGGCGGCCAAGGTGCCGGGCGAGCACACGGATCAGGTGGTGCGCAGGCTCTGCGGGCCTTGCCGCGTGGGCGGTCCGCCGGCGCGCGAAGGCCGCTTCGCGGGCGGCGCGCTTGGCTTCTGCCGGCGTCGTCATCGCAGCCCCCGGCAGACCAGACCGGGCAAAACCGCGCCACGCGCCTCGCCAGGGGCGGTCGGGTTCGGACACAAGGGTCCTTGCGGCCCGGAGTCTTGCAGGTCCGCGGCCAGGCGGGGCGGCACCGGGACATCGCCGGTCTTGCGAACGCCCCGAACCGTCCCGCCGGCCGTCACAGCAGCACCATGCTGGCAAGACCCAGGAAGGTGAAGAAACCCACGACATCGGTGATCGTCGTCACGAAGGGCCCCGAGGCCAGCGCCGGGTCGATGCCGAAGCGGTCGAGCAGGATCGGGATGGCGATCCCGCCCAGCGCCGCGGCGATTTGGGTGAGCAGCATCGCCAGCGCGATCACCGCGGCCAGCATCGGCACGCCGAACCAGACCGCCGCCACCCCCGCCATCACGAGGCCGAAGAGCGCCCCGTTGAGCGCGCCCACCGTCACCTCGCGCCCCGCCACGCGCAGCGCGTTCTGCGCCGTCAGGTCGCGCGTCGCGATCGAGCGCACGGCGACGGTCATCGTCTGGGTGCCCGCGTTGCCGCCCATCGAGGCCACGATCGGCATCAGAACGGCCAGCGCCACCATCTGGTCGATGGTGTCGGCGAAGAGGTCGATGACGAGCGAGGCGAAGATCGCCGTCAGCAGGTTGACGAAGAGCCAGGTGGCCCGCCCGCGCGCGGCCTGCAGCACCGTGTCCGACAGGCTCGCCTCCTCCACCACGCCGCCGAGGCGCAGGATATCCTCCTCGTGCTCCTCGTCGAGCACGGCCATGGCGTCGTCGATGGTGATCATGCCGACGAGGCGCTCGCTCTCGTCCACCACCGGCGCCGAGATCAGGTGATACTGATTGAAGGCATAGGCCACGTCGGTTTCGCTGTCGGTGGCGGGAAAGACGCGGAACACCTCCTCGACGATGTCCTTGAGCGCCACGCTGCGGCGCGAGGACATGATGCGCCCCAGCGTGACGTTGCCGACGGGCCGCATCTTCGGGTCCACGAGGAAGACGTGGTAGAACTGGTTGGGCAGATCCTCGCGCTCGCGCATGTGATCGATGGCCTGCCCCACGGTCCAGTGTTCGGGCGCCATGACCAGTTCGCGCTGCATCAGGCGGCCGGCGGAATACTCCGGGTAGGTGAGCGATTGCTGCACCGCGATGCGCTCGGGCGCGTCGAGAGCGCCCAGGATCGCGCTGCGCTGCGCTTCCTCGAGATCCTCGAGCAGGTCCACCACGTCGTCCGAATCGAGGTCGCGCACCGCCTCGAGCAGAATCTCCGGCGACAGAAGGCCAATCACCTCCTCGCGCAGGCCTTCCTCGAGTTCCGAGAGGAGCTCGCCCCCGATCCGGTCGCCGGCAAGCGCGACGAATCGGCGCCGGTCCTGGGGGGTGATCTGTTCGATCAGGTCCGCGACGTCGGCCGGGTGCAGCGGCTCCATCTGTGCGATGAGCGCGTCGCGGTCCTGCACGTCGAGCGCATGAAGGATCGCGGTGACGCGGCGCCGGTCGAGGGCATAGGCGTCCCCGTCCCCGGTCCGGCTTTCCGGCGCGATCTGATCGGCATCGTCGGTCATTGCGCGGCCCCATCAGGCGGTCGCGCGGACCATAGGGGATGCCGCTGCCAAGCGACAGGGCCGGTGTCCCGTCAGGCGTCCGACAGGAGCGCCAGCGCCTGCCGGTGCAGCGCCGGGTCCGCCGCCGCCAGCACGCGGCCGCCGCCATGCGCAGGGCCCCCGCGCCAGTCCGTGACGATACCGCCGGCCGCGGCAATCACGGCCATCGGCGCGTGGATGTCGTAGGGCTTGAGGCCTGCCTCGATCACGAGGTCGATCTGTCCCGCGGCAAGCATCGCGTAGGCGTAGCAGTCCATGCCATAGCGGGTCAGTTGCACGCGCTTCGAAACCCGGGCGAACGCCGCCTGCTCCTCGGCGCTGCCGATCTCCGGGAAGGTCGTGGCGAGCGTGGCCTGAGCGAGGCTGCGCCCGCGGCGCACGCCAAGCGGGCGTATGCCCTGCGGCCCCTCCAGGTCGGCCCGTCCAAGCCCGCCGCGGAACCGCTCTCCGGTGTAGGGCTGATCGACCAGACCGAAGACAGGGCCATCCGCGCGCGACAGCGCGATCAGCACGCCCCAGGTGGGCGAACCGCACAGGAATGCGCGGGTGCCGTCGATCGGATCGAGCACCCAGGTCAGCCCGGAGGTGCCGTCCTTTGCCCCGAACTCCTCCCCGACGATCGCATCTGCCGGCCGGTCACGCGCGAGAATATCGCGCATCGCCGCTTCGGCATCGCGGTCGGCCTGGGTGACGGGATCGTAGCCGCCGAGGCCCTTGCTGGAGACATCCATCGCGGCTTCGCGGAAATGCGGCAGGATGGCAGCGCGCGCCGCATCTGCCAGACGGTCCGCAAGCGCCGAGATGGCATCGGGGTCGATACCGGCGGCATCGGCTGGCCCGGGCGCATTATCCGCCATGCAGAGGCGACGACCCGGCCTCAGGCCACGTCGCTCAGCACGCGGGCAAGCTCGAACAGGCGGCGGCGCTGATTCTCGGGAATCGCGTAATAGGACCGGACGAGATCGAGCGCCTCCTTGTCGTCGAGCAGATTGTCGGGAAAGGCCGCCCTTCTGACCGGCACGGCGTCTTCCTCTTCGGCGAGGCCCTCGAAGAAGAAGCTGACGTGGACCTGCAGCGCATCGGCGATATCCCACAGCCGCGACGCACTGACGCGGTTCGCGCCCGTTTCATACTTCTGGATCTGCTGGAACTTGATACCCACCCGTTCGGCGAGCTGCTGCTGAGTCATGCCCGCCAGCCAGCGCCGCTGGCGGATCTTCTTGCCGACATGCACGTCAACAGGATGCGCCATTTTTCACCTCTTCGCACGCAACTTCCGGTTGGCAGCCGAAGCGCTGCCTTGAACCAAACACGACTATAATCTCTCGTTTTCGAACGCAGGCGCACGAGCTGTATCCCACTCTCTCGCATGCCCCTCCTCCACCTTGGCGAGCATAGCGTGCGCTGAATGTATCGCAAGGTCAATGCACGCTGGCCCAAGGTAACGTATGACGAACATTCAATCCAAGGTGGAGAAAAAAATGGGCTTCCGTTGGGTCAATTCCTGATCTTGATGCGGCGGGCTGCGGGCGGTTGCGTGACGGGACGTCCGCGGTGCACCCTGTGCCGGACCCAAAGAGGCAAGGAAGATGCGCGCGTTTCACGTCACCGCGGCAGGGGCGGCGCCTGCCCTGTCGGACCTGCCCGTGCCGCGGCCCGGCCCGGGCGAGATCCTGGTCCGGATCGCGGCCTGCGGCCTGAACTTCGCAGACCTGCTGATTCTCGAGGGCACCTATCAGGACACGCCCGCGGCCCCCTTCACGCTCGGGATGGAGGTCGCGGGCACCGTCGAGGCGCTGGGTCCGGGGGTGGACGGTCCAGCGCCGGGCACCCGTGTCGCCGTCTTCGGCGGACAGGGCGGGCTGGCAGAATATGGCTGCTTTCCGGCCGATCGGGCCGTGCCGCTGCCCGAGGGCATGGACGAGATCACCGGCGCCGCCTTCCAGATCGCCTATGGCACCAGCCATGTGGCGCTTTCCCGTCGCGCGCGGCTTCGCGCCGGCGAACGGCTGCTCGTGCTGGGCGCGGCGGGGGGCGTGGGCCTGACCGCGGTCGAGATCGGCAAGGTGATGGGCGCGGAGGTCGTCGCCTGCGCGCGCGGCGAGGAGAAGCTGGAGGTCGCGCGGCGCGCCGGCGCCGACCATCTGGTGCCGGCCGACCCGGACGAGCTGCGCGCGCGGCTCAAGGCGCTGGGCGGTGCCGACGTGGTCTACGATCCCGTGGGCGGCGCGCTCTTCGACGCGGCCTTTCGCGCCTGCCGGCCCGAGGCGCGGCTGCTCTCGATCGGCTTCGCCAGCGGCGAGGTGCCGCGGATCAGGGCCAATCACCTGCTGGTCAAGAACCTGACGGTGATGGGCTTCTACTGGGGCGGCTACATGGCGTTCCGCCCCGAGGTGGTGCGCGACAGCCTCGCGGAGCTCATGCGCTGGCACGGCGCGGGCAGGCTGCACCCCCACGTCAGCCACGTCCTGCCGCTCGACCGCGTGGAAGAGGGGCTGGCCCTGCTGAAAGAGCGGAAGTCCACCGGCAAGGTGGTGATCCGCATCGCCTGAGGTCAGAGCCCGCGGTAGCCCTCGCGGATCGGGTCCCTGGGGGATCCGGCCACCGGCGGCAGGCCCGCCGCGCGGCCGTAAATCGCGATCTTCGGCTCGCCCGGATCGGGCAGCGCGCCACCGGTCGCGATGCATGCCAGGTGCCTCGGCTCGGCCCCCTCCTGCATCGAGGCGATGACAGGATCGGCGCTGACCGTGCCCTCTATCGTCCTGTCGCTGTCCGATTCGACGGCCATCTCCCCGGAGATGCCCGCCGCCTCCAGCGTCGCGATGTCGCCGCGTCGGAAGGTGCAGTGCCGGCAATAGGCGAGCCGCAGCGGGCGCTGCCGCCAGGCCGCGCTGCCCGGCGCGCCGACCCAGCGCAGCGGCACCTCCCGCAGCACCTCGCAGCTCGGGCCGACCTCCGATTCGGTTGTCAGGATCAGGTCGCAGTCGCCAAGCGCCAA
>NZ_JBKHAQ010000175.1:0-3551 GCF_046542825.1 Rhodosalinus sp. | reverse complement strand
ACGGCGGAGCGCAGGACGACACCCTCTGGGGAGGCCCCGGCCGCGATACCCTGACAGGCGGCGATGGCGACGACACCCTTGGCGGCGGAGCGCATGACGACAGGCTCTGGGGCGGTGACGGTGACGACGTGGTATACGGGAGCGCCGGGAACGACGAGCTCGGCGGCGGGCCCGGCCACGACAAGCTGTGGACCGGAAGCGGCGACGACACGGCCTATGGCGCAGGCGGCGACGACCTGATCGGCGGGGCGCGGGGCGAAGACACGATCTGGGCCGGCACAGGGGCGGACACGGTCTATGGGGGCGAGGGTGCCGATCTCATCGGCGGCGGCGGGGGCGCCGACCACCTCTTCGGCGGCGACCACGGCGACACCCTCTACGGAGGTGACGGCGCCGACCGGATCGGCGCCGGCGCCGGCGCGGACGTGGCCTTCGGCGGCGCGGGCGACGACACGCTGCGTGGCGGCGAGGGCGCGGACCGCCTCTACGGCGGCCCGGATGCCGACAGGCTCGAAGGCGGCGCAGGCGACGATACGCTGACGGGCGGCGGCGGCGCCGACCATTTCGTCTTCGTCACCGGAACGGGAAACGACGTGGTGCGCGATTTCGCCGCCGCAGGCGACCTGCTCGATCTCGCAGGCCTCGGCACGATCGCGGGATTCGGCGATCTCCTGACCGATCATCTGAGCGACACGGCGCCGGGCGCACTGATCTCGGCGGGCGCCGACAGCATCCTTCTCGAGGGAGTCGCGGCCAGCGAGATCGGCGCGGGTCTTGCCTACGACGCGGACAGCTTCCTGTTCTGAAACCGTCGTGCCATCAGGGGGGGCTGTTTGCAGCCAGCCGCTTCGCCCGCCCCTGCCGCGAGCGCATCCTGCGCCGCGTGTCCCTCCCCTAGGTCCGCGACCTCCGGCAGATCCCAGGTGCGGCCCTGCGCGCGTACTGCCGCGATGACTCGTCACCCGCATGGGGCGAGTGGGCGCCGGGCAGACGACCAAGCTGGCCAACCGGATCACCTCGGGCTGCACCATGGCCGTGGTGGCCGAGGCAGTGAATTTGGCCAAACGCTCGGGCGTAGGCTACACCCGGTCTAGGGAGGCGCTGGCCGGCAGTTTCGCGGACCCCTTTCAGCTGCTGGCGCCCCGGATGGCGGCGGAGGACTTCGCCGACCCGCCGGGTACGGTCGCCATGATGCGCAAGGATCCCGACCCGGTGGCCCGGGCGGGCGCGGATGCCGTCCCGCCGATGAGCGGCGCCGCGCGCGCATGCGGGAAAGCAGCGAGCAGGGCCGCGCGGATCGGGACATCCAGACCCTCGTGCTGACGAGGGCAGCGCGCGGCCGATCCGTCAGCCCCAGGGGCCTTGGGCGGCGGTCCGGCGCGGCGCCCTGCCGCCGCCTGGACGCTGGCGGGCCATCGCCTCCAGCGCCGCGACCCGGTTTTCCGTCCTGGGGTGCGTCGAGAACAGCGCATCATAGCCGTGCGCGTGCAGCGGGTTGATGATGAACATGTGCGCCGTGGCCGGGTTGCGCTCTGCCGCGTTGTTGTCGATCCGCGAGGCGAAGCCCTGGATGCGCTCGAGCGCCGAGGCCAGCCACAGCGGCTCGCCGCAGATCTCGGCGCCCACGCGGTCGGCCTCGTATTCGCGCGAGCGGCTGATCGCCATCTGCACGAGGCCCGCGGCCAGCGGCGCGAGGAACATCATCGCAATCACCCCGATCAGCCCCAGGGGGCTGTCGCGCCGTCCGCCGAAGAAGAGCGCGAAGTTCGCCAGCATCGAGATCGCGCCGGCGAAGGTCGCGGTGATCGTCATGATCAGCGTGTCGCGGTTCCTGATGTGCGCAAGTTCGTGCGCGATCACGCCTGCGATCTCCTCGCGGCTCAGGCGTTGCATCAGCCCCGTCGTCACCGCGACGGCGGCGTTGTCGGGGTTGCGCCCCGTGGCGAAGGCGTTGGGCTGGTCGGTCTCGATGATGTAGGTGGCGGGCACAGGCATGTCCGCCCGGCGTGCAAGGTCGGCCACCATCGCGCGCAGGTCCTCGCCGTCCGGCCCTTCGGCCAGCCGCGCGCCGTGCATCCGCAGCACCATGCGGTCCGAGTTCCACCAGGAAAAAAGATTCATCCCCGCCGCCACGGCCAGCGCGAGCACCACGCCCGTGGGGCCGGCCAGCAGATAGCCCACGCCCATGAAGAGCGCGGTCATGACCGCCATCAGGACGGCGGTGCGCATGTATCCTGCCATTGCCTTCTCCATGCCCGGATCGGTTGGAATATGGGAAGCGCGCAGAACGACGGCAAGGACGCGGCCCTGGCGCATATCCGTGGCCCCGGCGCAGGATCCGGTTTCCCGAAAGGCAGGCCCCGGTTTGCGCAGGCGTGCCCCTTGCAACGGGCGCCACGGGGCATAGGTCACGCCCGGATGTATCCGCCCGGCCGATCCGGAGCAGGTAAGCCCGCCCGGAGATGTTCTTTTGCCTTTCGCCGAGTCCCCCGCCATGTCCATGCCTTCGCACCGCGACAAGCAGCGCCGGCGGCTCGAGCGGCAGTTCGGCGCGCTGGAGCGCGCCTCGCCGGACAGGGCCCGGCCGCTGTTGCGCTGGGCGCGGCATCCGCAGGCCTGGCTGGTACGGGCGCCGCTCGGCGTGCTTCTGGTCGCCGGCGGGTTGCTGGCGTTTCTGCCTGTCCTCGGCCTCTGGATGTTGCCTGTGGGCCTTCTGCTGCTGGCGGTGGACATGCCGCTGCTGCGCGCGCCGGTCTCGGCGGCCACGATCCGCCTGCGCCGCCGCTGGCAGACGTGGCGCCGCCGCAGGACGCGCTGAACGCACCCCGGGGGAACGCCGCGGCCCCGGTCGGGGGCAGCGGCAGTTGGCGGGAAGGCAGGGTCCCCCATCGTTTGGCGCAGGAGGCCGCGTGCGGAGCCGCTCGCGTGGCGCGCGCCGCGCGTCCGGGCCGATCCCCTTTCGCGTGGAGGAACCCCGCTCTGGCCCGCCGTAACCTTGCCCGCACCGCCGATCCCCTGGCGTGCGGTGGAAGCCGCGGGGCCTGCGCCGGCTGGGCGAGGTCGAGACCGACACGCAGCCGCCGGCGTGCGGTGGGCGGCGCTCAATCCATCGGGCGGCGCTTGCGGACAAGCTGGCTGATCGAGACTGCCACCACCAGGCCGCCGCCGTAGAACAGGTTCTGCACGAAGCTCGGGACACCCATGAAGTTCAGTCCCATGATGCCCGTGGACAGGAAATCGACGGCCACGACGGCGCCAGGCGCGTTGAACCGCCCGGGGTAGAGCGTGGTCGAGCCGAGAAAGGCCGCGGCGAAGGCCGGCAGCAGGAAGGCCAGTGCCGAGGACGGGTCGGCCGAGCCGCGCATGCCGGTATAGAGCACGCCGGCGAGCGCGGCGATGGTGCTCGACGCGATCAGCGCGTCGGCGCGGGCGCGGTTGACGTTGACGCCCGACAGCCGCGCAACCTCGCGCCCGCGACCGACGAACAGCAGCCGCCGGCCCAGCGTGGTGTGCTGGGAGATGTACCAGATCACCGCCGTCAGGATCACGGC
>NZ_JBKHAQ010000050.1:0-19135 GCF_046542825.1 Rhodosalinus sp. | reverse complement strand
TGGCCGAGGCGGAGGTCGAGTATCACGACCACAAGAGCCACACGATCTGGGTGCCCTTCGCGGTGCGCGACCGGGGGGGCGCGGCCGAGGATCTGGGCGCCGCGCGCGTCGTGATCTGGACCACCACGCCCTGGACCATCCCTTCCAACCGCGCGGTGGCCTACAACCCAGATGTCGCCTACGGCCTCTATCGGGTCGAGGCCACGCAGGAAGAGTGCTGGGCCTCTGCGGGCGATACATACATCCTCGCCGACGCGCTCGCCGAGGACACTCTCTCGCGCGCCCGGGTGACGGAGCACGCGCGCCTGCGGGACGTGAGCGCCGATGAACTCGGCGTTCTGACGCTCGCCCATCCCTTCGCCGGGCTCGACGGCGCGGGCGGTTTCTGGGACTACGACGTGCCGATGATCGCCGAGGACTACGTCACCGACGATCAGGGCACCGGCTTCGTGCACACCGCGCCGTCCCACGGCGCGGACGACTACGACGCCTTCGCGCGGCGCGGCTGGCTCGACCGGATGACGCATAACGTGGGCGAATCCAGCGAGTTTCGCGATCATGTCCCCTTCTTCGCGGGGCTGCGCGTCTTCGACGAGAAGGGCCGCGAGGGCAAGGCCAACGCCGCCGTCATCGACAGGCTGGTGGAGGCCGGCGGGCTGATCGCGCGGGGGCGGCAGAGCCACAGCTACCCGCATTCCTGGCGCTCGAAGGCGCCGGTGATCTTCCGCAACACGCCGCAGTGGTTCGCCGCCATCGACCGGCCCGTGGGCGACGGGCAGGACACCTATGGCAAGACGATCCGCGCCCGCGCGTTGACCTCGATCGACGAGCTGGTGCAGTGGACGCCGAAGACCGGGCGCAACCGTCTTTATTCGATGATCGAGACCCGCCCCGACTGGGTGCTCTCGCGGCAGCGGGCCTGGGGCGTGCCGCTGACGGTCTTCACGAAAAAGGGTGCGCTGCCCACCGATCCGGACTTCCTGCTGAAGGACGAGGCGGTCAACGCCCGCATCCTCGAGGCCTTCGAGGCCGAGGGCGCGGACGCCTGGTACAAGCCCGGCGCCAAGGAGCGGTTCCTGGGCGAGGATCACGACCCGGCCGAATGGGACAAGGTCGACGACATCCTCGACGTCTGGTTCGACAGTGGCTCGACCCATGCCTTCGTCCTGCGCGACCGGGAGGATGGCTCGGAGGACGGGCTGGCCGACCTCTACCTTGAAGGCACCGACCAGCACCGGGGGTGGTTCCATTCCTCGATGCTGCAGGCCTGTGGCACCATCGGCCGGGCCCCCTATCGCGGCGTGCTGACCCACGGGTTCACGCTGGACGAGAAGGGCAACAAGATGTCCAAGTCGCTCGGCAACACCGTGGCGCCCGAGGACGTCATCAAGCAGTACGGCGCCGACATCCTGCGCCTCTGGGTGGCGCAGTCGGACTACACGGGCGATCTGCGCATCGGGCCGGAGATCCTGAAGGGCGTGGCCGACAGCTACCGCCGGCTGCGCAACACCCTGCGCTTCCTGCTTGGCAACGTCGCGCATTTCTCGGAGGCCGACCGCACGGACCCGGCGGACATGCCGGAACTGGAACGCTGGGTGCTGCACCGGATGGCGGAACTCGACGCCACGGTGCGCGACGGCTACGCCGCCTACGACTTCCAGGGCGTGTTCCAGGCGGTGTTCAACTTCTGCACCGTGGACCTCTCGGCCTTCTATTTCGACATCCGCAAGGACGCGCTCTACTGCGACGGCGACACCGCGCGCAGGCGCGCGGCGCGCACGGTGCTGGACCTGCTCTTCCACCGGCTGACCACCTGGCTCGCGCCGGTGCTGGTGTTCACGATGGAGGAAGTCTGGCTGGAGCGGTTCCCGGGAGAGGACAGCTCAGTCCACCTGCAGGACATCCCCGAGACGCCGGAGGGGTGGCTGGACAGCGACCTCGCCGGCAGGATGGTCGCCGCGCGGACCGTGCGTCGGGTCGTCACCGCCGCGCTCGAGGTGAAGCGCACCGACAAGGAGATCGGCGCGAGCCTCGAGGCCGCACCGGTGGTGCACGTCGAGGATCAGGGGACGCTCGACATCCTCCGGCAGATGTCCTTCGCCGATCTCTGCGTGACGTCGGACATCTCGCTCACCGCCGACCCGATGCCGCAGGAGGCCTACCGCCTGCCCGAGGTGCCGCATGTCGGCGTGGTCTTCGAGCGCGCGGAGGGCGAGAAATGCCAGCGGTGCTGGAAGATCCTGCCAGACGTGGGGACGCACACGCATCCAGGCGTCTGCCGGCGCTGCGACGCGGCGCTGGGCTGAAGGTCGGATGCCTGCGGGCGCGGCCCGCGCCACCCTGTCGTCTTGGGTCGGCAACGCGGGCGCCGGCAGGCTTCCGGCCCGCCTCGACGCGCTCAAGACGCAGGGCGCGCGGTTTTGCCTGTCCGGCATGTCGGCCAGGGCGCGCTGCTGCGACGACGGCCTGCCGGATGGCGACCCGGTGCAACTCGCCATGCCATGGCAACCGGTGCGCCTCGGGCCCTTGCCGATGCGCCTTGCGGCCGAGCGGCGCGCGGCCCTGCCTTGGGTCTTGCGTCGTTTCGCATTAGGTAGCGGCGCGACTGCAGCAAGGGAGCGCGCCGGATGACCGAAGAGCAAGGCTATACACCCCCGAAGGTCTGGACCTGGGATCGGGAGAGCGGCGGGCGCTTCGCCTCGATCAACCGGCCCGTCGCGGGGCCCACCCACGACAAGCCGCTGCCGGTGGGCAGGCACCCCTTTCAGCTCTACAGCCTCGCCACGCCGAACGGCGTCAAGGTCACGGTGATGTTCGAGGAGCTTCTGGCCGCGGGGCACGACGCGGAATACGACGCCTGGCTCATCGACATCGGCGAGGGCGACCAGTTCGGCTCCGGCTTCGTGGAGATAAACCCGAACTCGAAGATCCCGGCGATGGTCGACCGCAGCGGGCCGGAGCCGGTGCGCGTCTTCGAATCGGGCGCGATCCTGCTGCATCTTGCGGAGAAGTTCGGCGCCTTTCTCGGCCAGCCGGAGGACCGGCCGGAGCTTCTGTCCTGGCTGATGTGGCAGATGGGCAGCGCGCCATACCTGGGCGGCGGCTTCGGGCATTTCTACGCCTATGCGCCCTATCCGATGGAATACCCGATCAACCGTTTCGCGATGGAGGCCAAGCGCCAGCTCGACGTGCTGAACCGGCATCTGGAGGGGCGCGACTGGATGGTGGGCGACGACATCACCATCGCCGACATGGCGATCTGCCCCTGGTACGGCCGTCTGGTGATGGGAGAGGCCTACGACGCGGGCGAGTTCCTCTCGGTGCACGAATACACCCACGTCATCCGCTGGGCCGAGCGTTTCTTCGCGCGACCGGCGGTGCAGCGTGGCAAGATGGTGAACCGGACTTTCGGACCGCTGGAGGAGCAGTTGCACGAGCGTCACGATGCCTCGGACTTCGAGACCCGGACGCAGGACAAGCTGTCAGAGGCGGAGTGACGTCGCCGTCCGACGCCAAGATCGCGGAGACGCTGATGGCGCTTGCCCGGGCGCGGGGACCGGGCAAGAGCTTCTGCCCGTCGGAGGCTGCGCGCGCGCTGGCAGAGGACTGGCGCGCGCTGATGCCGGAGGTCAGGCGGGTTGCGGCTGACCTGCCGCTGCGCGCAACGCAAAAGGGACAAAGTGTGGACCCGGTGACTGCGCACGGGCCGATCCGCTTGCATCTGGACGAGCCGTGACAGCCTGGTGGGGGCGTCTGTTCGGCAGCGAAGCGATTCGCGATCCGTCGTTTCCAGTCCTGCGACAATGCCGCCGGTGCTTGCCTGCGATGGCCCTCAGGCGACATAATGCCGCCCAATTCGGGAAGTAAGACCGCGTCAACCGCGCTAAGATAGACTCGGTTGCGCGGGCAATCCGCGTCCCGGGACAGGTGATGATCGAGTTCGACAACGTCAGCAAGTCCTTCTGGACCGGTAAACAGCGGAAGGTGATCCTGGACCGCGTGTCCTTCCGGGTGGAGCTTGGCCGGTCGCTGGGCGTGCTCGCCCCGAACGGGACCGGCAAGACGACGCTGATCAAGATGATGGCCGGTCTGGAAAAGCCCGACGAGGGCGAGGTGCGGCGCCAGTGCAAGGTGTCCTTTCCGCTGGGCTTCATGGGCGGCGTGATCTCGCGGCACTCGGCCCGCGAGAACGCCCGCTACATCGCGCAGCTCTACGGGCTGGACCCCGACTATGTGGAGGCGTTCTGCCGCTGGCTCTGCAATCTTGGCGAATATTTCGAGCAGCCGCTGGGAACGTATTCGTCGGGCATGAAGGCGCGTTTCACCTTCGCGCTGATGCTGGCGCTGGACTTCGACGTCTATCTGGTCGACGAGGGGATGCCGTCGTCGACGGATGCGGAGTTCAACCGCAAGGCCGGCGATCTGTTGCGCGAACGGCTGCGCACCACGACGCTGATCATCGTCTCGCACCAGCCCGAGGTGCTGGAGCGGTTCGCCGTGAACGCCGCGGTGCTGCTCGACGGCAAGCTGCACATGTTCGACACCCTCGAAGAGGCCCGTCAACTCTATGACTACCAGACCCAAGGCTAGGAAGTTCCGCATCCGCCGCCCCGCCGCGGCCGGCGCGCCGGCCGCGGCGGGCGACGAACCGCAGGGGACGGGCAGCGCGGCAGCGGGCAGCGCGGCGCCGGGTGTCACCGCGACCTCCGCCTCGGCGAATATTGCGGCCCTGCGCGCGGCTCTGGCCGGCACGCGGGCGGCCGGCGGGCAGCAGGCGACCCAGGAGACCGGACCCGCAGAAACGGAGGCCGAAGAGCGGACGACAGGGCAAACCGGGACGGGACAGCGCGATGCGGCGCGGACGGCGGCGGCGGCCGGCGGGGCGCGCAGCAGCCTCAGCGGGGTCGTCGAGAGCCCCGCCGAAGTGTCCGCGGCAGAGCAGATCGACGCGATCCGCCGCGAGGGCCTGACCGGGCGGCAACTGCGCATGGCGCGGCGCGTGGCGCAGCGCCACGGCATCGCCGCGACCTCCGATTTCGATGCCGTGCGCCAGTTGCGTGCGCGGGGCATCGATCCCTTCCAGCAGTCCGGGATGCTGGAACTGGTCGTGCCTTCCGAGCGGCGGACCGAGCCTGCGGAAACGGCCGCGCCGTCGGAGCGCCTGCCGCAGACCGTGCCGCGCCACCGGCCCGACGATCGGCTGCCCTCTACCGAAGTCAGCCCGGCAGAGCGCCGGGCAAGCGAGATCACGCGCATCCAGCGCGACATCGCGCGCCGCAGGCGGCGCAAGCTGGCCCTGCTGCTCACGCGGCTGGCGTTCTTCGTCTTTTTGCCGACGCTGCTGGCGGGCTACTACTTCTACGCAATCGCCACGCCGATGTATGCGACCAAGTCCGAGTTCCTGATCCTGAAGTCGGACGGCGGCGGCGGCGGGGCGATGGGCGGGCTGCTGTCGGGAACCCAGTTCGCCACGAACCAGGATTCGATCGCCGTGCAGTCCTACCTCGAATCGAAGGATGCCATGGTGCGCCTCGATGAGGACGAAGGGTTTCGCGACCATTTCTCGCAACCCTGGATCGACCCGATCCAGCGGCTCGAGCCGGATGCCTCGACCGAGGACGCCTACAGCCTATACAGCCGCAATGTCCAGCTGGGCTACGACCCGACCGAGGGCGTGATCCGGATGGAGGTGACGGCGGCCGACGCGGAGGTCGCGACGCGTTTCTCCGAGGCGCTGCTCACCTACGCGGAGGAACGCGTGGACAGCCTCTCGCAGCGCAAGCGCGAAAACCAGGTGGTCGGCGCAGAACAGGCGCTGGCCGATGCGGAGGCCGCGAGGCGCGAGGCGCAGGCGGCGCTGGTGACACTGCAGCAGGAGGGCGCGGTCCTCGACCCCGAGGGCCGGATCGCCGCCCTGCGCAGCCAGATCAACAACATCGAGATGCAGATCCAGGAAAAGCAGCTGGAACTGGCCGCGCTGGAAGACAACCTGCGGCCCAACGCCGCCCGGCTCGAGGGGGTGCGCGGCGACATCCGCCGCCTCGAGACGCTGCTCGGACGGGTCAACGCGCAGATGACCGAGGCCACGACCTCGCAGGGGTCGCTTGCAGAACTGGCCTCGCAGATCCAGCTGGCTCAGGCGGATGTGGCGACGCGCGACCTGATGCTTCAGTCCGCGCTCGAATCGCTGGAACAGGCTCGCCGCGATGCCAGCTCGCAGACCCGCTACCTGACCACCTCCGTGCGCCCTCTGCCGCCCGAGGATCCGAGTTATCCGAAGGCCTTCGAGAACACGGTCTTGGCCTTCCTGATCTTTTCCGGCATCTACCTGATGATCTCGCTGACTGCGTCGATCCTGCGCGAACAGGTTTCGTCCTGACGCCCCGGGCCGGCCTCGCAGCAGAGCACCTTTGATCCCGGCCGTGTCGCGCGGTCCCTCCCGTGCCGCGCAGGCGCGGTCCGCGCAGCAACCGATTTGAGGAAAAATCCATTGACCAAGCGCCCCCATCCCGAAAGCCGTCCGAACACCTGGGAATTCCTGTCGGAGCCGATGATCGCGCCCACGGGCTTTCGCGAATACGACGCGCGCTGGCGTTACCCCGAAGAGATCAACCTGCCCGGCATGACGGCGCTGGGCCTGGGCCTTGGCACGCAGATGCAGCGCCGCGGCATCCGCCCCGAGATCGCGGTGGGCAACGATTACCGGGACTATTCGCTGGCGATAAAGCAGGCGCTGGTCCTCGGGCTCGTGCAGGCCGGCATCCGGGTGAAGGACATCGGCCCCGCACTCTCGCCAATGGCGTATTTCGCGCAGTTCCACCTCGACGCGCCGGCGGTGGCGATGGTCACCGCCAGCCACAACCCGAACGGCTGGACGGGCGTGAAGATGGGGTTCGAGCGTCCTTTGACGCATGGCCCCGACGAGATGGCCGAGCTGCGCGACATCGTGCTGGAGGGCCGCGGCGAACGCCGCGACGGCGGCGGCTGGGATTTCGTGGAGGGGGTGCGCGACGCCTATCTCGACGACCTCGCAGGCGATTTCCGCATGTCGCGCAGACTGCGCGTGGTCTGTGCCACCGGAAACGGCACCGCCGGCGCCTTCGCCCCCGCGCTGCTGGAGCGGATCGGCGTCGAGGTCATCCCGCTGCACACCGGGCTCGACTACAGCTTCCCCAACTACAACCCCAACCCCGAGGCCATGGAGATGCTGCACGACATGGCCCGCGTGGTGCGCGAGACGGGCGCCGACCTCGCGCTGGGCTTCGACGGCGACGGCGACCGCTGCGGCGTGGTGGACGACGAAGGTCAGGAGATCTTCGCCGACAAGGTGGGCGTCATCATGGCCCGCGACCTGGGCAAGCTCTATCCCAACTCCACCTTCGTCGCGGACGTGAAATCCACCGGCCTCTTCGCCTCGGACCCCGAGTTGCAGAAGCTGGGCGTGAAGGCCGACTACTGGAAGACCGGGCACAGCCACATGAAGCGGCGCGTCAAGGAGATCGGCGCGCTGGCCGGGTTCGAGAAGTCGGGGCACTACTTCCTGGCCGAGCCGGTGGGGCGCGGCTACGACGACGGGATGCGCGTGGCGGTGGAAATCTGCCGCATCCTCGACCGCAACCCCGACAGCGCCATGTCGGACCTGCGCAAGGCGCTGCCGCGCACCTGGTCCACGCCGACCATGTCGCCGTTCTGCGGCGACACCGAGAAATACGACGTCCTGGCGCGCATCGTCGGCCGGCTGGAGGCCAAGGCCGAGGCGGGCGAGACGGTGGGCGGGCGCGCGATCGACCGGGTGGTGACGGTGAACGGCGCGCGCGTGATCCTCGACAACGGCGCCTGGGGGCTTGTCCGGGCGAGTTCCAACACCCCGAACCTCGTGGTGGTCTGCGAAAGCCCCGAGAGCGAGGCCGAGATGCGCGCGATCTTCGCCGACATCGACGCGGTGATCCGCACCGAGCCGTCGGTGGGCGACTACGACCAGAGGATATGAGCGGGGCGCGGGAACGCGCTTGCAAAGCGCGTTCAAGGCGTTTGCAAACGCCTTGGCCCGCTCCGCGGCACCGGGTGGGCCCGCGCGGGCGGCCAGGGGGCGCTGCCCCCTCGGCCCGTTCCGGGCCTCACCCCCGGGGTATTTCCGGCAAGAGGAAGGACCGGGCCGTTGCGCCCGCGATGCTGCAATGCAGCGAAGGCCCCGTGACAAGGTCGTGCGGCGCCCCTATAAGGCGCGCGACATAGCCACCCAAACGACGGACGCCCTTCCATGACGCTGCAGGTTTTTGGCCACAAGGCCCCCGACACCGACTCCACCGGCTCGCCCATCATCTGGGCCTGGTATCTTTCGGAGGTGAAGGGCGAGGCGGCCGAGCCGGTGCTTCTGGGCGCGCCCAACACCGAGGCGGCCTTCGTGCTGCAGCGCTGGGGGCTCGACCGCCCGCGCATCGCGGAGAGCATCGCCGACGGCACACCGGTGGTGATCGTGGATACCAACAACCCCGCCGAACTGCCGGAGAACGTCAACGCGCTGGATATCAGGGCGATCATCGACCACCACAAGCTGACGGGGGGCATCGAGACGAAGGCGCCGATCGACATCACCGTGCGCCCGCTGGCCTGCACCGCGACCGTCATGCACGACCTGATGGGCGCGGACGCCGCGAAGATGCCCGAGCGGATCAAGGGCGCGATGCTGTCCTGCATCCTGTCGGACACGCTGGAGTTCCGCAGCCCGACGACCACCGACAAGGACCGCGCGGTGGCAGAAAGTCTTGCCGCGGAACTCGCCGTCTCGATCCCGGACTATGCGGCCGAGATGTTCGCGGCGAAATCCGACGTCTCGGCCTTTTCCGAGGCGGAACTTCTGCGCATGGACTCGAAGGCCTACGAGGTGGGCGGCACGAAGTTCCGCGTGAGCGTGCTGGAGACGACGAGCCCCGAGCAGGTGCTGTCGCGCAAGGATGCGCTGATCGCGGCCATGCCGCAGGTCGCCCGGGAGGACGGCGTCGACCAGGTGCTGCTCTTCGTGGTGGACATCCTGCGTGAGCAGGCCACGCTGCTGGTTCCGAACGAGCTTGTGAAGCGGGTGGCCGAGAAAAGCTTTGGCGCGACGGTCGAGGGCGACACGGTGGTGCTTCCGGGCGTGATGAGCCGCAAGAAGCAGATCATCCCGAACCTCGCGGCCTGACGCCGGGCAGGCCAAGGGGAACAGTTCGGGGCGCCCGGTGTGGCGCCCCCTGTCATGCCGGAGGGGCACCGTGACCCAGATCATAGACTCGCTGGACGAAATCGCGGCGCGCTACGACGCGCTTCTGGTCGATCTCTGGGGCTGCGTGCACGACGGCGTGCGCGCGCTGCCCGAGGCGGTGGCGGCCCTGCAGCGTTACCGCGCAGAGCGAGGCGGCGCGGTGGTGCTGGTCACCAACTCGCCCAAGCCCCGTGCAGGCGTCGAGCGACAGCTCGACCGGCTGGGCGTGCCGCGCGATGCCTGGGATGCCATGGCCACGTCGGGTGACAGCGCGCGGGCGGCGATGTTTCGGGGCGCGGTGGGCCAGCGTGTCTATTTCATCGGGCAGGAGCACGATCTCGGCTTCTTCGAGCCGCTCAGGCTGCTCGACGACCCGCTGGAGATCGCGCGCGTGCCGCTGCGCGAGGCGGAAGGCATCGTCTGCACCGGGCCCTTCGACCCGATGGCCGACCCTTCGGTTCTGCGGCCCGATCTGCTCTATGCAAAGACGCAGGGACTGAAGCTGCTCTGCGCGAACCCCGACATCGTCGTGGACCGGGGAGACGTGCGCGAGTGGTGCGCGGGGGCGGTGGCCGCGCTCTACACCGAGATGGGGGGCGAGAGCCTCTATTTCGGCAAGCCGCATCCGCCGATCTACGATCTCGCCTATCGTCGGCTCGCGGCGCTCGAGCGCGACGTGCCGCGCGAGGCGATGCTGGCCATTGGCGACGGCACGCGCACCGACATTGCCGGCGCGATGGGGGAAGGGATCGATTCGCTCTACATCTCCGGCGGGCTCGCGCGGCTGGAGACAGGCACCGCCCGGCAGCCCGATCCCGAGCGGCTTTCGGCATGGTTGTCGGCGGAAAAGGTGTCGCCGCAATACGCCATCGGCGCGCTGCGCTGAAATCGCCTCTTGCCTTTCTGCGGGAGCAAAGTAATTAAGTTGCCGCAAGGGGTGCTCATGCGCCCGAAAATTGCGTGAGGCTTTCGGGAGGTGGAGATGCTGGACAACATGCCGCGCGGCACGATCTGCATCGAGGACATCGAGATGGGGATGACCCGGCATCTCCGGAAAGAGGTGACCGACGAGGACATCGAGATGTTCGCGCAGGTCTCGACCGACCGGAATCCGGTGCATCTGGACGACGATTATGCCCGCGACACGATCTTCGAGGGGCGTATCGCGCACGGGATGCTGACCGCCGGGCTGATCTCTGCCGTGATCGGCGAGCAGCTGCCGGGCCACGGCACCGTCTACATGGGGCAGACGCTGAAGTTCCTGGCGCCTGTCCGCCCCGGCGACATGGTGACGGCCGAGGTCGAGGTCACGGGCATCGAGCACGCCAAGCGGCGCGTGACGCTGGACTGCCGCTGCCTCGTGAACGGCAAGAAGGTGCTGATCGGCGAGGCCGTGGTGCTGGCACCCTCGCGCAAGTTCGACTGAACCGGGCGCTCATCGGCCCCTTGCGGGGCCTCTTCGCGAGAAGCGCCCGGAAGGGCGCGCCGAGCCGGCGGCCCGGCTTGCGCCCTGCGGCGGGCGGCGCTAGGTGCCTGTCCCATGCAAATCGTGCGCGATCATCAGTTCACGACGCCCCGGGATCGCGGCGCGGCGGCCGCCATCGGCAATTTCGACGGCGTGCACCTTGGCCACATGGCGGTGATCGACCTGACCCGGGGCAGGGCCGCGGAGATCGGCGCGCCGCTTGGCGTCGTGACCTTCGAGCCGCATCCGCGCGAGTATTTCGCGCCCGCCGCGCGGCCCTTCCGCCTGACCGGACCCGAGGCGCGGGCCAACCGGCTGGCCAAGCTGGGCGTGGACATCCTCTATCAGCTCAACTTCAACGCCGCGATGGCCGCGCTCACGCCAGAGGGCTTCGCGGCGGAGGTGCTGCGCGACGGGCTTGGGCTGCGTCATGCGGTCGTGGGCAGCGATTTCTGTTTCGGCAAGGACCGAGCGGGCAACGTGCAGGACCTGAAACGCTTCGGCGCCGCGATGGGCTTCGGCGTCACGGTGGCAGACATGGTGACGGCGGGCGAGACGCGGGTTTCCTCCACCGCGATCCGACAGGCACTGTCGGAGGGACGGCCGCGTGACGCCAAGGCGCTGCTGGGGCACTGGCACCGGATCGAGGGGCCTGTGATCGGCGGCGAGCAGCGCGGGCGCGACCTTGGCTATCCCACCGCCAACATGTCGATCGACGGGCTGCACCCGCCGCGGTTCGGGGTCTATGCCGTGCTGGTCGACGTGCTCGACGGGCCGCACGCGGGCGCCTATCACGGCGCCGCCTCGCTGGGCGTTCGGCCGATGTTCGGTGAGAATCGCGCGAACCTTGAAACCTACCTCTTCGACTTCGCGGGCGATCTCTACGGCGCGCATCTGTCGGTGGCGCTGGTGGAGTTCCTGCGGCCCGAGGAGAAGTTCGCCAGCATCGAGGCGCTGATCGCCCGGATGGAGGCCGATTGCGCCCGTGCCCGTGCGGTTCTGGAGGCGCTGTGAGCCGTGATCCGATCGACCGCACGGGCCTTGCGCCGCGCTACTGGGCAGAGAAGCGCCTGGACGAGATGAACCGCGCCGAGTGGGAGGCGCTGTGCGACGGCTGCGGCAAGTGCTGCATGAACAAGCTGGAGGACGAGGAGACGGGCGAGGTCTGGCTGACGCGCGTGGCCTGCCGCCTCTTCGACGATTCGACCTGCCGCTGCGGGCAATACGCGATCCGCCACCGGTTCGTGCCCGAATGCATCGTGCTGACGCCCGCGACGATTCCGGACAACCTCTACTGGCTGCCCGCAACCTGCGCCTATCGGCTGCTCCACGAGGGGCGGCCGCTGTACGACTGGCACCCGCTGATCTCGGGCGACCCGCAGACGGTGCATCGCGCGGGCGTGTCGATGCAGGGCCGCACCGTCCCCGAGTTCGAGATCGACGAAGACGACTGGGAAGACCACCTGATCGAGGAGCCCCGCTGATGCAGTTCGCCTCCGACAACGCCGGCCCCGCGCACCCCGCGGTGCTGGAGGCCATGACAGCCGCGAACGACGGCTACGCCAGCCCCTACGGCGCCGACGAGGTCACGGCCCGCGTGACCGCCCGGCTGCGAGAGATCTTCGAGGCGCCTGAGGCCGCGGTGCACCTGGTGGCCACCGGTACGGCGGCGAACGCGCTGGCGCTGGCCACGCTCGCGCAGCCGTGGCAGGCGATCTTCTGCACGCCGGTTGCGCATGTCCAAGAGGACGAGTGCAACGCGCCCGAGTTCTACTCGGGCGGCGCGAAGCTCGCGCTGGTGGGAGAGAGCGACCGCATGCAGGCAGACGACCTGCGCGCCGCCATCGCGGCGGAGGAAAGCCGCGGCGTGCACGGGCCGCAGCGCGGGCCGGTCTCGATCACCCAGGCGACGGAGCGCGGCGGCGTCTATTCGGTGGACGAGATCGCGGCGCTGGCAGGGGTCGCGCATGATTACGGGCTGAAGCTGCACCTCGACGGCGCACGCTTCGCCAACGCGCTGGTCGCGCTCAACGCGCGCCCGGCCGAGATGACATGGAAGGCGGGCGTGGACGCGGTGAGCTTCGGCGCCTCGAAGAACGGCTGCCCCGGGGTCGAGGCGGTGATCCTCTTCGATCCGTCGGCCGCGTGGGAATTCGAGCTCAGGCGCAAGCGGGGCGGGCACCTCTTTTCCAAGCACCGCTACCTTGCCGCGCAGATGGAGGGGTATCTGGCAGACGGCCTCTGGCTGGAGAGCGCGCGCCGCGCGAACGCCGCCTGCGCGCGGCTGGCCGATGGCCTGCGCGATCTGCCGGGGGTCGAGTTCCTGCAGGAGCCGCGCGCCAACATGCTCTTCGCGCGGATGCCACGCGCGATGCACCGGCGGCTGCACGAGGCGGGCGCGCGCTACTATGTCTGGGAGGGCACGCTGGAGGGCGACGATCCCGACGAGCCGCTCACCGCGCGACTGGTCTGCGACTGGGCGCTGCCCGAGGCCGAGATCGACCGTTTCACGGAGGTCGCGCGCGGCTAGGCCGAGCTGACGAGCGTGCCGACGAAATGGGCGCTTCCCGCCGCCCGTGCCGCCGATCGCCAGCCTTGCCGGCGCGCACCACGTCGGCGGTGTCCTTCCGGCCGGTCGCCTGCGTGGATCGGCACCCGAGGTCGAGCGTGCGCCAAGCCCGGTGGTGACGCTACAGACCCGCCCTCGCTCGGCCATCGCACGCCCGATCGCTGCCCGGCTCGCGCGCAGTCGTTCGATCCCCTCGGGCGCAAGGCTGACGCGACCAGTTGCGGGACGGTGAGCGCGGCGCCGTCGGGCCGGACGGCGTCAGTCATCGCGACATAGCAGCGACAGCGGGAAGCCCCTACCGCGCGCCGTTTCCGGGATCGCGGCGCCAAGCGCGATGCCGCCCGTGGACATGCCGCGGTGCGGCAAGAGGCTGATCCAGCCGGGTGTCTCGCGGCCACGGTTTCCCCTGTCCGGCGGCAGCGCCACTCGCCGGCTGTCGGCGCGTGACCGCAAGCCTTGAGGGCGGGCGCCGGGCAAGGGCCTTGGAAGGCCCTTGCAAGCGGTTTGCAAACCGCTTGCGCCGCGCAGAGACCGCGGTGGCGGCGCTCAGCCCTTGCCACCTCCGAAGAGCCCGGTGAGCGCGCGGTGCACGATGCCCGAGACCGAGGGGCGCGGCGCCGCGCGGAAGGGCAGGGGGCGGCAGACCTCCATCGCGGCGATGCCCACCCGCGCGGTCAGCGCGCCGTTCACCACACCCTCGCCGAAACGGCGCGACACGCGCGACAGAAGGCCCCCGCCCGCCACCGAATGGATCAGGTCGTCGCCCACCGCCACCGCGCCGGTGGCCACCAGATGCGTGAAGACCGCCCGCACCAGCCGCAGGCTGCCCAGCGTGCCGGAGCGCCCGCCGTAGATCTCGGCGATGCGGCGGATCATCCGGATGTTCGCGGTGAGCGCGCCGACCACATCGGCCAGCGCCAGCGGTACCAGCGCGGTGATCGTCGCGACCTGCCGCGCGGCGGATTCCACCTCGGTTCGCGCGCGGGCGTCGAGCGGCGCCAGCAGTTCCCGCTCTGCAAGCGCCAGCAGCGCCTCGGCGTCGAACTGCTCGGCCTTGCGTTCGTCCAGCCGGGCGCGGCCCCAGTCCGTCTCCGGTCGGCGGGCATAAAGCGCGTCGAGCCGCGCCACCAGCCGGCGCGCGCCCTCGAGGTCGGCGTCGGCATGAGCCGCGTCGGCCGCGCGGTGCAGCGCGTCGATCCGCGCGAGCCGCGCGAAGGCGGCAAGCTCCTTCACCGCGATGGCCAGCATCACGACGAGGAAGGCCGCGAAAAGCGCGGTCACTCCCCAGCCCAGGAGCGGCTGACGCTCGATCAGCGAGGTGGCGAAATCCCAGGCGGCGATCGAGACCAACGTGGCCAGCAGCGCCCCCAGCAGGCCCCAGAACCACCGAGCAAGACGCGAGGGCCGCGCCGCGGCCAGCGCCGCGGCCTGCTGCATCGCCCGCCCCTCTGGCGGCTCGGCGTCGGGCACTGGCGGCGCCTCTGCCGGAGAGCTGCGCGCGGCCTCCTCCTCGCCCTCGATCTCGATCAGAACGGGCCCCTGCCGCTCGGTCATCCCGCACCCTCCCGCGTGTCCTGCCAGTCCATGCGCAGGTCCGGCAGTCCCTCGTCGTTGTCGCGACCGTCGCCGCGGCCCGCCTCGGTAAAGCCCTCGCGGCGGTAGAAGCGGAGCGCCCCGGCATTCGCCTCGAAGGTGCGCAGCGTCAGTGCCGGGCTCGCGGCCTTCGCATGGTCGAGCAGCGCGCGGCCCACGCCGCGCCGGCGCGCGTCCTCCGCCACGTAGAGCGCGTGGATGAAGGCGCCCTCACGCGCGATGAAGCCCAGCGCGCGTCCCTCCGTCTCGGCCAGGGTCACCCAGCCCGCGTCGATCATTCGCCCGCAGAAGGCCACCGTCTCGGCCCCTGTCCACAGCCGTGGCATCCAGGGCGTGCTCCGGGCGAAGCCGTGCAGAATCTCGCCCAGCGCACCCGCGTCGAGCGGCGTGGCGGGGCGCAGGTGAAGCGGGAGCGCGCTCACAGCCGGTTTCCGATCAGGAACTGCGTCGCACGGTCGAGGCGGATGTGCGGCGGCCCCTCGCCGGCGCGCAGCGTGAGCGGCGCGGGCGCGAAGCGCATCACCTCGTAGTCGGCGTCGAGCCAGCGTTCGGCGCCGCCCTCGGCGGCCGCGAGCAGCTGGGCGGGATCCTCCGGCAACGCGCCGGGGTAGAAGGCAGCCTGCCGCCCGTCCAGCAGCCGCCCCCGGACAAGGTCCAGCCGCCGGCCGCCATGCTCGCGCGTCTCCTCGGTCGTGGCGCGCAGCGCCGCGATCGCCATCGCGCGCGTCTCGGCGCCGGCATATTGCGCCCGGTCGCGGGCCTGCCGCAGCAGCGCCTCCATGAAGCCGGTGAGGCGGGGGTGTTGCGTGTGATGCAGGTGATCTGCCTTGGTCGCCGCGAAGAGGATGCGCTCGACCCGCCGACCGCGCAGGACCTGCGAGAGAAAGCCGTTCTGCCCTGGCCGGAAGGCGCTCAGGACGTCCGACATGGTGCGCGACAGATCCGCCACCGCGGCCGGCCCGTGATGGATCGCGCCCAGGGCGTCCACCAGCACCACCTGCCGGTCGATCCGGGCAAAATGGTCGCGGAAGAAGGGGCGCACGATGCGCGCCTTGTAGGCCTCGTAGCGCCGCGCCATCTCGCGCCAGAGGCCCCGGCGCGGCGGGTTGCCCTCGCGCGGGAGCGGCGCGAAGGTCAGCGCCGGCGAGCCCGCCATCTCGCCCGGCATCAGGAAGCGCCCCGGCGAGGTGTCCGACAGGCCGGCGTCGCGCATCGCCCGCAGGGCGGCAGTGTAGCCGGCCGTCAGCGCCTGCGCCTCCGGCTCGGTCCAGCCGGACTTGCCCTGCGCCGCCCGCGCGGCGTCCAGATAGGCCGCCGCCTCGGGCTCGGGGCGGCTCTCGAGCCGCATCAGCATCCCCTCGGCCCAGGTGGCGTAGTCCCGTTCCATAAGCCCGAGGTCGAGCAGCCATTCGCCGGGATAGTCCACGATGTCGAGATGCACGACCCGCGGCCCCTGCAAGCCCGCGAGCAGGCCGGTGGAGCGCACGCGCAGCGACAGGCGCAGCTGGCTCACCGCACGTGTGCCGTCGGGCCAGTGCGGCTCGGCCGCGGTCAGCGCGGCGAGGTGACGCTCGTAGTCGAAGCGCGGTACCGCGTCGTCGGGCTGCGGCTGCAGGTAGGCGGCCTCGACCCGGCCCTCGGCGGCAGCCACCAGGCCGGGCATTCGTCCCCGGTCCATCAGGTTGGCCACCAGCGAGGTGATGAAGACGGTCTTGCCCGCCCGCGACAGGCCGGTGACGCCCAGCCGGATCACCGGCTCGAAGAAGGCCCCGCCGATCGTGTCCCCGACCCGTCCGACCCCGCGGACCAGTCCCTCGGCAATCGTGCCTATGACCAAATCGGGCTCCTTTCGATGGCGCGGCCAAGATAGGCGTGCGGCCAGCGGGATGCCAGAGGGGCGGGGATTGCCGGGGGCGCCGCCCGGCGCTAAGGCGCTGGCCATGGCCCGCTACGCGCTGAAGATCGAGTATCACGGCGGCCCCTTCGCCGGCTGGCAGCGGCAGGCGGGCCTGCCCACCGTGCAGGGCGCGCTCGAGGCGGCGCTTGCGCGGCTCGGGGATGGCCCCTTCGCGGTCGCCGCGGCCGGCCGCACGGATGCGGGCGTGCACGCGCTGGGGCAGGTGGCGCAGGCCGACATGGCGCGCGACTGGGACCCCTTCCGCCTGTCGGAGGCGCTCAATCACCATCTCAGGCCGCAGCCGGTGGCCGTGGTGGCCTGCGCGCGGGTGGCAGAGGGCTGGCACGCGCGCTTTTCTGCGGTCGAGCGACGCTATCTCTTCCGCCTGCTGATGCGCCGCGCCCCTGCGACCCATGCCGCGGGCCTCGTCTGGCAGGTGCCGCGCGCACTCGATCCACTAGCGATGCGCGAGGCGGCCGCGCATCTCGTCGGGAGGCACGACTTCACCACCTTCCGCGCCGCGCTCTGCCAGGCGAAGATCCCGGTCAGGACGCTGGACGAGCTGTCGATCGAGGAGGTGGCGGGCCTCTGGGGGCCGGAGCTGTGGATCCGCGCCCGCGCGCGGTCCTTCCTGCACAATCAGGTCCGCTCGATCGTCGGCACGCTGGAGCGCGTGGGTGCCGGCGCCTGGACGCCCGACCGTGTTCGCGCGGCGCTCGTCGCGCGCGACCGCGCCCGCTGCGGCCCTGTCGCCCCACCCGGCGGGCTCTACCTCGCGGAGGTGCGCTATCCGGAGGACCCCTTCGTGTGACGCTCTTCGGCGCTCGCGGGGCGCATTGCCGGGTTCGGGCACCGGTGCCGGTAATTCCCGAAAGCGCAGGACCTGCGCGCTGGTGCGCAGCAGCCTCCCGTTCCCGCGATTCCCAAGGCGCGAGAAACCGCTTCCCAAGGTGCAAGGCGCGCGCTACACGGTGGCCCATGACGAGCCCGGTTCCCTTCGCCGCACCCCGACGCCGACGCGCCTGACGCCGGCCGCCGCGCGACGACCCGCGCACCCCTTCCCCGACGTTGACTTGGCCCAGCCCCTCGGGCACTCAAGGGCTTGCCTTACGAGGACAGACGCATGATCCCTCCCGTTCTGCCGACCTACAACCGCGCGCCGCTGACCTTCGTGAAGGGCGAAGGCGCCTGGCTGACCGAGGCGGACGGGCGACGTTTCCTCGACCTTGGCGCCGGCATCGCGGTCAACGCGCTGGGTCACGCGCACCCCGCCCTGGTCGCGGCGCTGACGGAACAGGCGGAGAAGCTCTGGCACGTCTCCAACCTCTACCGCATCCCCGAGCAGGAGGCGCTGGCAGAACGGCTGGTGGCCGAAACCTTCGCCGACACGGTGTTCTTCACCAATTCGGGCACCGAGTCGCTGGAACTCGCCGTCAAGATGGCGCGCAGGCACTGGCACGCGGCAGGCGCGCCGCGCCACGAGATCGTCTGCTTCGAGGGCGCGTTTCACGGCCGCTCGACCGCCGCCATCGCGGCCGCCGGATCGGAGAAGATGACCGCCGGCTTCGGCCCGCTGATGCCCGGCTTCGTGCATGTCCCCTGGGGCGATCAGGAGGCCCTGCGCGCCGCCGTGACCGAGCGCACCGCCGCCGTGCTGATCGAGCCGGTGCAGGGCGAGGGCGGCATCCGCGTGCTGCCCGAAGAGTCCCTGAAGGGCCTGCGCGACCTCTGCAACCAGATGGGCGCGCTTCTGATCCTCGACGAGGTGCAATGCGGCATGGGGCGGACCGGGCGCCTTTTCGCGCACGAATGGGCGGGCGTGGCGCCCGACATCATGATGGTCGCCAAGGGCATCGGCGGGGGCTTCCCGCTGGGCGGGGTGCTCGCAACCGAAGGCGCGGCCGCCGCGATGACCGCCGGCACCCACGGCTCGACCTACGGCGGCAACCCGCTGGCCTGCGCCGTGGGCCTCAAGGTGATGGAGATCGTGGCCGAGGAGGCCTTCCTCGCGCAGGTGCGCGCCACCGCCGGCCAGCTTCGGCAGGGGCTCGAACGCCTCGTCGCGGCGCACGGGGATGTCTTCGAGCAGGTGCGCGGCACCGGCCTCATGCTGGGCCTGAAATGCCGCCTGCCCGCGGCGGAGTTCGTGACGTCGTGCTTCGCCGAAGAGGTCATCACCGTGCCCGCAGCCGACAATGTCGTGCGCCTGCTGCCGCCGCTCACGCTGACGCGAGAGGAGGTGCAGGAGGCGCTGCGTCGCCTCGACCGGGCCGCCGAAGCCGCCCGCGCCGCCGCGAGGGCCGCCTGACCCGGTCCTTCCTCTTGCCAGAAATACCCCGGGGGAGTCGGCGCAGCCGACGGGGGCAGCGC
>NZ_JBKHAQ010000049.1:0-19159 GCF_046542825.1 Rhodosalinus sp. | reverse complement strand
TGCCTCCGTTCAAAAAGCCGCCGGGCACGGGCGCGGCGGGTCTTGCAGGGATGCTGGGGCGGGGTCGTCGCCTGGCAAGGATGTGGAACGATTTCGGTCGACCGTCGCCGTATCCGCGGGCGCCCTGAGCGCACCGGCCCGGCTCTGCGGCATCGCCTGCGCCGGCAACGGCTCAGCGCCCCTTCCAGACGGGCGCGCGTTTCTCCGCGAAGGCGCGGGCGCCTTCGAGGGCGTCGTCCGAGGTGTCGACCCGGCGCCAGAGGGCATCGTTGGCGGCCCAGAGCTCCGCCTCTGCCGTGGCGCCCGCGTCGCGTGCCAGCGCCAGGGCCGAGCGCACGGCGAGCGGCGCGTTTTCGGCGATCCGACGCGCAAGGTCGAGCGCGGTGCCGACCAGGTCATCGGCGGGCACCACGCGGTTGACGAGGCCAAGGGCATGGGCGCGGCTGGCCTCGATCGGCTCGCCGGTGAGCAGCATCTCGTTGGCCAGCACGGGTGGAATGCGCCGGGGCAGGCGGATCGTGCCGCCGCCCGCGGGAAACAGGCCGCGCTTGACCTCGGGCAGGCCGAACTTCGTGCCTTCGGCCGCCACCACCATGTCACAGGCCAGAACGATCTCGAAGCCGCCCGCAAGCGCCGCGCCCTGCACGGCAGCGATCACCGGCTTGCTGCGCTGCGCGTTGGCGAAGCCTGCAAACCGGTCTGGGTCGAGAAGCCCGGGCCGCTCGCCGGCCGCGAAGGCTGCAAGATCCATGCCCGCGCAGAAGACGCGGCCGCGTCCGGCAAGGACGAGCGCGCGCAGCGACCCGTCCTGCTCGATCTCGGTCAGCGCCGCGCGCATCGCCTTCGTCATCGCTTCGTTGACGGCGTTGAGGCGGTCGGGCCGGTTCAGCCACAGGATGGCAACATGCCCCTCGCGTTCGATCTCGATCTCGCTCATCCCCGACCTGCCTTCGTTGCCGCAGCGACAGCCATGCACGGGCGCAGCCACGCTGTCCACACGTCTTCGGCCCGCAGGGCAGTTGATCGGTCCGGTGGCGCAACCCGGGCCTGCGCTGGTCGAAGCCGAATCCCTGGCGCTGGAAGCAGGCGTCTGCCGGTGGCGGGGGCGAGGCAGACCCGATGTCCGTCCGCAGCCTGTGGCGGGCCCCGACCGCGCCGCCCTGAGCATTTCAGGCTGCAGCGCACCTCACGGCACGAAGAAGGTCGCCGTCGCCGTGGCGATGTCCTTGCCGGCGGGCTCGGCGATCAGCACGGCGCGCGCGAAGACCAGCGCCTTGCCCGCCCGCACCACCTCTGCCCGGCACAGGACCGAGTCGCCGCTGCCGGGGCGCAGGAACTGGGTGTCGAGGTTCGTGGTCGCCACGGGCCTGAGCGCGCCGAAGTGCGCGGCGGTCGCGATCACCATCGAGGTGTCGGCAAGCGCCGCCAGCGCCTGACCAGAGACGATGCCGCCGACGCGCGCAAGCTCCGGCGTGATCGGGATGCGCAACTCTGCGCGGCCCGTGCCGACCGCGACCACCCGCGGGCGCAGCGCCAGTACCCAGGGCGCAAAATTGTCCTCCAGCGCCCGTTGCGCTTCGGCCTCGTCGAACATCGCCTGCCTCCCGTCTTCGGCTGCCCCCGTCTTCGTCCGGCCGGACCATGACGCGGCGGGGCATGGTTGTCACGCTTGGCGCGCGACCGCTGCGGGGCGCTGCATCCCGTTGCCCCGTCGCACGCGTTCTGAAAGAGTGGGGCAGGATCATCCGCGACGCAGGAGAGTTCATGTCCCGTCATGCCGCCCTCGTCTTTCTCGGGCTTGCAGCCGCAGGTTGCGCTGCCGTCACCGCGATGCCGGAGCCACCGGAGGGCCGCGCGCTCTACACCGACTATTGCGCGGCCTGCCACGGCCCGACGGGCAAGGGGGACGGTCCGCTCGCGTCGGAGGGCGGCCTGCGCCCTGCGGACCTGACCCGGATCGCGGCGCGCAACGGAGGGGCCTTCCCCCGGGTCGAGGTTCTGTCCACCATAGACGGTTACACGAAGGGACGCGCGGAGGGCCCGGACATGCCGGAATTCGGCGAGTTGCTGATGGGCGAGACGGTGCCGGTGGATACCGCCGACGGGCGCCCCTCGCCGGTCCCGCGGCCGCTGGCCGCGCTGATGATCTATCTCGAAAGCATTCAGGAGGTGCCCTCGTGACCCGCTTCGCCCTGACCTTCGCCGCGCTCGTCGCGGCCAGCCCGCTTGCCGCGCAGGATCCCGAACTGGGCGAGTCGCTCTACCGCACCCACTGCGCCGCCTGTCACGGCACCGACGCGCAGGGTAACGGGCCGATGGCGCCGATCCTGACAGTGCAGCCCACGGACCTGACGGCGCTCACCTCGGCGAATGACGGCACCTTCCCCACGACGGAGGCGGTCAAACGGATCGACGGTCGCGATCCGCTGGTGGCGCATGGCAGCCCGATGCCGGTTTACGGCGACTTCTTCGAGGGCGGGCCCATGGTCGCGGTCAAGGCGCCCTCGGGCCAGCCGATCATGACGACCGAGCCGGTGGCCAACCTGGTGGCGTTCCTGCGCTCGATCCAGGACTGAGGGCCAGGACTGAAGCATCACGCGCGGCAGATGCCGCGCACTTCGGCCCCGGCCCAGGGCAGGATTACCTGCGTCTCGGCCAGCGCCGCGTCGAGGTCGCCCATCGGAATCTCGCGCGCCAGCATCTCGCGCAGTCGCGCGGTGCGTGGCGCGGCCGGGTCCAGCACGGCGCAGCAGACGTATTCCTCCATGATCGCGCCTTGCTGTTCGTAGCCGAAGTCCAGGAAATCGGCGCTTTCCTCGTCGAAGAGATAGGGGTCGTCCGAGCGAACATGCTCGGCGGCCGCGCGGAACGGGTGATAGCCGGTGCGGTCGCGCTGCTGCCACTGCCAGACATGCGTGAGCTCATGCGCCAGCAGCATCGCCTCGGCGAGGTAGAGGCGCTCTGGAAACCGCGGCATGAAGTCGGGCGCGAAGAGATCGCGGCGATAGAACACGCGGTTGAAGAGCGCGATGGCGCCGGGCGAGACCTCGACCGGCTCGCCCGCCTTGCCCGGCGGCCAGATACGCTCACGGCAGGTGGTCCTGGGGCGCGGCTGGCGCTCCCAGGTGTAGGAGCCCACCAGCGCCCCGTCATGCAGCCGGACGCGGTTCAGGTCGAGCGATTCCCCGTGCGTCAGCGCCGCGAAGGCGCGCTCGCCCTGGGTGAGCGGCCGCGCGCAGGCGGCGAGCAGAAGGCAGGCGAGGATCAGGGCGATGCGGCGCATGGCCGCGAGCATAGGGGTGCGGGGTGGGCGGGCAAGGGGCGTCGCACGGGGAACCGGGGACCGGGCTGCCGGATTGCTCCGGCATGAGCGACCCCGAGACCGAGCGCACCGTCATCGTGCACGAAACCGCCCGCCCCCCGCGCGAGGGGCTGTGGCTGGCCTTCCTCGCCGTGGCGCCCTTTCCGCTCGCGGTGCCCGCGCTGTGGCTCCTGCCCGAAGAGGCGCTGCGCGAGGCTGTGCGCCTCTGGGGCGCGGCACTGCTGCTGTTCTTCTCCGGCGTGCGCCGCGGCCTGAGCTTCCGGACCGAGGGCGGCGCGACGGTGGCGCAGATGGCGATGTTCGCCTGGCTCTTCGCCGCGGGCCTCGCGGCGCTGCTCCTTCCCCTGCACGCCGCCCTCTGGCTGCTCATCGCAGGCTTCGCCAGCCTCGGCGCGCTCGACCCCTGGGCCGCCAGCCGCGGCGAGGCGCCGCTGTGGTTCGCGGGGCTCAGGGCCGTGCAGATGCCGGTGGCCGTGGTGGGGTTGGTCGGGGTGGCCCTGGTCTGACGCGGGCTGGCCTGGCAGGTGGCGATGCGGTGCGGGGACCGTTGCTGGCGGCGCATTGCGACGGCTCCCTGGTGCTTGGAAGCGATGCCCTGCCGTTGCCGCCTGATGTAGGGTGCGTGCTGAGCACGCACCCTACGGGGCATCACACGTCCAGTTCCTCCACGAACCGCGCATTCTCCGAGATGTACTGGAACCGCAGTTCCGGCTTCTTGCCCATCAAGCGTTCGACGAGGTCGCCGGTCTCCCCCGGTTCGTCCTCGTCGATGGTCACCCGGATCAGCCGGCGGGAGGCGGGGTCCATCGTGGTTTCCTTCAGGTCCTTGGCGTCCATCTCGCCCAGGCCCTTGAAGCGGCTGACCTCGATCTTGCCCTTTCCGCCAAGGCCCTTCTTCGTCCAGGCCTCGCGCTCGGCCTCGTCCAGCGCATAGACCCGTCTGGCTCCTTGCGTGAGCCGGTAGAGAGGCGGGCAGGCCAGATAGAGGTGCCCGTGGTCGATCAGCGGCCGCATCTGGGTGAAGAAGAAGGTCATCAGCAGGGCCGCGATATGCGCGCCGTCCACGTCCGCGTCGGTCATGATGATGACCTTCTCGTAGCGCAGGTCGTCGAGGCGGAACTTGGTGCCCAGCCCCACGCCCAGCGCCTGGGACAGGTCGTTGATCTCGGCGTTCTGGCCCAGTTTGGACGAGGCGGCGCCGAGGACGTTCAGGATCTTGCCGCGAAGCGGCAGCAGCGCCTGCGTGCGCCGCTCGCGCGCGGCCTTGGCCGAGCCGCCCGCGCTGTCGCCCTCGACGATGAAGATCTCGGTGCCCTCGCGCGCGGCCACGGTGCAGTCCACCAGCTTGCCGGGCAGGCGCAGCCTGCGGGTGGCGGACTTGCGCGCCGTCTCCTTCTCCTGCTTGCGGCGCAGGCGTTCTTCGGCGCGCAGCACGAGGAAGTCGAGGATCGCGCCCGCGCTTTTCGTGTCCGCGGCGAGCCAGTTGTCGAAATGGTCGCGCACGGCGCCTTCCACCAGCTTCGCGGCTTCCGCCGTGGCGAGCCGGTCCTTGGTCTGGCCCACGAACTCGGGCTCGCGGATGAAGCAGGAGACCAGCGCGCAACCGCCGCCGGTCAGATCCTCGCGCGTGATCTGCGCGGCCTTGCGGTTGTTCGCCAGCTCGCCATAGGCGCGGATGCCCTTCAGGATCGCGGCCCAGAAGCCCGCCTCGTGCGTGCCGCCTTCGGGCGTGGGCACTGTGTTGCAGTAGGATTGGGTGAAGCCGTCCTTCGCAGGCGTCCAGTTGATCGCCCATTCCACCTTGCCCGGCGTGTTGAAGCGGCCCTGGAAATCCACCGTGCCGGCAAAGGGACGCTCGGCGTAGGTGGTGGCGCCGCCCAGCCGCTCGGCAAGGTAGTCCGAGAGGCCGCCGGGGAAGTGGAACGTGGCTTCGGCCGGCGTCTCGCCGTCGTCCACGGCGGATTTCCAGCGGATCTCGACGCCCGAGAAGAGATAGGCCTTGGAGCGCGCCAGCTTGAAGAGTCGCGCGGGCTTGAACCGGTGGCTGCCGAAGATCTCCGCATCGGGATGGAAGGTGACGGTGGTGCCGCGCCGGTTGGGGGCTGCGCCCACTTCCTGCAAGGGTCCCTGCGGCACGCCGCGCGCGAAACGCTGCTCGTGGAGCAGGCGGTTGCGCGCCACCTGCACCACCATGGAGTCCGACAGCGCGTTGACGACCGAGGCGCCCACGCCGTGCAGGCCGCCGCTGGTCTGATAGGCCTTGCCGGAGAACTTGCCGCCCGCGTGCAGCGTGCAGAGGATCACCTCCAGCGCGGATTTCCCGGGGAACTTCGGGTGCGGGTCCACCGGGATGCCGCGGCCGTTGTCGCGGATGGTGATCGACCCGTCGGCATGCAGCTCGATCTCGATACGGTTGGCGTGACCTGCCACCGCCTCGTCCATCGCGTTGTCCAGCACCTCGGCCACAAGGTGGTGCAGCGCGCGCTCGTCGGTGCCGCCGATGTACATGCCCGGGCGCTTGCGCACCGGTTCCAGCCCCTCGAGCACCTCGATCGAAGAGGCGTCATAGTCGCCGCCGTTGGCGCCGCTCAGAAGATCGTCGGCCATCGCCTGTCCTGCCCTTGTTGGGTCTGCTCGGTTGGCGCCCACTATGGCAGAGCGCGGGACCGCGGGAAAGCGGGGGCGCGGGACGCCCGGGCTCGGCTCGACCCGCGCGAGCCGGAAACGATCAGAATGCATCCGGAGCTGCGCAGGGATTGACGGCAGCGGCCCGCCGATCGCGCTGTGGCCGCCGCTTGCCCTCGTGCACCGCAGCGTCTACCTTGCCGGCATGAACCGCCCCGTCATGCTCGCGGTCGCCCTGGCCTTCGCGCCCGTTGCAGGCGGTGCGCATCCGCACATGTTCGTGGACGCCGACCTGCGGCTGGAGGTCGATTCGGAAGGGCGGATCACCGCGATCGAGGTCACCTGGACCTATGACGATTTCTCGAGCCTGATGATTCTCGAGGACCGGGGACTCGATCCAGACGGCGACGCCGTTCTGACGAAGCGTGAGCTTGCCGAACTGCGCGGCTTCGACCTGGAAATCTGGCCGGAGGATTTCGAGGGCGACGTCTACCTTCGCAATGACGAGGCGACGGCGCAGATCGGCCTGCCGCAGGCCACGGGCATCGCGGTGGAGGACGCGAAGATCGTGGCCAGCCACCGGCGCGAGGTGGAGCCCTTTCCCGCGGAAGGCACCGTGATCGAGACCTACGATCCCACCTTCTTCGTCGCCTACACGCTGAAGAGCGTGAAACTGCCGGAGCGCTGCGAGGCGCCGATCGAGCCCGTCGATGTCGAGGAAGCCGGCCGCAAGGTGCAGGAACTGGTTGGCGAGGTGGACGAGATGACCTTCGAGGTGATGGAGGTGGGCCATCTCTATGCCGACAAGGCCCGGATCGCATGCGCGGCCTCCTCCTGATCGGGCTTGCCGCGGTCGCCGGGCTGGCCGCCTGGCTCTGGCTGCTGGGCGGCGCGGGCGATGTGGCCCGCTGGGCGGCACAGGGCCAGCAGGCCGCGCAACAGGCGATGGCAGGCGCCTTGCGCAGCCTTCGCACCGGCGAGCCCGGTGCGCTGTCTGCCCTGTGGAGCGTCTGCTTTGCCTACGGGTTCTTTCACGCGGCCGGGCCGGGGCATGGCAAGCTGCTGATCGGCGGCTACGGTGCCGGCAGCCGCGTGCCGGCGCTGCGGCTGTCGGGGCTTGCCGTCGCGTCAAGCCTCGCGCAGGGCGCGACGGCCGTCGCGCTGGTCTATGGCGGGGTCTGGGCCTTCGGCCTCACGCGCGCGCAACTGACCGAGGCGGCCGAGGCCTGGCTTGCGCCGCTCTCCTATGCCGCGATCGGCGCGATCGGCGCCTGGCTGGTGCTGCGCGGGGCGCGCAAGCTGTGGCGGATGCGGCCCGCGCCCGCGCTGGCGGCAGCACGGGCGCCGCACGGCGAGGCGTGCCCCCATGACCACGCCTGCGGCCACGCCCACGGGCCCACCGCCGATGAGGCCGCCCGCGTCACCGGCTGGCGCGAAGCGGCCGCACTGATCGGGGCCGTTGCGCTGCGCCCCTGCACCGGGGCGCTGTTCCTGCTGGTGCTGACCTGGCGGATGGACCTAGTCTGGCAGGGGATCGCCGGGGTCGGGGCGATGGCGCTGGGCACGGCAAGCGTGACCGTGGCCGTGGCGCTGGCCGCCGTGACCGCGCGCGAGGGTGCGCTGGCGCAACTCTCCGAAAGCCGCGCCCTGGCGCGCGCCGTGCCGCTGCTGGAGGTGAGCGCCGGCGCGGTGATCGCGGCCCTGTCCTGGCAGATGGCGCTGCGGCTGATCTGAACGGAACCGCCCCGGCGTCCGCGCGGGCGGGGATCTCGGGACATTGGGTATTTGGGGACCATTGAAAGGGCGTGCCGCGCTGGCGCCTGTGGGGCCGACGGCCGGCCGCGGCGGGGGCCGGCGCGCTCGGCGCCGTGGGCAGCAGACGCTTGCGGTCCTGGCCGGCGCCGTCACGCCGGAGGTGGCCTTGCGGGCGCGCAGGGGCGCGCGTAGAGCGCGGGTATGGCCGCGCCCCGGATGACATATGCCGCGCACATGCGCGCGATCCTCGTCCTGGGCCTGCCGCTGGTCGGCGGGCACCTCGCACAGTTCGCGATCCATCTGACCGACACGGTGATGATGGGCTGGCACTCGGTCGAGGGGCTGGCGGCGCTGGTTCTGGCGACCGCGCTGTGGTTCACGCTGTGGATCTTCGGGGCGGGCATCGCCTGGGCCGTGATGCCGCTGGTCGCCTCGGCCGAGGCGGAGGGGGACGAGACGGCGATCCGCCGCGTCACCCGGATGGGGCTGTGGCTGTCGGTGCTCTTCGCGCTGGCCTCGCTGCCGCTCTTCTGGTTCTCGGAGCCGCTCTTGCGGCTGATGGGCCAGGCGCCGGAGCTCTCGGACGCCGCACAGGACTACCTGCGGATCGCGGGGCCGGGCATCCTGCCCGCGCTGCTGGTCATGGTGCTGAAATCCTACCTCGCCGCGCTGGGCCGCACGCAGGTGGTGCTCTGGATCACGGTCGCGGCGGCGGTGGCCAACGGCCTGCTCAACTACGCGCTGATCTTCGGCAACTGGGGGGCGCCCGAACTGGGGCTGAGGGGGGCCGCGATCGCCTCTGTCTCGACCAACACGCTGGCGCTGATCTTCTCGGCGGCCTATGCGGCGGCGGTGCTGCCGGAGCACCGGCTCTTCGCCCGGCTCTGGCGCCCCGATTGGGAGGTGTTCCGCCAGGTCGCGCGCATGGGCGCCGCAATCGGGATCACCAACCTTGCCGAGGTGGCGCTCTTTTCCTTTTCCTCGGTGATGATGGGCTGGCTGGGCACCATTCCGCTGGCCGCGCATGGCATCGCGCTGCAGATCTCCTCTGCCACCTTCATGGTGCACATGGGGCTGTCGAACGCGGCGACGATCCGGGCCGGCAACGCCTATGGCCTGCGCGACGCCGCGCATCTTGTCCGGGGGGCGCATGCCGTTCTGGTGCTGAGCGCGGTGGCCGTGGGGGCCACGGTGGTGCTGTTTCTTGCTGCCCCCGGGCCGCTCTATGCGCTGTTTCTCGACCCGGACGAACCCGCGCGGGCGGAGATCATGCAACTGGGCGCGCTGCTTCTGGCGATTGCCGCGCTTTTTCAACTCGTCGATGCGGCGCAGGTCATGGCGCTGGGACTGCTCCGCGGCGTGCGCGACACCACCGTGCCGATGGTCATGGCGGCGGTCAGCTACTGGGCAATCGGCATCCCCGCGGCGCTGGTCATGGGCTTCCGGCTGGGCTGGGGCGGTGCGGGCGTCTGGCTGGGCCTGACGCTGGGGCTGGCCTGCGCGGGGGTGCTGATGATGGCGCGCTTCTGGGGCCGCGCGGTGCCGCGGCTGCGGGCGGGCGCGGCGCCCGAGGGCGCGCGGGCCTAATCCTTCGGTGCGAGCCGTTCGGCCTTGCGGCGCACCAGGACGGTGCGGAGGTCGTGCATCGCCATGAGCAGGTCGTCGGTGACGGCCTCGAGGTCGGAATCGCCGGCGCGGCTCTGTGCCCATTGGGCGGTCAGGTTCAGATGGTCGATGGTGCGCCGGATGTCGTCCAGCTGGCGCGCGGCCAGCACCGCCTCGCGCTCCGCCATCCAGGCGCGGATCGCGGCGTGATCGGCCTCGGTCAGCTCGCGCCCGCCCTGCGGCTTGATCTTGCCGTTGCTCGTGTTCGCCACGGCGATGGGTTCCATCTCGAGCCGGCGATGCCGGTTCCCGGATTCGATGCGGAACACCAGCGCGCCGTTCTCGCGCACGCGGAAGAAATACTCCGGCAGCTCCATCAGTGCATCCCGGCGACGAAGGCGGCGATCCGCGTGCAGGCGTCCTCGAGCGCGGCATCCGAGGCGGCGTAGCTCACGCGGAAATGCGGGCTGAGGCCGAAGGCCGCGCCGAACACCGCGGCGACGCCCTGTTCCTCCAGCAGCGCATCGGTGAAATCCTGGTCCGTCCCGATGCGCCGCCCGCCCGCCGTCGTTCGGCCGATCAGCCCGGCGATCGAGGGATAGACATAGAAGGCGCCCTCCGGCAGCGGGCAGTCGATGCCGGGGATCGCGTTCAGCCGCGCCACCACCATGTCGCGCCGCCGGCAGAAGGCCGTCCCGGCCTGGGCGATGCAGTCCTGCGGCCCTTCCAGCGCGGCGACCGCGGCCCATTGCGACAGCGACGCGGGGCAGGTCGTGCTTTGCGACTGGACCTTGCGCATCGCCGCGATCAGCTCTGCCGGACCACCGGCATAGCCGATCCGCCAGCCGGTCATCGCATAGGCCTTGGAGACGCCGTTCATCGTCAGCGTGCGGTCGCGCAGGCGCGGCTCGACCTGAACGGGCGTCACGAAATCGAAGCCGTCGTAGGCGATATGCTCGTAGATGTCGTCCGACAGGACCCAGACATGCGGGTGCCGCATCAGCACCTCCGTGAGCGCGGCGAGTTCGGCGCGCGAATAGCCGGCACCCGAGGGGTTCGAGGGCGAGTTGAAGAGAAACCACCGCGTGCGGGGCGTGATCGCGGCCTCCAGCGCCTCGGCGCTCAGCTTGAAGCCCTGCGCCATCGGCGCCTCCACGATCACCGGCTCGGCGCCCGCAAGCCGCACGATGTCGGGGTAGCTGACCCAGTAGGGGGCCGGGATCACCACCTCGTCGCCGGGGTTCAGCGTGGCCATGAGCGCGTTGAAGAGCACCTGCTTGCCGCCGGCGCTCACCGTGATCTCGGAGGGCTTGTAGTCGAGCCCGTTCTCGCGCCGGAACTTGGCGGCCACCGCCTGTTTCAGCTCGGGGATGCCGTCGGGCGCGGTATATTTCGTTTTTCCCGCCTCGAGTGCCGCAATCGCGGCGTCCTTGACATGCCGGGGCGTGTCAAAGTCCGGCTCGCCGGCGCTGAGCGAGATGACGTCGCGCCCCGCCGCCGCAAGCTCGCGCGCCCGCTGGGTGGCCGCAACGGTAGGCGAGGGCCGGACGCGGGCGAGGGTTGCGGAAAGCGGGATCATGGGCGCACCGGTTTGAAGGCGGATCGCCCATGTCTTAGGCTGGCGGTCGAGCGATGATCAAGCGGCTTGCGCCGCGAAGGGAGAGACAGATGAACGAGGACTCGCTGGGGCCCGCAGACTGGTACGGCCCCGATGCCGCCACCTTCGGTGACCGCGTAGCGGCCGCGCGCGAGCACGCCGGCATGACGCAACAGCAACTCGCCCGCCGGCTGGGGGTGAAGCTTTCGACGCTGCGGAGCTGGGAGGACGACCTGAGCGAGCCGCGCGCCAACCGGCTGTCGATGATGGCGGGCATCCTCAACGTCTCGATCATGTGGCTGTTGACGGGCGAGGGCGACGGGCTGGAAGGCCCCGACGATGTGGCAGAGGTGCCGCCGGAACTGGGCCGGATCCTCGCCTCGATGCGCGAGATGCGCGGCGAGCTGAAGCTGGCGTCCGACCGGCTGGCGCGGCTGGAAAAGCAGCTGCGCCTCGCACTCAAGGAGGGCGGTCGATGACCGCCGAGGATCGGGAAACCCGTCTGCGCCGGCTGAAGATCCGCTCGATGCGCCGCGGGATCAAGGAGATGGACCTGATCCTGATGCGCTACTTCGAGGCGCGGCGTGACACGATGGGGCCAGATCAGCTCGATGCCTACGAGGCGCTTCTGGAAGAGAACGACCAGGAACTCTATGCGTGGGTGTCCGGGCAGGTCAGGCCGCCGGAACGTCATGCAGGGCTCGTCGCGGACATCCAGAGCGTGCTGCCGGCGGCCGAATAGATTGCATTCTAGGCGCTATCGGCATGGTTTAACCGCTTGTTCGGCCTTTGTCGTCAATGTCGCCCGCATTACCGAGGCGGAGAGCGACCAAGATGAACATGACCACGCCCTTCCCGGACGGGATCGACCGCGGTTTCATGGTCGGCTATCTCGACACACTGTCGCTGGTCGAACGGCTGCACCGATTGCTTCTCGACGTCATCAAGGACGAATTCGAGCGGCTGGGCGTGCTCGAGGTGAACGCGGTGCAGGCGCTTCTGCTCTTCAACATCGGCGACAACGAGGTGACGGCGGGCGAGTTGAAGAGCCGCGGCTACTACCAGGGCTCGAACGTCAGCTACAACCTCAAGAAGCTGGTCGAGGCGGGCTATATGCACCACAAGCGGTGCGAGATCGACCGCCGCGCGGTGCGCGTGCGGCTCACGCCGAAGGGGCAGGAGATCCGTCGCATCGTCGCCGCACTTTTCGCCCGGCACGCGGACGGGCTGCACGCGAAGGGCGTGCTGGGTCCGGCCGGGCTGGAAGAGATCACCTCTGCCCTGCGCCGGGTCGAGCGCTACTGGAGCGATCAGATCCGCTACATCTACTGAGGAGGCCCCGCAATGGGCCTTCGCCTCCGCGGCGAGTGGTGCGCGACGGATGCCATCCCGCCGCGCGCGTGGCTGGCGCGGCCGCATGACAAGAACCCCGCGTCGCCGCAGCCGGGATCGGCGCTCCGGCAGCCCTTCGTCTGCGGCAGCGTGTCGCGATTCGCCTGTTGCCTTGCCGGGACGAAGCCGTTCTACTGGCCATGGTCGCTTTTGGCCGGCATGCCTCCGGTCCGCAGAAAGCCTGAAACCATGCGACCGCTTTCCTCACCTTTTTGACTGCTCGAGAGGTCCGTCATGACTCGATCCGCATCCCGTGGCCCGCTACACCCCGCAGCTGGACTCTATGCAAGAGAGGTGCGCGAGGGCCGCCTGTCGCGGCGCGAGTTTCTGACGCGCGCCACCGCGCTGGGCGTCTCGGTGCCCTCGGCCTATGCGCTGATCGGGCTCGACACGCCCGCCGCGGCGCAGCCGGCGATGCAGGAGGGCGGCACGCTCCGGATCGAGAGCACCGTCAAGGCGCTCAAGGATCCGCGCAGCTATGACTGGCCGCAGATGTCGAACTTCACGCGCGGCTGGCTGGAATACCTGGTGGAATACAACCGTGACGGCAGCTTCCGCGGTATCCTGCTGGACTCCTGGGAGGTGAACGAGGACGCGACCGAATACCTGCTCAACCTGCGCCCTGACGTGACCTGGAACAACGGCGAGCCCTTCACCGCCGAGGACGTCGCCTACAACATCCGCCGCTGGGCCGAGCGCAACGTCGAGGGCAACTCGATGGCCAGCCGCGTCTCGTCGCTGATCGACGACGAAACCGGCGAGGCGCGCGAGGGCGCCATCGAGGTGGTGGACGACCTGACCGTTCGGCTCACCCTCGACACCCCCGACATCACGCTGATCGCGGGCTTTTCCGACTACCCTGCCGCCATCGTGCCGCAGGGCTTCTCGGGCAACCCGCTCGACAATCCCGTGGGCACCGGGCCCTACATGCCCGAAACCTTCGAGGTCGGCGTGCGCGCCGTGATGGTGAAGAACCCCGACCACGAGTGGTGGGGCAAGGGCGTGATCGGCGAGGCCGCGCTCGACCGGATCGAATACATCGACTTCGGCACCGACCAGGCCTCCATCGTGGCTGCCGCCGACTCGGGCGAGGTGGACATGCTCTACGAAAGCCTGGGCGACTTCATCGAGATCCTCGATGGCATCGGCTGGGTCAAGTCGGAAGCGGTGACCGCCAACACCCTCGTCATCCGCGCCAACCAGCAGGCCGAGGTGGACGGCGAGACGCCCTATGCCGACGTGCGCGTGCGCCGCGCGCTGGCGCTGGCGGTGGACAACGCGGTCTGCCTGTCGCTGGGCTACTCCGACCGCGGCACCGTGGCCGAGAACCATCACGTCTGCCCGATCCACCCGGAATACGCCGACATCGGCCCGTCGGAGTTCGACCCCGAGGCCGCCGCCGCGCTGATGGCCGAGGCCGGCATGGCCGACTATGAGCACGAACTGATCTCGATCGACGACGACTGGCGGCGCAACACCTCCGACGCGGTCGCGGCGCAGTTGCGCGATGCCGGCATCAAGGTCAGGCGCACGATCCTGCCGGGCGCAACCTTCTGGAACGACTGGGCGAAATATCCCTTCTCGACGACCGACTGGGCACAGCGCCCGCTGGGGGTGCAGGTGCTGGCGCTGGCCTATCGCTCGGGCGAGCCCTGGAACGAGAGCGGTTTCGCCAGCGAGGAATTCGACGCGGCGCTGGCAGAGGCGCTGTCGATCGCCGACGCCGACACGCGGCGGCAGACGATGGAGCGGCTGGAGACGATCATGCGCGACGAGGGCGTGGTGATCCAGCCCTACTGGCGCTCGACCTACCGCCACTACCGCGAAGGTGTGGTGGGCGCCGAACAGCACCCGACCTTCGAGATTCACGTCTACAAGCTGGGCCTCGCGGCCTGAGCCGGTGGGGGCGTGCCGGGGTCGGGTCCGGCGCGCCTCGCGCCCCGTCACCGGGCCGCCAGTGCCCGGCCTTCGAGTTCGCGCAGCAGCTTGCGGGTCATCGCGCGGCGGAAGTCATGATAGCCAAGCGCGGTCTCGACGAAGGCGTCGGGGCCGCGGATCACCTCGGTGCGGAAGTAGCTGGACAATTCGCCGATCGGCACCTGCCGGCGGTCGATCCAGTCCTCGCCGTCGCCCCCCACGACCAGCGCGTTGACGGTGATCCGCCCCAGCGCGCCGCCCAGTGCCGCGGGGTCGGGGCCGGTGTTGGACTTGCCGTCGCCCGAGATGTCGATCACCTGCCGCCAGCAGGCCGGGCCGCGCGACACAAGCGCCTCGCCGTGCAGGAGCGCCTCGCCGATCGCGGTCGCGCCGGGCTCGAGCGCGCGGTCCGTCGCGCGCAGGTGCGCGACCACGCGCGTCAGGGCTGCCGGGTCGGTCACCGGCGTCCAGTCTAGCACCAGCCGCTGCGCGCCGGGTCCGCTCCATTCGTAGGCCGCAAGCGCGACGGGCGTCTCGGGGTGCGACAGCAGGATGTCAGCCACCGCCGCGTCCTCGAGCGCCGCCGCCAGCCCGTCGAGTTGCAGCCGGTACTCGCGGCCGTCCACGGACTCGGAGACGTCGAGCGCCAGGGCCAGCGCGAGCCGACAGGCCGCCTCGGCCGGCAGCGCCAACGCAGCGAAAAGCGCGGCCAGCGCCGCCCTCATTCCTCCGCGCGCCCGATCGCCATGCCGCCCAGCTCGCGATAGAGCTTGCGCTCCATCGCGCGTCGAAAATCGTCGTAGTCCTCGGCGAACTCGACGAAGGCGCCCGGTCCATGGCGCAGATCGAACATGTAGTAGTCCAGCACCTGCGGGTCGTGCCCGCCCACGGCAAGGCCATTGACCGTGATGCCGGCGAAGGGAAAGTGGCGGTAGGCATGCATGGGCTCGAAGCCGTCGTTGCCGATCCCGTCGCCGGAGACGTCGAGAACCCGCTGATCGCAGGCCGGCCCCTCGGCGAAGAGAGTGCTGGCATATCCCAGCGCATAGCCGACCGCCGTGGGAAACCGCGAATAGCTGCGCGGCGCGGCGCGGATGGTGGCGGCGACGCTCTCGATCGTCGCGTCGCTGTCCAGCATCGTCCAGGGCAGGATCACCTGCTGCTGGCTGCGGCCGGACCATTCGTAGACTCCAAACGCCACCTGCCCCGGAGCGCCCGACAGGATCGCGGCGCGGATGTCAGGCGCCATCAGCGCGGCCGCCAGCCCGTCACGCTGCAGCCTGTGTTCCTGCGCATCGACGGAGCTGGAGACATCGAGCGCCAGAAGCAGCGCGAGCCGGCATTCCGCCGCACCCGCTCCGCCGGCCCAGAGACCGAACAGCAGGGCAAGCGCCCTTACCAATGGCCCGTGTTCTCCATGCTGGCCCAGGGCTCTTCGGGCGGCTTCGCCTCGCCGCGCTGCAGAAGCTCGACAGAGATGTTGTCAGGCGAGCGGACGAAGGCCATGCGCCCGTCGCGCGGCGGGCGGTTGATCGTCACGCCGTTGTCCATCAGATGCCGGCACATGGCGTAGATGTCGTCCACCTCGTAGGCGAGATGCCCGAAATGCCGGCTGTCGGACGGCAGCCCCTCGTCCCCGTCCCAGTTGTAGGTGAGTTCCACAGGACACTCTTCCTGGCCCGGCGGTGCCATGAAGACCAGCGTGAAGCGGCCCTGTTCGCTGTCCATGCGGCGCGTCTCCTGCAGGCCGAGCAACTCGTAGAACGCCTTGGACTTTTCCAGATCCTTCACCCGGACCATCGTGTGCAGGTAGCGGATCGTCATGCCTGGCCTCCTTGTCCGAACACGTCCCGGGCAGCATAGGGCAGACGGCCGCCGTGTCGAGACGCCGGTTCAGAAGGCAGAACGCCAGCCGATCTCCAGCCCGATCTGTTCCGTGTCGTAGAGCGCGACGCTGGACCGGTTGCGCGTGCCCCGCAGCGTGAGCGCCGGGATGAAGCCGTGGTATTCGACCGCGGGCAGATCGGCGGTGATCTCGAACGCGATTTCCGTGTCGTCGCGGCCCTGCGTCCCGAAAAAGCTGCCCTCGTAGGTCTCCCGTGCCAGGGTGACCCCCATCGCCAGGTCGAGGCCCAGCACGGGCCGTGCCAGCGCCATCCGCGCGTCCGCCTCCAGCCGGTCGTAGTCGCGCGTTGCCGCATCCGACCGGCTTGCCGTGGCCGCGACCGACAGGCGGAGCCTGTGTCCGCCGGACAGAACATGCGCGGTTCCCGTCGACAGCCGCAGCCTGTGGCTGTCGGCGGTGGCGCCCTGACCCTGCTGCGTTTCCGCGAAAAGCGCCAGATGCACCGCGGTGCGCCGATCGAGCGCCCAGTGCCGTGTGCCCGCGGCCTGCACGAAGCGCATATAGGGGTCGCCGCCGTACCAGGTCTGTCCAAGCGTGGCGGAAACCTGTGCGGGCAACCGGGCGTTCCCGGGGCGCCATTCCTGCGCCAGCGTGACGGCGAGCGAGCCGAAGGCGAAATCGCTTCCGCTCGCGTCGGGTGCCTGGTCGCGGGCCGCTTCGCTCAGCCGGTAGGTCCGGTAGTTCGCGCGGAACGTCACGTCCGTGCGGTCGCCGCGGGCCGATCCCGCGATCCTGTATCGTGTGGAAACACCGGTGGCGATTTCCGTCCCCGACAGCGCGCGCGCCTGACCGGCCAGGCGGAAATCGAAGGGAAGGTTGTAAAGGCGGGTGGTGGACCGCGCGCTGCCGCCGTTGACGTTCGAGCTGGGCGCGACAGAGAAACTCAGCTCGGTCGCCCAGGGATTGCGCGCGCGGACATAGCGGAAATCGCGGATCGCCCGCTGCCGTGCTGCCGGGGTGGGGGCCGTGTGTGCGGCGCGCCGCAGCCACCATTGCGCCTGCGTGCGCCGCCCGGAGGTCGCCAGCGCCTGTGCCGTCACAAGCGCCGCGGCATGCCGGTCGTCCGCCGCATCGGCGCTGCGCCAGGCCTGGCCCCCCGAGCGCCGCGCGAGTCCCGTGTGCCCCAGATCGCGCGCGGCGCGCGATCTCAGGATCAGGGCGTCGACATCGCGTCGGTCGCGGTCGAGCAGCGCCTCGGCATAGCTCAGTGCAAGCTCGGGGCGGCCGCGTTCCTGGGCTGTGGCGGCCAGGCTGCGCAATTCGCCGGCCGACACCGCGACGGTGTCGGCCGTGGCCGCGGGAGCAGGCATCGCGCCGGCAAGGATCAGGGCTGCAAATGCCCGGATCAGGCGGTGTGCCTGCACTTTAGCGCTCGGCAATAAATCCTCCGGTTTCCCGGACGTTTCCGGTGCCGAGGACCAGGTCGGGGCTTTCGACGACAATGGTGCCGACGATCTCGTCCGGGTTCTCGCCGGCCAGAATTGCGTTCAGGCTACCGTCCTCGTGTTCCTGAACCTCGCCGTCGCCATCGACATAGGTGCTGAAGACCTGCGCCGTGATCTCGCCGTTGCCGTCGATCGTGTTGTTGCCGATCACCAGCCGGATGTCGGGAAGGCCGGGATCGTCGGGAAAGGGCCGATCGGCCTCGTCCGCCAGCGCATCCAGCCACGCGCGGGTGACGTCGTTGCCGTCCACGTCGAAGATGCGCCGGTCTTTGACAGTGCCCTTTATGGCGTCCTGCGTGAAGTCGCCGTTGAAATCCTCCCAGTCGACATCGAGCTCGATGACGCCGGTCGCGTATTCCAGGCCGTTGCGGCTGTCGAAGTCGCGCAACGCCGCATAGTCGCCGCTGAAGGTCGCCTGCAGCGTGCTGGGAAGCGTCACGTCCCCGTTGCGCTGGTAGGCCCACCCGCCGAAGCCGTAATTCTGGTAGTCCGCAACGCGCACCAGGACCACTTCGGTCAGGCCCGAGGCGCTGCGCTGAAAGACCGCCTTGTGCGAAAGCTGATCGATCGCCTCGCCGCTCACCGGGTCGGTCACCGTCTCGTCGTTCTCGTAGACGGCGAAGGGCCCCTGTGCCCCCGCGGGTCCAAGGCTGCCGACGTCGTCGTCGCGCTCATAGGTGTTGTCGCCGTCGAAGGGCAGGTTGTCGATGTAGAAGCTGTCGCTGGAGGCGTCGTAGCGCGGTGCCTCGATGAAGCCGTTTCTGCCGCCGTCGCGCCCCTCGTAGCGGACGATCGACGTGCTTGGGGTGGGATTCGGGGTGCCGGGCGGCAGCTGGCGATCGTCGTCGCCGATCGGATCGGTGGGCTGTCCGCTGTCCGCCGTATCCGGCTCTTCGGTCGGGTCTTCGGCGGGGGCTTCGGGCTCCGGATCGAAGGGGTTGGAGCCTTCGCCGGTGCTGCAGGCGGCAAGCAGGGCGAGCGCCAGAAGAAGCGTCACTGTCCGTGTCATTTTGGTCTGCCTCGGTGGATAACCCCGTTTTGACAGCAGGGTCAGAAGCTTCGTGCCCGAAGTCAATGTGGACGCTCACTCTGCAGCCGAATTCTGTCGAAACTGCGGCGGATTTGCCTGCACCTGATGTGGTGGTTTTCCGCGCAGGAACCGCGATATATCGTGTCGCAACGACTCATCTGGTGGTGGAGGATTCGCCCATGCCGCTCACGCCCGAGCAGGAAGCAGAGATCGCGCGGCAGCGCGCAACCCCGCGCCAGACCCTGCGCGCCGTCTCCGAGGGGATGGAGACCCATCTCTACACCGCCTACCCGGTGCTCGACCACGGCTTTGTCCGGGTGATCGACTACATGGGCGACGACGCGGCGATCGTGCAGGCGGCGCGCGTGAGCTACGGGGCCGGCACGCGGCACGTCTCGAACGACGAGGGGCTGATCCGCTATCTGATGCGGCACTGGCACTCGACCCCCTTCGAGATGTGCGAGATCAAGCTGCACGTGAAGCTCCCCGTTTTCGTGGCGCGGCAGTGGATCCGCCACCGCACGGCCAACGTGAACGAATACTCGGCGCGCTACTCGATCCTGGA
>NZ_JBKHAQ010000174.1:0-3629 GCF_046542825.1 Rhodosalinus sp. | reverse complement strand
AGCGCATCGAGCAGCGTGGCGATGTTCCACTTCCTGTTGATCGGCACGAGGCGGTCGCGCACCTCGTCGGTCGTGGCGTGGAAACTGACCGCAAGCAGGCAGCCGATCTCTTCCGCGCAGCGGGCGATCTCGGGCACCACGCCCGAGGTCGACAGCGTGATGCGCCGGCGCGACAGCGAGATCCCCTCGCCGTCCATCGCGATCTTCATCGCGTCGCGCACGTTCCCGAAATTGTAGAGCGGCTCGCCCATCCCCATCAGCACGATGTTCGAGATGAGGCGCGGCCGCTCTCCCATCCCCTCGCCCGGTTTCGGCCAGTCGTCGAGATCGTCGCGCGCCGCCATGACCTGGCCCACGATCTCCCCCGCGGTCAGGTTGCGCACCAGTCGCTGGGTGCCAGTGTGGCAGAAGGAACAGGTCAGGGTGCAACCCACCTGAGACGAGATGCAGAGCGTCCCGCGGTCCGTCTCCGGGATGTAAACGGTCTCGACCTCGTGGCCGCCCGCGATGCGCATCAGGTACTTGCGCGTGCCGTCGGCGCTGACCTGTTTCGAGACGACCTCGGGGATCGCGATGACGAACTTTTCCGCCAGTTCCGCGCGATAGGCCTTGGACAGGTTCGTCATCGCCGCGAAGTCGCGCTCGCCGCGCTGATAGATCCACTGCCAGAGCTGCGCCTCGCGCATCTTCGCCTGCTTCTCGGGCGTGCCGGCCTCGACCAGCGCCGCGCGGAGGGCGGGCCGGGTCAGGCCCACGAGGTTGCACGCGCCGTCCGGCTGCTTCCGGGGCAGCGTCAGGACATCCTGCGTGATCGGCGCATCGGCGGTCATCGGGTCACTCGCGTGTCAGGGGACGATGAGGCCCCATATAGCATTTTCGCGAGGATGCCAAAGTGCCGTCACTCCTCGCAGCGACGCTGCGCCTCCTCGACCGCGGAGGTGTAGCCCATGAGCGAGAAGGTGTCCTGCGTCTGCGTGCCGCGCGTGCTCTGCGCCGTCACCACGGCATCCGAGCCCCGCCGCATCGCCGCGGCGATCTTCGCATCCTCCTCCGGAGAGGCGGCCCAGGCCCATTCCTGCTCGTTCACCGGCGTGTCCGAATCGTCGGGCTGGGTGTAGAGCCGGAACTCGCTGTCACCGATCACCAGCGTGATCGGTTCTTCGGTGGAAAACGGATAGCCGCCCGTGAAGGTGACCTGTCCCGCGACGTCCTCGTCCGGACGGAAGAAGGTGAAAAGCAGGGTCTCGCCCCGCCGCACGGCGACGACGCGGCCGTCGCGCGTATTCTCCGTCTCCTTCGGCTGGGTCACGGCCCAGCATTCCTTTGGATTGTCCTCGATAAAGACGCTCCAGTCCGTCTCCGCGGCGACGCGGTTCGTGCTTTCTGCCTCCTGCGCCGTGGCGACACTGCCTGCCATCAGCAGAAGGACGCCGGCCAGACCCGGCACCATACGGGATGTCATTCGCCTGCCTCCAAGCTGTCCATGCCCCAGATCGTGCCCGCCAAAGCCGCTCTTGGCGGCGGCTCGTTCGGCCGGGCGAGCCCCTCTCGACGGGCGTGTTCTACCGTGAAATGCTCTGTCCGCGAAAGGGTTCTTGGCGGAAAATCGCCAAACCGTGAGGGGGAACGCGATGCAGGGCTGGGTACCGATGGTCGAGGTCACGCGCGACCCCTTCGTGGAAAGCCTGCATCTGGGCGCGGCGGCGGTGGCGGGGCCCGAGGGCCTGCGCGACGCCTGGGGCGACGCGGAGCGCACGATCCTGCCGCGCTCGGCGATCAAGATGATCCAGGCGCTGCCGCTGCTGACCTCGGGCGCGGCGGACGCCGCCGGGCTTGGCCCCGAACATCTGGCGCTGGCCTGCGCCTCGCACCAGGGGGCGGAGAGGCACACGCGGCGGGTCGCCGACTGGCTGGCAGGGCTGGGGCTGGGCGAGTCGGACCTGCGCTGTGGGCCGCAGATGCCCTCGGACCGCGCCGCGCGCGAGGCGCTGATCCGGGCGGGCACGCCACCCACGCAACTGCACAACAATTGCTCCGGCAAGCACGCGGGGATGCTGACGCTCGCCCGGCACATCGGAGCGGGGCCGGAGTATCACCTGCCCGACCATCCCGTGCAGGCGGCCTGCCGCGAGGTCTTCGAGGACCTCACCGGCGCGCCATCGCCGGGCTACGGGATCGACGGCTGCGCGCTGCCCAATTACGCCGGGCGGCTCGACGGCATCGCGCAGGCGATGGCGTGGTTCGCCACCGCACACCGGCGCGAGGACGCGCAGAGCCGCGCCGGCGCGCGGCTGGTCGAGGCGATGATGGCGCATCCCGATCTGGTGGCGGGAGAGGGCCGCGCCTGCACCGAACTCATGCGGGCAGCCCCCGGCGCCTTCGTCGTCAAGACCGGGGCAGAGGGCGTCTTCACCGCGATCCTGCCTGCGCAGGGGGTGGGCATCGCGCTGAAGATCGCGGACGGCGCGGGGCGCGCGGCGGACTGCGCGATCGCCGCGCTGCTGGTGCGGCTGGGCGTGCTGGAGGCGGACGCCCCTGCCGCGGCCGCCCGGATCGAGGCGCCGATTCGCAACCGCCGGGGCGACACGGTGGGCCACGTCCGGCCCGCAGCCGCGCTTCGGGCCTGAACGGGGATCAGACCGGCGCGAACTCCGATCTGCGATAGCCCTGCAGGTAGAGCAGCGCGGTCAGGTCGCCGTGGTTGACCCGGATCTGCGCCTGAGCCTGCACAGCCGGCTTGGCGTGCAGCGCCACGCCAAGCCCCGCGCGCCCAAGCATCCCCAGATCGTTCGCACCGTCGCCGACCGCGATGGCGTCCTCGGGCGCGATCCCCAGCCGCGCCGCCGTGCGCTCGAGCGCGGCGACCTTGGCATCGCGGCCAAGGATGGGGGGCCGGACCGTGCCGGTCAGCCGGCCCCCGGCCGCCTCCAGCACGTTGGCCTGCGCCTCGTCGAAGCCCAGCGCGGCGGCCACCGGCCCGGCGAAGGCGGTGAAGCCACCGGACACAAGCAGCGTGTGCGCCCCGTTCGCGCGCATCGTCGCGGCCAGCACGGCGGCCCCCGACATGTGGGTGATCCGCTCGGCCAGCACCCGGTCGATCACGCCGGCCTCGAGCCCCTTCAGCAGCGCCACCCGCTCGGTCAGCGCGCCCTCGAAATCCAGCTCGCCGTTCATCGCCCGCGCGGTGATCTCGCGGACATGCGCGCCCACGCCCGCGACCTCGGCCAGTTCGTCGATGCACTCCTGCCGGATCAGCGTGCTGTCCATGTCCGCGATCAGCAGCCGCTTCCGCCGCCCCGCCTCGGGCACCAGGGCGAGGTCCACGCCAAGCCCCTGCAACTCCCCCCACACCCCGGGCGCGTTCGACGGCGCCTGCGGCACCGGAAACTCCGCCGCCTCGCCGGGTGCCAGCCAGACGGCCGGCCCGCCACCCCAGGCGTTCCGGAGGCTCTCGACCAGCGCGGGGTCGAGCGCGGGACATGCGGGATCTGTCAACAGGACGGCTGTGGGCATGAGGGGGCTCTGGATCGAATACGACGTTTCGGCTCGCCTTAGCGGCAATTTTCCCCTTGTGAAAGCCGCGGCCGCGGCGTATCCGCGGCGGCGGGACACCCCTCCCCAACGAGGGG
>NZ_JBKHAQ010000173.1:0-3630 GCF_046542825.1 Rhodosalinus sp. | reverse complement strand
CGTCGCGTCTGTTACGCGGTGCAGCTGGTTCTCACCGGCGATGCCGAACCCGAGGAAATGCGCCTGCAGTTGCTGCGGCGGATCGAGGAACTGAGCCGCGCGCTCACCGACCACGACAGCCGGCGACATCTCGACCTGGCCAGCGATGCACTGATCTCGGAGCGCTATTACCACTGCCTCAAGGCGCTGCGCGCGCTGATCCCGCGCGAGGACCGGCTGCTCGCGGCCGCGCGGCGGGCATGAGCTTTCAGCCCGCCCTTCCGATCGGCGGCCTTGCCGGCTGGCGCTTCCTCCAGCGCACGCTGCCGATGCAGCAAGCGGCCCATGCCGAGACACCGGCTGTCGCCCGCGATGCCGGTGCGTTCCGCGACCGCATCGGCGAGATCGGAACTGCGGCGGCTCTGGTCGAGGACCGCCAGGTCTTGCGTGTGGCACTTGGCGCCTTCGGGCTGCAGGACGATCTGGCAAACCGCTATTTCATCCGCAAGATTCTGGAGGAGGGCACAGCGCGGCCAGACGCGCTGGCCAACCGTTTGACCGACAAGCGCTATGCGGAATTCTCGAAAGCCTTCGGCTTCGGCGATCCGGGTGGCGCCGCGACAGGATCGCCGGGGTTTGCCGACCGGATCGTCGCGCGCTACGAGCGGCAGAGCTTCGAGGTCGCGGTCGGCACGCGCGATGAATCCATGCGCCTGGCGCTTTATGCCGAACGCGAGCTCGCGGCTGTGGCGGCAAGCAGCGGAAGCCCGCGCACCAAATGGTTCCGCGTCATGGGGACCCCGCCCTTGCGGAGCGTGATCGAGACGGCGCTGGGCCTTCCGTCAAGTTTCGGGCAGCAGGACCTGGACCGTCAGCTCGAGGTGTTCCGGAGCCGAACCGAAAGGATGGTGGGCGCGCCCGACATCGAGGTCTTTGCCGATCCCAAGGCGCGCGAGGCATTGACACGACGCTTCCTGCTGCAAAGCGAGCTGGCAACAACCGAAGCGGCGGGGCCGGCCGCCGTCGCTCTCACCTTGTTGAAAGGAGGAGCCGGGCCCCCGCCCCTCCGAGCCTGACAGGCCCCGGCGCGTCTGCATCTGTGCACCGGATACGCGCCAGCGCGATTGCATGCTTTCATCGCAGCCGGAGGGGCACAGCCCGGGCCTCCCGGTTGCGGCGCGTGGCACCTGATGCGTGAGAGGCCCGGAATCGCGTGCTATTCCGCAAACAGCGCCATCGCAGAGGATGTCCTGCTTCGATGGCCAAGACGGCGCGCCGCCGCCGTCCTGACGGTTCCGAAAAGCCTTGCGCCGGATCGTCGGCCGACCAGGGGCCGCTCCTGCGTCTCTTCGCGAGAGCAGGGAAACCGCACTAGCCGGAGGCCACGACGGCGCGGGAGCGGGCCGAGGCGCCGGCATCGGCCCGCCGCAGGATCAGGTTCAACCGGCGAAAACTCTGCTCGATACCCTGCCTCTCCGGCTCGGCCAGAAAGCGTTCCACCTCCGGCCAGACCCGCAACGCCTGATCCACTTCCGCATCGCTGCCTTCGGTGTAGAGCCCCGCGCGAATCATCGGCTCCGCCCCTTCGTGCGCGGCGACCAGCGCGCGCAGCCGGAGGATGGCCGCGTTCTCCTCCGCGGAAGCCGCTGCCGGAAGGCTGCGCGAAACCGACCGCGTGAGATCGACCGCCGGGAAGCGCCCGCGCTCCGCAATGGCCCGGTCGAGCACGACGTGGCCGTCGAGCACGCCGCGCAGGATGTCGGCGACCGGCTCCTCCATGTCGGAGCCCGCCACCAGCACGGTGAAGAGCGCCGTGATGTCGCCTGTGTCGCCCTCTCCGGGCCCTGCCCGCTCGGCCAGCGCCATGATCATCTGGCCGGTGGAGGGCGGGAAGCCGCGTAGTGCGGGCAATTCGCCGGAGGCCGCCGCAACCTCGCGATGCGCCTCCGCGAGACGGGTCACCGAATCGGCCAGCAACAGGACGTGCCGCCCCGCGTCGCGGAAATGCTCGGCCACCGCCATCGCGGTGAACAGGCATCGGCGCCGCAGCAACGGCGAGCGGTCCGAGGTGGCCGCGACAATGACGCTGCGCCGCATGCCCCCGGGTCCCAGCGCCGATTCCACGAAATCGCGCAGCTCGCGACCGCGCTCGCCGACCAGGGCAAGGACGACCACATCCGCCTCCATTCCGCGCGCGAGTTGTGCCAGCAGTGTCGATTTGCCGACGCCCGAGCCCGCGAAGAGGCCCAGCCGCTGGCCACGCGCCACGGGTAGCGCGGTATTGAAGAGCGCCAGCCCGGTGTCGAGGCGCGGGCCGAAGCCGCGCCGCCGTCCCGGCGCGGGCGGCACGGCAAGGAGGGGCCGCGGTACCGGGCCCGGCAACAGCGGAGCGCCGTCGAGCGGGCGGCCGAAGGGGTCGATCACGCGGCCGATCCAGCCCGCATGGGGTGCGATCACGGGCGGCGGCGCAAGTGCCACCGGATCGCCCAGCGAGACGCCATGTGCATCCGCCTCGGGCAGCATCACCACTTCCGATTCGGTGAGGCGCAGGATCTCGCCGCACAGCTGCCCGCCGTCGCGCCGCCGCAACTCCAGGCGGTCGCCAAGGCGCGCCCCGGCAAGACCGCGCACGCGCAGCAGCCCCCCCTCGACCCCGGCCACGCGACCGAGCGCACGCACAGGATCGAGCCTGCCCAGCGCGGCACCGAGATGTTCCAGACGAGGCAGATCCATGCGTGCGCTCCCTTCAGCTTCCGAGAACGGTTTCTAAAGGAATCGCGGTTAAGCCTTGATGGACACGATCGAGGGAGAAGCCCCGATGTTCGACAGGCTGAACGTCTTTTCGACCGCGCAGGCGATGGCCATGCATGCCGGCACCCGTCATGCCGTCCTCGCCCGCAACATGGCCCATGCCGACACGCCCGGCTTCCGGCCCGCCGACCTGGCACCCTTCCGCGAGACCGTGTCGCGGCAGGCGCCGGCGGCGAGGCTGCGCGGCACGCGCCCCGGTCACTTTACAATGGCCGCGAGCACCGTACCGACGCCGCAGCTGCGCGAGGAGATCCTCTCTGACCCGAATGGCAACGGCGTCTCCCTCGAACTCGAAATGCTCAAGGCGGTCGAGGCCAAGCGGCAGCACGACCGCGCGATGACGATCTACCGCAGCGCGCTCGAGATCATGCGCCAGAGCATCGGACGCCGCTGAGGAGAACACATCAGATGACTGACTTTTCCGATTCCCTGCGCCTGTCCGTCAGCGGCATGCGGGCGCAGGCGACCCGCCTGCGGCTTCTGTCCGAGAACATCGCGAACGCAGACACGCCGGGCTACCGCCGGAAAACGATGACCTTCGAGCAGGCGGCCGGTGCAGAACGCACCGGTGGCGAGGTTCGGACCGGTCGGGTGAAACTCGACCGGTCCGAACTCCCGCAGATCCACGACCCCGCGCATCCGCTGGCGGACGCAAGCGGGCACTATGCCGGGTCAAACGTCGATCTCGTCATCGAGATTGCCGATTCGCGCGAAGCGCAGCGCAGCTACGAAGCCAATCTGAAGCTCTTCGACCAGGCCCGGCAGATGTCGCAGGCGCTGCGCGAGCTTCTGCGCCGATAGAGAGGAGAATCCCATGATCGACGTCCGCACCGCCCTTGC
>NZ_JBKHAQ010000048.1:0-19895 GCF_046542825.1 Rhodosalinus sp. | reverse complement strand
GATCGCCCGCGTTCCCGCCGCGGCGGTGACGCAGACGCCCCTCGCCCGCGTCGGGGGGCCGCGCGTCCGGGGGGCTGCGTGGCGGTGTCGGCACACCACGGCGATGCGCGCCGTGTTCTCGAGCGCCCACAGGGTCGCCCGACAGGCCCGAGGCCATCCGAGAGACGTGCCAAGCCCCGCTTCGATCCGCCGCCGTCGCGCCCGTGACGCCGCAGGGACTGCGCGGGGTGGAGGGCAGGGCCACCGCGGCGCGCGAGCGGGTGTCGTCCTCGTCGCGCGTCCCGAGGCGCCCGGGTGACGACCGGTGCCCAAGCGGCGCGCGCGCGTCACTCCGCCCAGTAGGTCACGCCGTCGTCACCGCTGGTGCCGATCACGGTCCAGACCGTCGCCGGCTGGTGCGAATCGTTGCGGAACCAGTGCTTGCGGCCGGCAGGCGTCTGCACCAGATCGCGCGGGCCCAGTTCGACCTCGGCCACTTCGCCGCTCTCTTCCCAGCCGACGATCAGCGAGCCCTCCAGCACCATGATCGCGTCCTCGACGGGCCGCACGAAGGGCGCGATGCCCACGCGCGAGGGCACGCCCCACATCTCCTTGCGGCAGGTGTCGTGCGAGAGGCCACCTTCGCCGACATAGACCTTGCGCGAAAAGCCCGCCTTTTCCCAGATCGTCGGCTGCTCGTGGTGGCGCACGACATATTGCGACATGAGCTGCTGCAGCGGGTGGGCGCCCGCGCGGTCGAAGGGCAGCGTCTTGCCCGGTTCCGCGCCGAAGCGGCGGGCAAGCTCCGTGTCGTGCTCCCTGGGATGGTAGTGATAGACGGGTGGCAGCGGCTTGCCGACATCCACCGAGATCGACATCAGCACCGGCTCGACACCGTCGACGCGAAAGCCGTGGCCGATCTCGCGCGCGTTGAGGATCATGTCCTTCGGACCGAGCTTGACCTCGACAACCTCGCCGTCGCGCTCCCAGCCCACGACCAGCGTGCCGGAGATGACGAGAAAGCTCTCCTCGATCTCGTGGCTGTGGCAGGCGGCGAAGCGGCCCGGCTCCTTGTAGATCAGCGAGAGGGTGAAGTGTTCGGGCCTGAGCGTCGTGGTGTCGCCCGTCTTGGGCGAGCCGCCGGAGCCGATGTAGCGCATCTGCGCGCGCGCAAGCTCGGGAAAGCCCGAGTTCGACGGGAATGCGTCCCAGTCGAAGGCCTTGTCGGTGAAGCGCCCCGTCTGTGCGCGTAGCGCCTGCGCGAGGGGCGAGGGGTTGGCCTGACGGGTCATGGCGTTCGGTCCTTTCGCGCGGATCGGTTGCCGGCGAAGGTAGTCGGGGGCGCGCGCGTCCGCCATGTTCCGTTTCATCGCTAGGTGCCATCCCCCGCGCCGGGCGCAAGGCCCGGCCCGGATCGGCGCACCGGCCTTTTCGAGCAGCGCGGGCAGTCCGAGGCCGGCGTCCTCGGCGTGGCAGCCTCCTTGTGCGACATGACGCGCCACAAGATCGCGGCGATCAGCGGACCAGCAGCACGCCGGCGGCGCCGGAACGGGTGCGCGCCGCCGTGCAGCCCGCGGCCGATCGCATCGCCGCGCAACGCGGCGGGAGACCGGACGCGCCGCTCCACGCAATGGGGGGCGCGGGTTTCCGGGGCGTCCCGGAAGCGTAGCAGCGACCGGGCATCTGGCCCACGCACGAGAGAGACACCGTCCGGACCCGTCTTGCCGCATGGGAGGCAAGCGCAGGCCCGGCATGTCGTGCGGGATCAGCATCGCGTGGCGCGGGGAGGGGCCGCTCGTTGCCCGCCACCGGGACGCATTGCCTGATGTCGGCAGCCCTGGGGACCCCGCCGCACCGGCGTTCGCGCTCTGCCGGTGCGGCGGTCGAAAGCCAGGCCGTCCTGCGACGGCACCCACCACCACAAGGGCTGGTGCGGGGACGGGTAAGCGCCGAAAGCGCGCGCCGCCCCTTGCAGACTCGGTCCGGTGTCAGTATATGGCGCTCAACAGCGGTTCGTCGGACCCCCGGTTCGGCAAACCACCGGGATCATCCGACGGGCCGCGCGCCCGTTTTTTCGTTGGCCCGGAGCCCCGAGACCCCGCATGAGCCTGATCGCCAAGTCCGCCATCGACCGGCGCCTCGCCGAGATCGTCCAGCCCGTGATCGAGGATCTGGGCTTCGAACTCGTGCGCGTGCGGCTGATGGGGGGCAAGACCTCGACCCTGCAGATCATGGCCGAGAAGCCGGAGGGCGGGATCGAGGTGAACGACTGCGCCGCGATATCCACCGCCGTCTCGGCCGTGCTGGACGTGGAGGACCCGATCCTCGACGCCTACACGCTCGAGGTGTCCAGCCCCGGCATCGACCGGCCGCTGACGCGGCTGAAGGATTTCGCCGACTTCGAGGGCTACGAGGTCAGGCTCGAGACCGCCGAACTGATCGACGGGCGGCGCCGCTTCAAGGGCGTGCTGGCCGGTGTCGAGGACGACGAGGTGCTGGTCAATCTCGACGAGGGCACGGTGGGGCTGAAGTTCGACTGGCTGTCGGACGCCAAGCTCGTGCTCACCGACGAACTCATCAGGGACATGCTCAAGGCGCGCAAGGCGCAGGCGCTGGACGAGGGCGCCTACGACCGGATCGAGGAACACCCCGCGGGGACCGAAGAGGACTAACGCACATGGCCATCACCTCTGCCAACCAGCTCGAACTGCTCCAGACCGCCGAGGCGGTCGCGCGGGAAAAGATGATCGACCCCGCGCTCGTCGTGGAGGCGATGGAAGACAGCCTCGCCCGTGCCGCCAAGAGCCGCTACGGCGCCGAGATGGACATCCGCGTGAGGATCGACCGCAAGACCGGGCGGGCGACCTTCACCCGCGTGCGCACCGTGGTCGAGCCCGAGGAACTGGAAAACTACCAGGCCGAGATGACGGTCGATGAGGCGAAACAGTACATGGACGACCCCAAGGTGGGCGATGTCTATGAAGAAGAGGTGCCGCCAGTCGAACTGGGCCGCATCGCCGCGCAGTCGGCCAAGCAGGTGATCCTGCAGCGCGTCCGCGAGGCCGAGCGCGAGCGCCAGTACGAGGAATTCAAGGACCGCATCGGCACGATCATCAACGGCATCGTCAAGCGCGAGGAGTACGGCAACATCATCGTCGACGTCGGCCGCGGCGAGGCGATCCTGCGCCGCAACGAGAAGATCGGCCGCGAAAGCTATCGCAACGGCGACCGCATCCGCTGCTACATCAAGGACGTGCGCCGCGAGACACGCGGCCCGCAGATCTTCCTCAGCCGCACCGCGCCCGAGTTCATGGCCGAACTCTTCAAGATGGAGGTGCCGGAGATCTACGACGGCATCATCGAGATCAAGGCGGTGGCCCGCGATCCCGGCAGCCGGGCGAAGATCGCCGTCATCTCCTACGATTCGTCCATCGATCCCGTCGGTGCCTGCGTCGGCATGCGCGGCAGCCGCGTGCAGGCGGTCGTCAACGAACTTCAGGGCGAGAAGATCGACATCATCCCCTGGAACGAAGATCAGGCGACCTTCCTCGTCAACGCGCTGCAGCCCGCCGAGGTGGCCAAGGTGGTCATCGACGAGGATGCGCAGCGGATCGAGGTCGTGGTGCCCGACGAGCAGCTGTCGCTCGCGATCGGCCGCCGGGGGCAGAACGTGCGGCTGGCCAGCCAGCTGACCGGCCTCGACATCGACATCCTGACCGAAGAGGAAGAGAGCCGGCGCCGCCAGAAGGAGTTCGAGGAGCGCACGCAGCTCTTCATGGACACCCTCGATCTGGACGAGTTCTTCGCACAGCTTCTGGTCTCGGAGGGCTTCACCAACCTAGAGGAGGTGGCCTACGTCGATCTCGACGAGCTTCTGGTGATCGACGGCGTCGACGAGGAGACCGCCGAAGAGCTTCAGACGCGCGCCCGCGAATACCTGGAAGAACAGGCACGACAGGCGCTGGAGCGCGCCAAGGCGCTGGGCGTCGAGCAGAGCCTCATTGACTTCGAGGGGCTGACACCCCAGATGGTCGAGGCACTTGCGAAGGACGGCGTCAAGACGCTTGAGGACTTCGCGACCTGCGCGGACTGGGAGCTTGCCGGCGGCTGGACCACCGTCGACGGCCAGCGCGTGAAGGACGAGGGCCTGCTCGAACCCTTCGACGTCTCGCTGGAAGAGGCGCAGAACATGGTGATGACCGCCCGCGTCATGCTGGGCTGGGTCGATCCGGAAGATGTCGTCGCCTCCGGGGCCGAAGAGGGCGACGAGGGTGACGAAGCCGCCGAGGAGGAAACGGTCTGAGCGGCGGCGCTGCGATGACCCGTGGCGGACGCGCCAGGGACCGGACGCAGGGGCCGATGCGCACCTGCATCGCCACCGGCGTCGAGCGGCCCAGGGCGGAGTTGATCCGCTTCGTGGTCGGGCCTGACGATCACGTCGTGCCCGACCTTCTGGGCCGGTTGCCGGGCCGCGGCATCTACGTCGTGCCGGAGCGGGCCGCGCTGGAGCGTGCAGAGGCGAAGCGCCTGTTCTCGCGCGCGGCGCGCCAGCCGGTGACGGTGCCCCAGGGGCTGGCCGAAGAGATCGAGGCGCAGCTCGCGCGCCGGGTGGTCGAACTGATCAGCCTCGCCCGCAAGGCCGGGCTGGCCGTTGCGGGCTACGAGCGGGTGAAGGACTGGCTCGGCAAGGGAGAGGCGAAGGTGCTTCTTCAGGCGCGCGACGGGTCGGAACGGGGCAAGTCGAAGCTCTCCACGCCCGAGGGGGGACGCTGGATCGGCTGGCTCACGGCGGACGAGTTGGGTTTGGCATTCGGGCGACAAACTGTGATACATGCGGCGCTTGGCGCTGGCGGACTCACCTCTCGTGTTGTAGAGGAGGCCGCGAAACTCAAGGGCCTGCGGACAGACGAGCAGACCAGGGGCAGCAATGCGGCGCGCCCCGCCGGAAAGGACAAGACGGCTAGATGAGCGATAGCGACGGCAAGAAGACCCTCGGCCTGCGTGGCGGTGCGCGTTCCGGAAGCGTGAAGCAGAGCTTCAGCCACGGGCGCACGAAGAACGTGGTCGTGGAGACCAAACGCAAGCGTGTGGTCGTGCCGAAACCGGGCACCGGCTCGGGCCAGGGAAGCGGCGGCGGCGGCAAGACGCCGGCGGGCGGCGGCGGGAGCGGCAAGCGCCCTGCGGGGATTACCGACGCGGAGATGGAGCGCCGCCTGAAGGCCCTGCAGGCCGCCAAGGCCCGCGAGGCCGAGGAGACCCGAAAGCGCGAAGAGGAAGAACGGCAGCGCGCCGAGGAGCGTGAGCGCCGCCGCGCGGAAGCCGAGGCCAAGGAGCGCGAGCAGCGCGAAGCCGAGGAGCGCGCGCGCCAGAAGGCCGAGGAAGAAGCGCGCAAACGCGCCGAAGAGGCCGCGCGCGCAGCGGCGCCGGCGCCTGCGCCGGACGCGGGGCCGGCCAAGGCGGCGCCCAAGCCCGCTGCCGCGCCTGCGCGCAAGAAGGAGCGCGAGGAGCCGCGCGAGGCGAAGGGCCGCAAGGGCGAACGCGAGGGCGGCGGTCGCCGCTCCGGCAAGCTGACGCTGAACCAGGCGCTCTCTGGCGGCGAGGGTGGCCGGCAGAAATCGCTCGCCGCCATGAAGCGCAAGCAGGAGCGCGCGCGCCAGAAGGCGATGGGCCAGCAGGCCCCGCGCGAAAAGATCGTGCGCGACGTTCAGCTGCCCGAGACGATCGTCGTCTCGGAACTTGCCAATCGCATGGCCGAGCGCGTGGCAGACGTGGTCAAGGCGCTGATGCAGAACGGCATGATGGTCACCCAGAACCAGGTGATCGACGCCGATACCGCCGAACTCATCATCGAGGAGTTCGGGCACCGGGTCGTGCGCGTCTCGGATGCCGACGTCGAGGACGCGATCAGCCAGACCGAAGACAAGCCCGAGGATCTCAAGCCGCGTGCGCCGGTTGTGACCATCATGGGTCACGTCGATCACGGCAAGACCTCGCTGCTCGACGCGATCCGCAAGACCAAGGTCGTCTCGGGCGAGGCGGGCGGCATCACCCAGCACATCGGCGCCTATCAGGTGCAGACCGAGAGCGGCGACACGCTGACCTTCCTCGACACGCCGGGCCACGCAGCCTTCACCTCGATGCGCTCGCGCGGCGCGCAGGTGACGGACATCGTTGTGCTGGTGGTGGCGGCGGACGACGCGGTGATGCCGCAGACGGTCGAGGCGATCAATCACGCCAAGGCGGCCAGGGTGCCAATGATCGTGGCGATCAACAAGATCGACAAGCCCGATGCCGACCCCGACAAGGTGCGTACCGGCCTGCTGCAGCACGAGATCATCGTCGAGAAGCTGTCGGGCGACGTGCAGGATGTCGAGGTCTCCGCGATCAGCGGTCAGGGTCTGCCCGAACTGCTGGAGGCGATCGCACTGCAGGCCGAGATCCTGGAGCTCAAGGCCAACCCCGACCGCGCCGCGGAAGGCGCCGTGATCGAGGCGCAGCTCGATGTGGGCCGCGGCCCCGTGGCGACGGTGCTGGTGCAGAAGGGCACGCTGCGGCAGGGCGACATCTTCGTCGTCGGCGAACAATGGGGCAAGGTGCGCGCGCTGATCAACGACCAGGGCGAGCGGGTGGCCGAGGCCGGGCCCTCCGTCCCTGTCGAGGTGCTGGGCCTCAATGGCACGCCCGAGGCCGGTGACGTGCTCAACGTGGTCGAGACCGAGGGCCAGGCGCGCGAGATCGCCGAATACCGTCAGGAAAAGGCGAAGGAAAAGCGCGCCGCAGCCGGCGCCGCCACCTCGCTCGAACAGCTTCTGGCCAAGGCAAAGGAAGATCAGAACGTCGCGGAACTGCCCGTGGTCATGAAGGCCGACGTGCAGGGCTCGGCAGAGGCGATCGTGCAGGCGCTGGAAAAGATCGGCAACGAGGAGGTGCGCGTGCGCGTGCTGCACTCGGGCGTGGGTGCGATCACGGAAACCGACGTGGGCCTTGCGGAGGCGTCGGGCGCGCCGGTGATCGGCTTCAACGTCCGCGCCAACGCGCCGGCGCGGAACGCGGCCAACCAGAAGGGCGTCGAGATCCGCTACTATTCGGTGATCTACGACCTCGTGGACGATGTGAAGGCCGCCGCCTCGGGCCTGCTGGGCGCAGAGGTGCGCGAGCGGTTCATCGGCTACGCCCAGATCCGGCAGGTCTTCAAGGTGTCCGGCGTCGGCAAGGTGGCGGGCTGCCTCGTGACCGAGGGCGTCGCGCGGCGCTCTGCCGGTGTCCGCCTGCTGCGCGACGACGTGGTGATCCACGAAGGCACGCTTAAGACGCTCAAGCGGTTCAAGGACGAGGTCGCAGAGGTCCAGTCGGGCCAGGAATGCGGCATGGCCTTCGAGAACTACGACGACATCCGCGAAGGCGACGTCATCGAGATCTTCGAGCGTGAAGAGGTCGAGCGCTCGCTGGCCTGACGCCTCGGGCGCGCATTTTGCGGCCCGTCACGTTTATCGAAAAGGCCGTCGCCCTGCGGGACGACGGCCTTTCTGTCTGTCGTGCCGTGCCGGATGATCAGGCAGGCACGGCACTCGCCTCGACCGGCGGGCCGGTGAAGATCTTGTCGCCCACGCGCACCGCAATGCGGTCTCCCGGCAAATGCGCAACAAGGAGTCCCTGGACCAGAACCCCGCTCCCCATTTCGATCGTCTTCAGCATGAAACCCTCCCTGGCGTCCGCACGGAAGCAGGACGACAACAGGGCTTAGACAATGAAGGACGGCTCGGCACCTGCTCTTTCGTTGCGCATCCGTCGCAAAGGTGCAGGATCGCGCTGCCGGTCTAGAGCCAGTCGCGCAGGATCGGGATCAGCGGCAGGTCGGCGGGCGGCATGGGATAGTCGCGCAGGCGCGCGGGCGCGGCCCAGGCCAGTTGCTGGCCCTCGCGCGCCTGCGGCACGCCCTCCCACTTCCGGCAGGCAAAGAGCGGCATCAGCAGGTGGAAGTCCGGATAGCCGTGGCTCGCGAAGGTCAGCGGCGCAAGGCAGCTCGCCGCGGTGTCGATCCCCAGCTCTTCGTTCAGCTCGCGGATCAGCGCGGCCTCCGGCGTCTCGCCCGGCTCGACCTTGCCGCCGGGAAATTCCCACAGGCCCGCCATGCTCTTGCCCTCGGGCCGCTGCGCCAGCAGCACCCGCCCGTCGCGGTCGATGAGCGCGACGGCCGCCACCAGGACCACGCGTGTCACGAGCGATAGTCCGCGTTGATGTCGATGTAGCCGTGGGTCAGGTCACAGGTCCAGACGATGGCCGCGCCGGAGCCAAGGCCAAGGTCCACGCCGATGCGGATCTCCTGTCCCTTCATGTGCGCCGCCGCGTCCTCTTCCCGATAGCCGGGAGAGACCCAGCCGTTCTCTGCCACCGGCACCTCGCCGAAGCGGATGGTCAGCCGGTCGCGGTCCGCCGCGGCCCCGGACTTGCCCACCGCCATGACGATCCGGCCCCAGTTCGGGTCCTCCCCGGCGATGGCGGTCTTGACCAGCGGCGAGTTGGCGATGGACAGGGCATGCGTCCGCGCGTCCGCATCGCTGGCCGCGCCGGTCACTGCCACCTCGACGAACTTCGTCGCGCCCTCGCCGTCGCGCACGACCTGCTGCGCAAGGTCCAGCATCACGCGCTCCAGCGCCGTGCGGAACGCCTCGTTGCCCTCGGCGCTCACGCCGCTCGCACCCGTGGCGCCCATCAGCAGCGTGTCGGAGGTCGAGGTGTCGCCATCGACGGTGATGCAGTTGAAGGTCCGGTCGGCAAGCTCCGATACCATCGCCTTCAAGGCCGCGCGCGACAGGGCCGCGTCGGTGAAGAGATAGACCAGCATCGTCGCCATGTCCGGCGCGATCATGCCGGACCCCTTGGCGATGCCGGCGATGTGCACCGGCGTGCCGCCGATCTCGACCGTCGCGCCCGCGCCCTTTGGGAAGGTGTCCGTCGTCATGATGGCGCGCGCCGCGGCTTGCCAGCCGCCGGGCGCGAGCGCGGCGGCCAGATCCTGGAGCTTCGCCGAGATGCGATCATGCGGCAGCGGCTCGCCGATCACGCCGGTCGACGAGGTGAACACGCGCGCCGGCGGCAGCCCTGTGGCGACTCCGGCCGCGCGGCTCAGCGCCTCGACGGCCTCGACACCATGCCGCCCGGTGAAGGCATTGGCGTTGCCCGCGTTGACGAGGAACGCGGCGCCTTCGGTGCTGTCCGCGCCGATCTTGGCCTCGCAGTCCAGCACCGGCGCGGCGCGGGTGGCCGAGCGCGTGAAGACCCCGGCAACCGTGCTGCCGGGGTCCAGACGCACGAGCAGGACGTCGTCCCGCCCCATGTAGCGGACGCCCGCCGCCGTGGTGGCGAGCGTCACGCCACCGACGGCGGGCAGATCCGGGAACCGCTCCGGCGCGAGGGGAGAGCGGGGCGGCGTTGCGCCCATGCGCTCACTCCTCGGCGGCAGCGGCCGCGCTCAGCGCGGCGGGGTCCAGCGAGTCGGCGCCCGAGCGGTCGATCGTCGCGTCGTCCTGCAGCGCGGCAAGGCGCGCGTCCACGGCCGCCTGCCGCAGCTCGTCCTCGAGCTCGGCACGCACCTCGTCCAGTTCCGGTGCGTCCGCGGCCCGCGTCTCGTTCAGGCGGATGACATGCCAGCCGAATTCCGTCTGCACCGGTTCTTCGCGGACGGTGCCGGGCTCCATTTCCTCCACGGCGTTCTGGAAGGGCTCGACCATCGTATCGGCATCAAACCAGCCCAGGCTGCCGCCGGAGGGGCCGGAGGGGCCGGTGGAATGCTCCTCTGCCAGTGCGGCGAAGTCGGCGCCGCCATCCAGTTCCTCGATCAGCGCCTGCGCCTCTTCCTCGGTCTCCACCAGGATGTGCGAGGCGTTGTATTCGGTGCCGGGCTCGGCCTCGGCATAGCGGGCCTCGTAGGTTGTCTGCAGCGCCTCGTCGGTCACCGCCTCGCCCACGATGGACTCGACCGCCTGCGCCGCGCCAAGCAGTCTGCGCTCGTTCTCCAGCGCCATCTCGGCCATGCCGGACAGTTCCTCCTGCGTCTGCGACAGCAGGGACTGCTGGACGAGCTGGTCCAGCAGCGCCGTGAACAGCACGTCGTCGGGCAACTGCTGATACTCCTGCGGCAGGGTCGAGCGCGCGGCGACCATGTGGCCCAGCGTGATCTCGTCCCCGTTCACCGTGGCCACCACGGTGTCGAGCGCGGGCGCGTCCTGTGCTGCGGCCGGTCCGGCGAGCGCGATGGCGGTGAGCGCGGCGGCAATGGGGCGCTTTAGGGTTTGCATGAGGTCTCCTTGGCGTTGGGCCGCGTCGGGCCGCGGCGTTGACACTTGAAAAGCCGCCCCTTACATCGCGATGCAAGGCCCGGGCGGCGCCGTCTTTCCCAACACCTATGGGCTTCGGAGCAGGCGGGCAAGCGGGCGCCGCGCAAGAATACGTCAACCTCGACGGAGAACGCCAATGGGCATCGGACGCATCGCCAGGAAGGTCTTCGGCTCGCCGAACGACCGCAAGATCAAGGCGACCCGCGGGTTGGTGGACAGGATTAACGCGCTTGAGCCCGAGGTCCAGAAGCTTTCGGACGAGGGGCTGATCGCCAGGACCGGGGAACTGAAGGCGCGCGTGGCCGGCGGCGAAAGCCTCGACGACATCCTGCCCGAAGCCTTCGCCAACTGCCGCGAGGCCGCGCGCCGCGCGCTGGGCCTGCGCCCCTTCGACGTGCAGCTGGTCGGCGGCATCTTCCTGCACCGCGGCGACATCGCCGAGATGAAGACCGGCGAGGGCAAGACGCTGGTCGCCACGCTGCCCGCCTATCTCAACGCGCTGACCGGCAAGGGCGTGCACATCGTCACGGTCAACGACTACCTCGCCCGCCGCGACGCGGAATGGATGGGCAAGGTCTATGCCGCGCTCGGGCTTACCACCGGCGTCGTCGTTCCCCAGCAGCCCGAGGACGAGAAGCGCGCGGCCTACCAGGCCGACATCACCTATGCCACCAACAACGAGCTTGGCTTCGATTACCTGCGCGACAACATGAAGTCGTCGATCGAAGAGATGTACCAGCGCGGCCATCACTTCGCCATCGTGGACGAGGTCGACTCGATCCTGATCGACGAGGCGCGCACGCCGCTCATCATCTCGGGGCCCAGCCAGGACCGCTCCGACCTCTACCGCGAGGTGGACCGGCTGATCCCCGAACTGGACGAGGACGATTACACCATCGACGAAAAGACGCGCAACGTGACCTTCACCGACGAGGGGAACGAGGCGCTGGAAGAGATGCTGCACGCTCGCGGCCTGCTGCCCGAGGACCAGTCGCTCTACGACCCGGAAAGCACGACCATCGTGCATCACGTCAACCAGGGCCTGCGCGCGCACAAGCTTTTCCAGAAGGACAAGGACTATATCGTGCGCGACGGTCAGGTGGTCCTGATCGACGAGTTCACCGGGCGCATGATGGTGGGCCGGCGCCTCAGCGACGGGCTGCACCAGGCCATCGAGGCGAAGGAAGGCTGCGACATCCAGCCCGAGAACGTGACGCTCGCCTCGATCACCTTCCAGAACTATTTCCGCCTTTACGAAAAGCTGGCCGGCATGACCGGCACGGCCACCACCGAGGCGGAAGAGTTCCAGACGATCTATGGCCTCGGCGTCGTGGAGGTGCCCACCAACAAGCCCATCGCGCGGGCCGACGAGGACGATCAGGTCTATCGCACCACGCGCGAGAAGTATCAGGCCATCGTGGATGAGATTCGCGGCGCCCATGAAAAGGGGCAGCCGGTGCTCGTGGGGACCACCTCGATCGAGAAGTCCGAGGCGCTGGCGGCCCTGCTGGAAAAGGAAGGCGTGCCGCACAACGTGCTCAACGCCCGACAGCACGAGAAGGAGGCGAAGATCGTCGCCGACGCCGGGCGCCTGGGCGCGGTCACCATCGCCACCAACATGGCCGGCCGCGGCACCGACATCCAGCTTGGCGGCAACGTCGAGATGAAGGTGCTGGAAGAGCTTGCCGCCAATCCCGATGCCGACCCCGAAGAGGTGCGCGCCCGGATCGAGGCGGAGCACGCCGAGGAAAAGAGAAAGGTGATCGAGGCCGGCGGCCTCTTCGTGCTGGCCACCGAACGGCACGAGAGCCGGCGCATCGACAACCAGCTGCGCGGCCGCTCCGGCCGGCAGGGCGACCCGGGGCGGTCGGTGTTCTACCTCAGCCTCGAGGACGACCTGATGCGCATCTTCGGCTCCGACCGGCTGGACAAGGTGCTGAGCCGTCTGGGGATGCAGGAGGGCGAGGCGATCGTCCACCCCTGGGTCAACAAGAGCCTCGAACGCGCGCAGGCCAAGGTAGAGGCGCGCAACTTCGACATCCGCAAGCAGCTGTTGAAGTTCGATGACGTGATGAACGACCAGCGCAAGGTCATCTTCGGCCAGCGGCGCGAGATCATGGAGGCGGAGGATCTCTCCGACGTGGTCGAGGACATGCGCCACCAGGTCGTCGAGGATCTGGTAAACCAGTATCTGCCGCCCAAGTCCTACGCCGATCAGTGGGATACCCAGGGACTCTATGCCGCGGCGATCGAAAAGCTGGGCGTGGACGAGCCGGTCATCGAATGGGGCGAAGAGGACGGCGTCGACCAGGAGGTGATGCGCGAGCGCCTGCGCAAGGCCGCGGACGAGCACATGGCCAAGAAGGTCATCGCCTTCGGCCCCGAGAACATGCGCTCGATCGAGAAGCAGGTGCTGCTGCAGACCATCGACAGCAAGTGGCGCGAGCATCTGCTGCGTCTCGAACACCTGCGCTCGGTCGTGGCCTTCCGCGGCTATGCGCAGCGCGATCCGCTCAACGAATACAAGTCCGAGGCCTTCCAGCTCTTCCAGGGGATGCTCGATTCGCTGCGCGAGGACGTGACCGCCAAGCTCGCCGAGATCCGCCCCATGACGGAAGAAGAGCAGCGCGAGATGATGCGCCAGATCCAGGAGCAGCAGACCCGCCTGCGCCAGCAGGCAGAGGCCGCGACGGCGCGGCACCCGGCGCGCGTGCCCGAGCCCGTCGGCGCGGGCGCGGCGGTCGAACCGGCCGGCGCTGGCGTGGCAGCGGCGACCGCGGGCGGTGCCGCCACAGGTGCCGCGGCCCCCGGCTTCGTCGAAAGCGACCCTGCCACATGGGGCGATCCGGGGCGCAACGATCCCTGCCCCTGCGGGTCGGGGAAGAAGTTCAAGCACTGTCACGGCAAGCTCGTCTGACCTGAAAGCTGCCGCAAAGCGCCCCAGGGATTCCCCCGGCGTGCCCCGCCGTCGCCAAGATTGGCGGCCAGATTGCCCCTGACCCGGAAACCGACGCCGGAGTCAGGAGGCAAGGATGACGTCGCAACTCTTCTCGAACCGCTACGTGATGGCCGGGGCGACCTTTGCCGCAGCCCTTGGCATCGGCTTCGTGATGCAGCATGGCGACCCGGACCCGATGGCCGAAGCGACAAGAGCGGCCTCGGTGGCGCCCGGCGCTGCCGTCATGCAGGGCGGCACGGGGCAGCCCGCCGCCCGGCCCGAAACAGACGCGGCGGACGCCGATGAAACGGCGATGCAGGCGCCGGAGCAGCCCGTGCCCCTGCCCGAAGGCGAGACGCTCAGCGACATCGACTTCACGTCGGCCGCCATTGCACCGCGCCCCCCGGAAGAGCCGCGTCGGCTGTCCGAGCCGCCGGCCCGCGATGCCGAAGCGGATTTGCGGCAGCTGCGCCCCGCCACGGCCGGGGTGGATGCCGGACCGCGTGACGCGGCTCCGGCACGACCGGCGCCGTCATGCGACGTCGTGCTCGACGCCCGGCCGCGTCCCAACGGCATGGTCCGCCTGGCGCTCGACGCGCCCTGTCTGCCGAATGAGCGCTTCACCCTGCACCACAACGGGCTGACCTTCACGGCCGCGACCGACGCCGCCGGGAAACTTGCGCTGGCCGCGCCGGCGCTGGACGCTTCGGCCGTGTTCATCGCGGCCTTCGCCGGTGGCGAGGGCGCCGTGGCACAGGTTGCCGTGCCGGAGGCCGGCGTCCGCGACCGCGTCGTTCTGCAGTGGCGCGGCGATGCCGGCCTGCAACTGCATGCCTTCGAAGGCGGTGCACAGTATAACGACGCCGGGCATCGCTGGGTCGATGCCCCGGGCGAACCCGAGGCCGGCGAGGACGAGGGGTTCGTCGTGCGACTTGGCGATGCGGCCGTGGCAGAGCCGATGATGGCCGAGGTCTATACCTTCCCCGCCGAGATGCCCGAGACCGGCGTCTCCGTGACCGTCGAGGCCGAGGTGACCGAGGCGAACTGTGCCCGGGAACTCTCGGCGCAGACCCTGGGCGTGATGAGCGGCGAGGCGATGGAGCGCCACGAGCTGACCTTCTTCATGCCCGACTGCGCGGCGGTGGGCGATTTTCTGGTATTGAAAAACCTCTACGATGACCTGAAGATCGCCGCGAGATGAAGGGGGCGCTCGCGGCCCCCGGCGGGCGCGATCCGGGGGAGTCATGAGAGCATGGCGTGCGGCGGTTCTCGCCGCACTTCTTGTTTCGGCGGCCGGCGCCGCGTCGGCACGGGACGTGACGCTTCGCTCGCCCGATGGCGGCGTCGAGATCGCGGGCACGCTTCTGGGCTTTGACGGCCGGTTCTACCGCCTCGAGACGAAATATGGCGAGTTGACGGTGGACGGCAGCGGCGTGCTCTGCAAGGGGCCGGGCTGCCCGGCGCTCGACCCGTTCGTCGCGGATCTGCGGCTGTCGGGCTCGGCCACCATCGCGAACGTGCTTCTGCCGGCGCTGATCGAGGGCTTCGCCCTGCGCAGCGGCTTCGGCGTCGCCCGCGAACGGACAGACGGCAGCCACAGCATCTTTACCCTGTCGGACCCGACCGGCCAGCCACTGGCGCGCTTCCACCTTCGCGCGACCACGACCGACGAGGGTTTTGCCGATCTCCTGGCCGACGAGGCCGACGTCGCGCTCGCGGTGCGGGAAATCCGGCCGGGAGAGGCGGCGCGCGCGCGCGCCGCCGGCCTGGGTGATCTGGAGGCGGCCGGTGCGAGCCGCATCCTCGCGCTTGACGGGCTGGTGCCGGTGGTGGCGCCGGGCAATCCGGTCGCGGCCATCGCGCCCACGGATCTCGCACGCGTCTTCGCAGGCACGATCGACAACTGGCAGGATCTGGGCGGGCCGGATGCGCCGATCACCCTGCACCTGCGCGACGCGGCCTCGGGGCTGGGGCAGGCGGTGACGGACCGGCTGCTCGCGCCCGTCGGTCTGACGCTGGCCGACGGCGTGGTGCGGCACGATACAGATGCGGCACTTGCGCAGGCCGTGGCGCGTGACCGGCTGGCCCTTGGCATCGCCAGTTTCGCCGAACTTGGCAACACGCAGCCGCTCGCGCTGACCGGGCGCTGTGGCTTCGTCCTGCGGCCCGAGCGGCGCGCGATCAAGATGGAGGACTACCCGCTCACCACGCCGCTCTTTCTCTACCTGCCGATGCGACGCCTGCCCGAGATCGCGCGCGATTTCCTCGTCTACCTGCGCAGCGCGCCGGCGCAGATCGTGATCCGGCGGGCGGGCTTCGTGGATCAGGCCACGGAGGAGGTGCAGATCGCCGATCAGGGCGACCGCCTTGCCAACGCCATCGCCAGCGCAGGCCCCGAGGTGCCGCTGGCGGAGCTTCAGCGCATGGTGCGCGAGCTGGGCGCGATGCGGCGGCTGACCATCTCGTTCCGCTTCCGCGCGGGATCGGCCGCGCTCGACGCGCAGTCGCGCTCCAACGTGCCGGCGCTGGCGCAGTCTCTGGCGGAGGGGCGCTACGACGGGCGGCGGCTGGTCTTCGTGGGTTTCAGCGACGGGCAGGGGCCGGCTGTGACCAACGCCCAGATCGCCGCGCGGCGGGCCGAGGCGGTGCGCGACGCGGTGCTCGACGCGGCCGGGGACGCCGATCTTTCGCGGGTCCAGATCGCCACCGATGCCTTCGGCGAGGCGATGCCGATGGCCTGCGACGAAAGCGCGTGGGGCCGGCAGGTGAACCGCCGCGTCGAGGTCTGGGTGCGATAGCGCGGCGCTTGCCCGTCATCGGCGGGCGTGCCGCCGGTCATGTCCTCGCCGCCACTTGGGTGCGGCTGGCCACTTGAGCCCGGCTCCGGTTGCCGTGAAGGTGATACCACCGATCGCGCGTCTCGAGCCGGTTCGCCGACGAGCCCAGCCGGGATGGCGTCACGCCCGCGGTCCAGCGCCTCCAAGCTGCGGGCCATCGCCTCCAGCGCCCAGACCGCAGGGGCGCGGGCCCCGCGCGCAGCCAGGCGTTGACCGGGGCCGACGGCGCGCTCGCGTGCCAGCCGCGGGCCTCGCGCGGCGCCGCCCCGGCAATCGTGCCTCGGCCCGGCCAGAGGCTTGCCTCCTCGCTGCACGCGGTGGCGGCATTGCGCCTGTGTGGTCCACCCGCTCGGACATGCCGCGCTTCGGGAAGCAGGCCGCCGGGCGCAAGTTGCGGGTGAAGGCGCGGCAGTCCGGGTTGCCGAGGCAGGCGCGCTGGCAGGCGTGCAGCGCGGTGTCGAACAGCGGCTGCAGGTCCGCGCCGCGGAAACCCCCGTCGCGCGAGACGTCGAGGCGCCGGTGGGGCAGGGAGCTTTCCGCCAGCAGGGGCGGGCGAGAGCGACGAGCAGGGAAAGAAGCAGGGCGCGTATCGGGCGGACCTCCGGCCGGGATTGGCGAGGAATCGCATGGCCGGATGCGTGCGATCAACGATTCCCCCGGCGCCGGTTAAGCCGGTGTTCACCTTGTCGGCGCCATGCTGCCGCGACGTATCCTGTGCATGGGGCGAAGCGTCCGTCATGAGTCTGTCCGGCAAGCTTGCGGAGGAGCGGCGCGCGCGGCTCGCCGCAGAACGCCTGCTGGAACAGAAGCAGGCGGAGCTTTTCGCCGCCAACCGCAAGCTGGGGCAGCACGCGCGCCTGCTGTCCGAACAGATCGTCGAGACGCGGGCAGAGGTCGCCACCGTCCGGGACGAAAACCAGCGCGTGAAATCCGACCTGACCAAGGCGAACGAGAAGATCGCCATCGTCGAGACGCAGCTCTGGCGCGCGCTGGAATCGGTGCGCGACGGGTTCGCCATGTTCAACGCCGATGGCTGCCTCGAACTGGCGAACCCTGCCTATCTCTCGGTCTTCGACGGGGTCGAAACCGTGGCGCCGGGGGCGAGCTTCGCGCATATCGTCGACGTGATGATCGAAGAGGGGATCGTCGATCTGCGGGGCGAATCGCCGCTTGCCTGGCGCGAACGCCTGCTGGGCCGCTGGGACCGCGAGGATATCCCGCCCGAGATCATTCGCCTGTGGAATGGCCAGTTCGTCAAGCTGATGGACCGGCGCACGCCGGACGGCGGCTTCGTCACGCTTGCCGTCAACATCACCGAACTGATGCGCATGTGGTCCGCGGTCGAGGAGCTGCCGGACGGCTTCGTGGTCTACGACGCGGAGGACCGGCTGGTGACCTGCAACGCGCGCTACCGCGAGCTTTATGCCGAAAGCGCGGAGGCGATGGTGCCCGGCGCCAGTTTCGAGGAGGTCCTGCGCCACGGCCTGGCCCGGCGCCAGTTCGCCGAGGCGCTGGGCCGCGAGGAGGCCTGGCTCGAGGAACGGCTGGAGCAGCATCGCGCCGCCGAAACCGCCATCGAGCTGCAGCTGGCCGACGGTCGCTGGCTGCGCATCTTCGAGAAGGAAACCAGCGACGGCGGCCGCGTCGGCCTGCGCGTCGACATCACGCATCTGAAGGAGCAGCAGAAGGCGCTGGAGCAGGCGATGGAGCGGGCAGAGGCCGCGAACCGCGCGAAATCCGCCTTCCTCGCCAACATGACGCACGAGATCCGCACGCCGATGAACGGCGTGGTCGGCATGGCCGAGCTTCTGGCGAACACCGGGCTGACCGAGGATCAGGCGCTCTACGTCGAGACGATCCGCACCTCGGGCGAGTCGCTGCTGGTCATCATCAACGACGTGCTCGACTACTCGAAGATCGAGGCAGACAAGCTGTCGCTCCACCCCGAGCCCTTCGACCTCGAACGCTGCATCCACGAGATCGTCATGCTCCTGCAGCCCACCGCGCGCGACAAGGGGTTGGTGATGCTTGTGGACTACGACCTCTTCCTGCCAACCCGTTTCGTCGGCGACCCTGGGCGTATCCGGCAGGTGCTGACCAACCTGATCGGCAACGCGGTGAAATTCACGGCCGACGGCCACGTCCTGGTGCGTGTGACCGGCTTGCCCGACTCTGACAGTGGAAGTGCAGAGGTGATCGTCACGGTCGAGGATACCGGGATCGGCATCGCCGCCGACCGGCAAGAGCATATCTTCGGCGAGTTCAATCAGGTCGAAGACGCGTGCAATCGCTCGTTCGAAGGCACCGGCCTGGGGCTTGCCATCACCCGGCGGCTGATCGACCTCATGGGTGGGCAGATCTGGGTCGAGAGCGAAGAGGGCGCCGGCGCATGCTTCGGCTTCCGCGTGCCGCTACCTGCGGCAGAGCCGTTGCCGGAAGCGCCGATGGGACCGCCCGCGATGCGCACCGCGCTGGTCGTGGACGACCACCCGGCGAACCGCGAGATCCTGCAGAAACAGCTTGCCGCGCTGGGGATGGAGGTGCGCTGTGCCGACAGTGCAGAGGTTGCCATGACGCTGATGGACCCCCCGCCCGACGTGGTGCTGACCGACCATCTTATGCCGGGAACCGATGGCGTCGCCTTCGCCCGCCAACTCAGGTCCGGGGGACGGGCGATGCCGATCCTGCTGCTCAGTTCCAACCCGGCTTTCGTCGAGGCGGGGCTGGAAAACGGGCTGCTTCAGGCGATCCTGCAGAAGCCCGTGCCGCGGCAGGAACTGCTGCGGCGGCTGCACGCGCTGGGCGGCGTGCAGACGGAGGCCCCCGGCGACGGGCCTCCGCAGGCGGAGGCTCCGCCCGCGGAAGTCCGGCAGATGCGCGTGCTGCTGGCAGAGGACAACCGGACAAACCAGCTTGTCTTCGGCAAGATGGTGCAGGGGCTCGATATCGACCTCGCCTTTGCAGCCAACGGGCTCGAGGCCGTCGCGGCGTGGGCGGCCGGGCCGCCCGACCTGATCTTCATGGACATCTCGATGCCGAAGATGGACGGGCGAGCCGCCGCGCGCGAGATCCGCCGTCAGGAGGCGGTGCGGGGGGGGCGCGTGCCCATCGTGGCGGTCACCGCGCACGCGATGGAGGGCGATTGCCAGGCGATCCTTGCCGACGGGATCGACCACTACATCTCGAAGCCCGTGCGCAAGGCGGCGCTGGCCGAGACGATCCGCGCGCACCGCCCGCCGGGCACGCGACCGCCGGACCCGTCCGACCCGGAATAGGCGATCTGCCGGGATGCGGACCTGCGGGCCTCCGCAGGCCGGCAGCGACACGTCCCCGCGCGTCTGCGCGGCCCGGCACGCGCCTGGTGCCGCCCCTGTCGTCAGGCCTCGCCGCGCAGGAACACGGGCCGGTCGGGTTCGGACATCTCGGGCTCGAAGCGGTAGCCGCCCGTGTCGAAGCCGGCGAGGTCCCCGGGTTCCTCCAGCCGCCGCTCCAGCACGAATCGCGCCATCGCGCCGCGCGCCTGCTTGGCGTAGAAGCTGACAACCTGCGGCTTGCCGGCCTTCACCTCCATGAACACGGGCGTGACCACCCGCAGCGCCAGCGCCTCCATGTCCACCGCGCCGAAATATTCCTGGCTGGCGCAGTTCACCAGAACCGTGGCGCCCGACTCGGCCGCCGCATCGTTCAGCGCCCGCGCGATCCGGTCGCCCCACCAGTCATAAAGCGTCCTGCCGCGCGGCGTGTGCAGGCGGCTGCCCATCTCCAGCCGGTAGGGCTCGATCAGGTCGAGAGGGCGCAGCACGC
>NZ_JBKHAQ010000172.1:0-3812 GCF_046542825.1 Rhodosalinus sp. | reverse complement strand
AATATCCCCGCCGGAGGCACCGCGCGGCCTTGGGCCGCGCCACGTGAAGGCGTGCCGCCGCAGGCGGCGCCGTCTGGCGGCGGGGACGGCTCAGCCGCTCAGCTGGTCGAAGCACTCCAGCGCCTTTGCGGCATACATCATCGACGGTCCGCCACCCATCTGGATCGTCATGCCCAGCGCGTCGGCGACTTCCTCGCGGCTGGCGCCGCACTTGACCAGCGTCTCCACATGCAGCGCGATGCAGGCGTCGCATTTGGTGGCCACCGCGATACCCAGCGCCACGAACTCCTTGGTCTTGAAATCGAGCGGTCCGCCCTCTTTCACCGTCTTGCCCAACCCGCCGAAGGCGCGTGCGGTTTCGGGGATCGCGCGGTTGAGCGCGCGCAACTGATCTCGCGTGGTGTCGAGCTTGTCCGTCCAGTCCATCTGTCTTTCCCGTCCCTCGGTCTGTTCTTGCCCGGCCGGCAGATCACGGGTCACCCGCGCCCGCCTTGATCCGGATCAGATTCAGCGCCGCGCGATGAGGGAAAGGTTGTTCGCCGGCATCTCGATGGCATGGGCCAGGTCCAGCCCCGCCGCCATCATCCAGTCGATCACGTCGAAATCGTCCTTGTAGCCGATCTCGGGGTCCTGCGTTTTCAGGCTCTCGTGAAAACGCGCGTCGCCCTCGGAGGTCAGCTCGCCCGCCCGCATGAACGGCCCGTAGAGGATGAAGATGCCACCCGGCGCCAGCGCGCGGCCGGTCTCTGCCACGATGGTGCGTGCCTCCGCCTCCGTGATCAGATGCAGCAGGTTGACCAGCAGGATCAGGTCGGCAGGGCCGTGCGCCGCGGCCCATCCCGGCCTGGCCGCGTCGAGGGCCAGGGGCGCGCGCAGGTTGGGCAGGCCCGCCTCCGCGCCCCAGGCGCGGATCGAGGCGCGGCGTCCCTCGTCGATTTCGCTGGGCTGCCAGTCGAGCTCCGGCATGCGGCGCGCCAGTGCGACCGCGTGCTGTCCCGTGCCGGAGGCAAGTTCCAGCGCGCGGCCCCGCGGCGGGCCATACCGCTCGACCAGGTCGCAGATCGGGCCCGCGTTGCGCTCGGCCGAGGGCGCGAAGAGCTTGCCGCCCTCGCCGGGGCGCGCGACCGAGGCGCTGTCGGGCAGGTTCAGGCGGCGTGTCATGCCTGTTCCTCCAGCCGGTCGGTCGCGGGCGGCGGCGCGGGCGCGAGGGCGGAGAGCCGCGCGCGCAAGCCCTCGTCCATCGGATAGGCGATCCCCTGGAGCGAGGGGGCAAGCTGTTCCGCCGAGCGCGCGGAGAGGATCGGCACGGGGTGCGCGGGATGCGATGCGACCCAGGCGACGGCGAGCGTGGCGGGATGCGTGCCCAGTTCGTCCGCGATCCCGGCAAGGCCCTGCGCGGCCTCGTGCATCCAGGCCGCGCCGTAGCGGCGGGCGTAGTTTTCCTGTTCCTTCAGCCGCCCGGCGGCCCCGTCACGGGAATACTTGCCCGTCAGCAGCCCGCCGCCCAGCGGCGAATAGGGGACAGGCAGGATGTCCTCTGCCATGCACATCGGCAGCAGTTCGACCTCTGCCTGCCGCTTGACCAGGTTGTACATCGGCTGGATCACGGCGATCCGCGTGCCGCGTTCCGCGGCCAGGCCCTGCGCCTTCATCACCTGCCAGGCGGCGAAGTTCGACAGGCCGATATGGTCGAAGCCGCCCGCGGCCTGCGTCTCTGCCAGCCAGTCCATCCGGCGCTCCGGTTCCGTCTGCGGATCCCAGCGGTGGAGATAGAGGATCTCGACCCGCTCCATGCCAAGCCGCCGGCGCGTGGTGTCGAATTCCTGCTGCAATGTCTCCGGTCCGCTGCCCGGTCGGTAGCCCACCTTGGTCGCGATGGTCAGCCCGTCGCGCCGCGGGGCTGCGAGCCGCCCAAGGATCTCGTCCGCGCGCCCGTCGGTGTAGAGAAAGGCGCTGTCGAAATGGGTGATGCCGGCGGCGAGCGCGGCCTCGAACATCGCCGCAGAGGCCGCCTCGTCCGCCTTGCCGCCGAACTGCATCGCGCCGAAGGCGAAGCGGCTGGCCGGGGTGCCGTCGGGGGAATGTATCGCTGTCATGGCGCGGACCATCGCACGGCGCGTTCCGGGGCGGAAGAGGGCGGCCTGTGCGCCGCCCCATGGTGCGTGACCGGAGGAAGAGACTCCGGCCGTCGCATCGACGGCCGGAGAGCGGGGCGCGGGGCGCGCAGGCCCTGCAGCCGGTCAGCCGCGCTTCTCCGCGATCAGCCCCTTCACGATCGCCATGCAGATCAGCAGCAGGATGATCGTGAAGGGCAGGCCGGTGGAAATCACCATCGCCTGCAGCGCGGTGAGGCCCCCGCCGACCAGCAGCGCGATGGCCACCAGCCCCTCGAAGGTGCACCAGAATACCCGCTGCGTGACCGGCGCGTCCACCTTGCCGCCCGCGGTGATCGTGTCGATCACGAGGCTGCCCGAGTCCGAGGAAGTCACGAAGAACACGATCACGAGGATGATGCCGATGGTCGAGGTGATCGACGCCAGCGGCAGGCCTTCCAGCATCGCGAAGAGCGCCACGGAGTCGTTGTACTCGGTGATCACGTTCGCCGTGACCGCCGAGGTTTCGGGATTGGCGATCATGTCGCTGATCGCCGATCCGCCGAAGACGGCCATCCACAGGATGCAGACGAGGCTGGGGATGATCAGCACGCAGACGAGGAACTCGCGCACCGTGCGGCCGCGGCTGACGCGCGCGATGAACATGCCCACGAAGGGCGACCAGCTGATCCACCACGCCCAGTAGAAGGCCGTCCAGCCGTGCATGTAGCCCGTGTCCTCGCGCCCGAAGGGGTTCGACAGCGGCACGATCTCCCGCGCGTAGGATCCCAGGCCCGCGACGAACTCGGTCAGGATCGTTCCCGCGCCGGCGGCGAAGAGCACGAACAGAAGCAGCAGAAGCGCGATCACCATGTTGATCTCGGACAGCACCTTCACCCCGCCGTCGAGACCGCGCAGCACCGAGATGAGGGCGATGGCCGTGATCGCGACGATCAGGATCACCTGCATGGTGATGTTCTCCGGCAGCCCGTAGATGTAGCTGAGGCCCGCGTTGGCCTGTTGTGCCCCGATCCCCAGCGACGTGGCGAGGCCGAAGAGCGTGGCGAAGACCGCCAGCGTGTCGATCAGGTGACCCCACCAGCCCCAGACGCGCTCGCCCAGGATCGGGTAGAAGGCCGAGCGGATCGAGAGCGGCAGGCCCTTGTTGTAGCTGAAGAGCGCAAGCGCCAGCGCCACCACCGCGTAGATCGCCCAGGGGTGCAGCGCCCAGTGATAGGAGGTGGCCGCCAGCGCCATGCGCCGCGCCTCTTCCACGTTGGCCTCGATCAGCGCACCGTCCTCGGTGAAGGGCCGGACCGTGCCCAGCGGCGCGTCGCCCCAGGGCGTGGCGAAGTAATAGGCGGGTTCGAGCACGCCGAAGAACATCAGCCCGATGCCCATGCCGGCGGCGAAGAGCATCGCGAACCAGCCGAGATAGCCGTAATCCGGTGTGGCCTCCGCGCCCCCCAGCCGCACGGAGCCCCAGGGCGACACGATCAGGAACAGGCAGAACAGCACGAAGACGTTCGCCGACAGCAGGAAGAACCAGTCGAAGCTCGATGTCAGCGCCGGCCGCAGCCAGCCGAAGAAGTCGGACGCCTGCTGCGGCGCGATCAGCGCGTAGGCCACGAAGGCCACGACGACCAGGCCCGAGATCACGAAGACCGGGTTGTGGATGTCGAAGCCGAACGGGCCGACCCTGCCCTCGATGTTGTCCTG
>NZ_JBKHAQ010000171.1:0-3918 GCF_046542825.1 Rhodosalinus sp. | reverse complement strand
TAGCGGACGAGCAGGACGGAGACCTTCGCGTGCTCCGCCACATAGCCGCCGTTCGACGGCCAGATGTAATCTCTGAAGTTGGGCGGATGGGTCGCCATCACCACCAGATCGGCGCCGGTTTCCTCCACGGCCTTGAGCAGCGTGGGATCGAGGTCGATCGCCGGATCCTTGCTGGTCATCGCGTGGCCCGAGGCCTCGTATCCGTGCTTCTCGCCCTGCTCCCTGGCAAAGGCGTCGAGCTTTTTCGCGAATTCCTGCGGCGTATGCGCCACCGAACCCGGCGTGCCGGCCGTCACCCCGACGAAGACCACCGGTGCCCTGTAGTGCGCGGCAAGGTCGGCCGTGCACTGCAGCGTCCGCTCAAGCGTCCCGACATGGGCCAGATCGACCGGCGTCATGATTTTGCTGAACACGCGTGTCCCTCCTGTCTCGCACCGCTCCCGCAGGGGGAAACCCCCGCGGCACGCCGCGCGACCGATCGCCCAAGGGACGACCGCACCGGGACGCGCCGCGTTGTCGCGCGCGGCGCTTCGGTTGTGCCGGACAGCCTAGACCCCGGGGGAGGCGGATTGCAAACGATCCGCGCACCTATCCCGCAACAAGGAAACGCGGGACAGCGGCCCGCGGTTCCCGCGCCGGCTCAGGCGTTCACGTCCACGACCACCCGGCCGCGCACCCGGCCCTTCAGGATATCGGCGCCCAGTTGCGGCAGATCGGAAAGCGTTGCGTCCTGCACCATCGCCTCCAGCGTTTCCATCGGCAGATCGCGCGCGATCCGCTCCCAGGCGCGCACCCGGTTGGCGTAGGGCTGCATGACCGAGTCGATCCCCAGCAGGTTGACGCCGCGCAGGATGAAGGGGGTGATCAGCGCGCCCTCGATCGCGGCGCCGCCGGCAAGCCCCACCGCGGCGACCGAGGTGCCGTATTTCATCTGCTTGAGCACCCGGCCCAGCATCGCGCCCGCCACCGCGTCCACGCAGCCCGCCCAGCGTTCGGACTCCAGCGGCTTCTTCGTGACTTCGGTCAGCTCCTCGCGAGCCACGATCTCGGTCGCGCCCAGCGACTTGAGGTAGTCGGCCTGTTCGGGCCGCCCCGTGACCGCGGCCACCTCGCGGCCTGCGCGCGCCAGCAGCGCGGTTGCCACCGACCCCACGCCGCCCGCGGCGCCTGTGACCAGAACGGGGCCGTGATGATCGGCCAGCCCGTGATCCTCCAGCGCCTGCACGGCGAGCATCGCGGTCAGCCCGGCGGTGCCGACCGCCATCGCCTGGCGTGTGGTCATCCCCTCGGGCAGCGGCACCAGCCACTCGGGCTTGACGCGGGCCTTCTGCGCGTAGCCGCCCCAATGCGCCTCGCCCACGCGCCAGCCGGTCAGGATCACCTTGTCCCCCGGCTTCCAGCGGTCGTCATCGGAGGATTCCACCGTGCCGGCGAAGTCGATCCCCGGCACATGCGGGTAATGCCGCACCAGGCCGCCGCCCGGCCCGATGCAGAGCCCGTCCTTGTAGTTGAGCGTGGAGTGCTCCACCGCAACCGTGACCTCGGCCTGCGGCAGGTCGTCCTCGCCGATCTGCCGGACCGCGGCAGAGGTCTTGCCGCTCTCGTCGTCCCTTTCCACCACCAGTGCGTTGAACATCTCGTCTCCCTTTCTCGCCTTGCCGGGGATCGGTGCGCCCCGCGCCTTCAACGATGCCGCCATGCCTGCGGCATCAGGAACAGGTCGGTATCCCCTGTGTCCACCCCCGCGGCGGTGAGCATGGCGTGCATCTGGCCGCGGTGCCGGGGCGCGTGGTTGAAAATGCGAACGATGCAGAGCGCAGGGGGGGCGCCGGACCAACGCGCGCTCGACATCGTCCTGCGAAAGCCCGTCGGCCCGGGCGATGGTTTCAGCCTACGTCTCGTCACGCGCCGCCGCGCCCCGAGCCTCGGGGCCGGCGCAGAGGGGCACGCGGCCACGACCTGCCCGGCCCCCTGCGCCCTCGAGCCGCGCAGGCGACACCCGGTTGCCCGGGGCAGAGGCTCGGCCATCGCCGGCAGCGCCCCGAAAAAGGCGCCGCGGGCGCCCAGGGCCTCCCTTGCGGCCGGTGCCTCGATCCGCTCGCGCAGCCATTGGTTCGGCCAGGCCGCGCGGCGCGCCATCGTGCGGCAAAAGTCAGGCCCGATCATCACGGGCCGTGCCAGTCGATCTGGCAGATCTCGGCGCTGCGCCCGTCGAAGTCCCAGACCCGGCCAAAGGCGCGCACCCGCCCCTGCGTCGCCGTCGCCACCGTGATGTCCGGCCCCATCCAGTATTGGGTGTTGCTGACCACGATCTCGCGCTCGGGGTCGGCGCCCTGCACCGGCTCGACCGCGCCCTGTATCTTCTTGCCGACCATCAGGCGGCGGGATTTCCCCTCCGTCTCGAAGATGACCGGCGCGCGCTCGGCGCCCAGGAACTCGCTCACCAGCACGGAGAAAAGGCCGGTGGTTCCCTTCGCCTGCCCCGAGAAGATGCGCACCAACGCCTCGAAACCCGCGTGGCTCGCGCGGTCGTCTATGAAGGCGGCGGCGGTCCAGTTGCCCCGCGCCATCCGGCCCGGGATCTCCAGCAGCAGGCCGACGTTGAGGCCCGACAGATCCTCGTCGCCGTAATGCCCCTCGTCGATCCGCACGCCGGCCCAGGCCTGACAGACGCCCTCGGTGGGCGGATGCTGGCCCAGGCTGACGACGCAAGGGCAGAAGACCGTGCAGTTGCAGTTCAGGATCAACTCGCCCCGGATCGCCCAGGGGGTGCGCGGCGCCTCGCGCCGGGGCGCGGCCGGGTGGCGGTTGTCGATGCGGGTTGCAACGGCGATGCGGTCGGACATGCGGTCTCCTCCGGTCAGATGACGCCCGCTGCGACGAGCGCCGCGGCGGCGAGCAACAGGGCGCCCAACGGGCGGGTCAGCACGCGGCCCATGGGCAGTTTCTCCAGCGCCATGAGCATCATGCCAAGCGCCATGAAGCCAAGGTTCATCGTGCCGCCCACGAAGGCCAGCGCCATCAGCGCCCAGCAGCACCCCAGGCAGACCGCGCCCAGCCTGAGCCCCATGCGCCACGGGCCGTCGTTCCAGTGCGCCATGAAGAAGGTGAGCGGCGCGCGGCAGCGCGACAGGCAGGCTTCCTTGAGCGGGCTGAACTGGTAGAGGCCGGCGAGTGCGAGCAGCACGCCCGTGAGCGCGGCAGAGGTGCTTGCCCCCAGGGGGTCGAGCAGCCCAACCTGCCACAGCCCCGTCTGGGCGAGCGCCGCGAACGCGGCGAACCCGGCCCAGACGGCAAGGTATCCACCCGCCAGCGCCCAGAACCGGGTTGGCGCGGCATGGCCCAGATCCTCGTAGGTGGCGAAGGCAGGCAGCGCGGTGGGCGCCATCATCGCCGCCCCCATCAGCGCCCACATCGCCCAGAGCCGCCCGAGTCCCGCGGCATCCGCCGCAGGCGCGCAAAGCGCCTCCCAGAACGCGGCGCCGTAGATATCGGCAAGCCCGCCCGGGGCCGAGGCCGCCGCCATCGCCCAGAGCACGGCCCAGGCCGCAAGGATCGCGGCATAAAGCCCGATCCAGTGCGGGGCGCCCATCGCGCGGATGCGGTCTGCCAGCATCGCACTCCTCCCTCAGGTTCGAAGAATTCGCGGCTTTTTGTCCAGATGTCCACCGCCCGCCGGGGCGCAAGCCCCTTGAAATCCTGCGCGGCGGGGTCGATATTGGCGCTGTCGCTTCGGCGACTATGGACATAAACGCGCACGTAATAAGCGGATCGGACCCGGGGGCGGTACCCGGCGGCTCCACCAATACCCCGGCGTTGGCGGGATCATGGGGCCGAAACAGGATCGACGAACGTGTAAAGGTGTGGCTTTGTCCCGGTGAGGTACCACCGTTATCGGTCCGTAAAGCATAATTGCCA
>NZ_JBKHAQ010000170.1:0-3949 GCF_046542825.1 Rhodosalinus sp. | reverse complement strand
GACATGATGTTCTTGTGATACCACGGCGGGCGGAAGGTGTTCTCGGCCACCATCCAGCGTTCGCGGAAGAGCACGAAGTCGATGTTCGCGGTGCCAGGCACGCCCGAGGGCGCGGTCAGCACGGTGAAGATCGACGGGTCCGGGTGGTCGAAGAGGATCGCGCCGACCGGGCAGTAGGCGGTCAGGTCGTACTTGTAGGGCGCGTAGTTGCCGTGCCATGCCACCACGTCGAGCGGGCTCTGCCCGATTTCCGTCACGTGGAACTGCCCGCACCACTTGATCGTGAGGGTCGAGGGCGCCTCGCGGTCCTCGAAGGCCGCGACCGGCGCCTTGAAGTCGCGCGGGTTCGCCAGCGCGTTCGCCCCGATGGGTCCGCGCGCAGGCAATTCGAACTTCTGCCCGTAGTTCTCGCAGACGAAGCCGCGTGCCGGCCCCTCCAGCACCTCGACCCGATAGACGAGGCCGCGGGGGATGATCGCGATCTCCTGCGGGCGCAGGTCGATGACGCCAAGCTCGGTGGCGAAGCGCAGCCGCCCCTCCTGCGGCACGACCAGAAGCTCCGAGTCGGCCGAGTAGAAATATTCGTCCACCATCGACTCGGTGACGAGGTAGATGTGGCTTGCCATGCCCACCTGCGTGTTCACGTCGCCCGCGGTGGTCATGGTCCGCATGCCCGTGAGCCAGGTGAGCCTTTCGTCGGTATGCGGCACCGGGTCCCAGCGATACTGGCCCAGGCTGATCACGTCCGGGTCCACGTTCGGCGCGGATTGCCAGTAGGGCAGCTCGATCTTCCTGTAGCGCGCCGAGTGCTTGACCGAGGGGCGGATGCGGTAGGTCCAGGTGCGCTCGGGCGGATGCGCCGTGAAGGCGGTGCCCGACAGCTGCTCGCCGTAGAGGCCGTAGTTGCATTTCTGGGGGCTGTTCATCCCCTGCGGCAGCGCGCCGGGCAAGGCCTCTGTCTCGAAGTCGTTGCCGAAGCCGGGCATGTAGCCTTCGTGCGTGCCGACAGGGGTGGCGGCGGTGAGAAGCCCGGAGGGTCCGGTCTGACGGTTCATGGCTCGCGCTCCTTCTCCCGAATTTGGTTGCGCTGTTAACAGTTGATTTTGTAACCAACAAGGGAGGAGGCGATCGGGTTGCCCGAAAAAGACGACTTCGACCTGCAGGAATTCCTGCCCTACCTGCTGAACCAGGCGGCCGAGGAATCGAGCCTCGCCTTTCAGCAGGTCTACAAGCGGCGCTACGGGATGCTGCGCACGGAGTGGCGGGTGCTCTTTCACCTCGGCATCTACGGCGAGTTGACGGCCGGCGAGATCGCGGCTCGCGCCCGCATCCACAAGACCAAGGTCAGCCGCGCGGTGGCGCGGATGGAGGAGCGCCGCTTCCTGACCCGCACCCGCGACACCGCCGACCGGCGGCGCGAGGCACTGCGCCTGACGAAGCAGGGCGAGGCCGCCTACCGCGACCTGCGCGCCGTCGCGCGGGAGTATGACGCGGCGCTGCTCGACGGCTTCTCGGCGCAGGAGGCCGCGCTCCTGCGGCAGATGCTCCGCCGGCTCGCCCGGCCGCTGGACGGGCGCGGCGCGGCCTGAGCCGGCGGCCGCAGTCAGCGGCTTCGGTCAGTAGAGCGGCATGGCCCCTGTCGCGCCGCGCTGCGGGACCCAGTTCGTGCCCGGGCGCAGCGTGGCGGCGACCGCCCGCCGCAACCGGTCTGCGGTAAAGGCCAGCGGTCCGGCGCCGCGATGGCCGATCAGCAAGGGCGTGCCGGGCAGGGCGGCATGGAACCGCTCGGACAGTTCCTGCAAGGGACCTTCCGAGATGCCGGCCAGCAGGCGGCTGCCCGCCAGCAGCAGCGGTGCGCCGGGATTGTGGCGCGCCGCGCCCTCGATCTCGGTCGCGCCGCCCTCGAGCAACAGGCTCACGGCCCAGCCCGAGGCGCGCAGCACGTCGGCCTTCAGCACAGCGCCAAGGAAATGCGGATTGCCGGGCTGATTCGCGACGATGGCATGCGCCATCGGGCGCACCGGATCGGCCGTCATGCGCGCGTTCCACAACAGCATCTGGAACCGCCCCAGCGCCAGGGTGATCTCCGCCATGCCCCAGCGGTCGGCCATCCAGCCGTCGCCGAGCGCGCGGGCGACCCGCTCGTAGCAGACGGCGCGACTCATCGCGGTGGCGAGGAAGGGGCGCATCACGCGTGCCAGGGCCCCGTCGTCTTCCGGCACGACCAGGGCGGCGGCGATCGCGTCGGCCTGCGCGGCAGAAAGCTCGGGCGTGCGTTTCCGGACGAGTCCCGCGCGCCCGAGACCGGAGAGCTGGGCACCCCAATCCTCCATCACCAGACTGGGCGCCATGCGGCCCAGAAGGATCGCCTCGGGGGCGAGCGCCTCGTCACCCACGGACTGGAAAAGCTGCATGTGCCAGCCGGCGAAGGCGCGCTCGTTCTCGCGGGCGTCCTCGGTCACGGTGAGCGCGTCATGGCGCGGGTCGCGCCGCAGCGCGTCGAGCAGCGCCTCTATCACCTCGCCCGGCCCTTCGATCCACTGGCGGTACATCGTGCCGTTGGAGATCAGGGCGCCGGTGATGCTGCGTTCGGCATTGCGCGCCGCGGCGGACTGCGCCAGCGCGCCGATCTCCCCGGCATCGAGCGTGCGTGTCGCCTCGCTGCGATAGCTGAGGCGACGGACCATGCCGCGCGCATCGCTGGGCATCCTCATTCTCCCTTGTCGCGACACCGTTGCGCAGCCGATGCCGCCGCTTGTAGCACGGGCCGCAGCGCCGGAGGCCGGGGCGCAGCGCGGGCAGTCGCCCCAGTATGGCCCGACGCGAACGAATGTCCAGCCAAATTTACATCAAAACTGTCAAGTTAGACTTACAGGTCTACGGTGACACCCGGAAGCTGCAACGCCCGCAGCAACTCGCGCAACTCCTGACGCGCGGCGATGTTCGAGAGGTTGAGCTGCTTGACCCCCACATCCTTGAGGTCGAGCAGGGTCAGACCGCGCGGGAACAGCTCGCGGAACACGACCCTTTCGTGAAAGCCCGGCACGATGCGGAACCCGATGCGCTTTGCCAGCCGCTCCAGCGCGCGCTCCATCTTGAGCTTGTTGACCATGGCCTGCGCGCCCAGACGGTTGCGCAGCACGACCCAGTCGACGGGTCGAAGTCCCGCCTGCGCGCGCAGCTGCCGGGCGTTCCAGACCATCTCGGAATAGACCGAAGGGCCCAGGATGCGTTCCCCGTCGTTGTCGATCCGGGCCAGCAGGTCGAAGTCCACGAAGCTGTCGTTGAGTGGCGTGACCAGCGTGTCGGCCAGCGAATGGGCGACCTGGCTCAGGCGGGTGTGCGACCCCGGGCAGTCGATCACGATGAAGTCCGCATCCGGCTCCATCTCGGTTACCGCGACCGACAGGCGATGATCGAAGACATTCTCGCCGGGCGCGAGGCTCGCGGCATCGACGTCGGGCAGGTCGCGGTAGCGCGGTCCGGGCAGCTCCAGCCCTTCCGTCTCCAGGAATTTCGCGCGATTGGCGGCGTAGCGCCCAAGGCTTTTCTGCCGCAGGTCGAGGTCCAGCGCGCCGACGCGGTGGCCCATTCGTGCCAATGCCGTTGCCAGATGCATCGACACGGTTGATTTCCCCGCGCCGCCCTTTTCGTTCCCCACCACGATGATGTGTGCCATCGGTCTGGCCCTTCCCCTGCCGCGCTCTGCGGCGCGGTCGCTGAGATACTATATGTTGGGGCACGCACAAGCGGAAGCGGCGCCGGGGGCGGCGCCCGCGATTTGCAATCTGGCCGTTCAACGGTAGCATGGATGCCACGCCGAACGGGCCTGCCGGTGCCGCGCCAGCACCCGTGCCGCACCCCGAGACGCTGGCGCGGCGACCCATGTGTCCGGCAGCGCGATCAACGGTCTCGGCGAAAGGGAGCCGCGCCGCCCCGAGCGGCTCTT
>NZ_JBKHAQ010000047.1:0-21050 GCF_046542825.1 Rhodosalinus sp. | reverse complement strand
CGCCCCGCGACGATGATCGCGGTCAGCAGGATGCCCAGCTCGCGCAGGATCGAGATGGCGATCAGGTCGACGACGAAGACCTCGGCGCCGAACTGCTGCAGTTGCGCGGCCCCCTGGAAGGCCAGCACCACGCCGATCAGGAAGGCCATCAGCGCCACGATGGGCACCGCCTGAAGCCCGACCGCCTCGCAGTGATGCAGAAGCGCGGTCAGCCGGAACTCGCGCGGGCGGGCGAAGGCGCCGAAGAGCCGCGCGACGAAGAGGCCGAGCACGCCGAGAAAGCCCAGGAACTCCTTGCCGCCGCCTGCCACGGTCTCGCCCAGCCGGGCGAGCGCAGCGGTCAGGCCGCGTGGCGGCGCGGGTTCCTCCTGTGGCTCGGGCAGGCCATCGCGCACGGTGTCGAGGATCTGCGCGACCACGCCCTCAGCCCCCTCGATGCGCACCTCCGCACCGCCGGCCTCAAGCCGCCGCTGCGTGCGCAGCAGCGCCCAGGCGATGCTGGTGTCGATGCGCTGCGCCCCGGCGAGGTCGAAGGTCGCCGCGCCGCGCGCCGCGATGCCGGCAAGCCTTGTCTCGACCTGCGGCAGATCGTGCAGCCCGAGCACCCCCTCCAGCACGGCGCGCGTGCCGCCCGCCTCTTCGGCCAGCGTCAGCCTTCCTGTCGCCCCCTTGTCCGAGCCGTCCATCGAGCCGCACCCCCTGTGCCGCGTCGCGCGCCGGTGCGCTCATCGGTCCCTGCCGGTCCCTCTTCGCGAAGAGCGCCCGCACGGGCGCGATGAGCTCTGTCCGCCGTGCAGATGGGCTTTCTTCGCATGAAGCGCGGGGGCTGGAAAGCGCGACGCGGCATGTCTGCCCGTTTCAGAGGGCCAGCATCTCCGCGACCCATTCCGGCACGATCCGGGTCGCCGGCCCCTGCCGGGCCTCGTCGAAGAGCCGGCTGCCCCGCGAGGCCTCCAGATTGAGTTCCAGGGTGCGCACGCCCTGCGCCGCCGCTTCCTCGACGAAGCCCGCGGCCGGATAGACCTCTCCGGAGGTGCCGATCGAGACAAAGAGGTCGGCTTGCCCCAGCGCCATCAGGATCTCGTCCATCCGGTAGGGCATCTCGCCGAACCACACGACATCGGGCCGCGTGGCCGGCGCGCCGCAGGAAGGGCAGGGATCGGCCGGCGCCATCGTCCCGGGCGCGGGCCAGCGGTGATCGCAGATCGCGCAGAGCGCGCCGTCCAGCCGCCCGTGCATGTGGATCACGTTGCGCGCGCCCGCCGCCTCGTGCAGCGCGTCCACGTTCTGCGTGACGATCAGCACCTGACCGTCAAGCCCGGCCTCGAGCCGCGCGAGCGCGGCATGGGCGGCGTTGGGCCGCGCGGCCGCGGCCTGCGCGCGCCGCGCGTTGTAGAATTCCAGCACCCGGGCCGGGTCGCGCGCCCAGCCCTGCGGCGTCGCCACCTCCTCGAGCGGGTAGCGCGTCCAGAGGCCGTCCTCGTCGCGAAAGGTGCCCAGCCCCGACTCCGCGCTGATCCCCGCCCCTGTCAGGATCACCACCCGCACGCGCGTCAGCCCTCCTCGTAAAGCTGGCGCGCGATGATCCAGCTGACCGGGAAGCCGCCGACGAACCCGACAAGCGCCGCGATCACGATCGGCCACAGCGTGCCGTAGCCCGCCACCAGCACCGCGATCACCGCGCTGCCGGCGAGCGTCGCGCCGATGAAGATGTGCAGGACAAGGGCCAGCTTGAACATGGAACGTCTCCGGTCTGACAGGCATTTCCGGAGACGACCCTTGCATCGCGACGCGCAACGGGCCTTGATCCATGTCAGGGAGCGCGCCGCGCGGATGGGCCATCTGGAGGGCGGAAGATCGACCGTGCGCGATGTCACAGCCGTACGGGCGCGGGACGGTGATCGAAACGAGGAGCACCCATGCATATCGAAGTCAGGACCGACAATCACATCAACGGCGACGAACGGCTTCAGGAGGTGGTCGAGCAGCTGGTGCGCAACGCGCTCGCCCAGTTCGAGAGCCGCCTCTCCGCCGTCGAGGTGCACCTGAAGGATCTCAACGCCGACAAGGGCGGCGTGGACATCCGCGCCTCGGTCGAGGCGCGTCCCGAGGGGCTGCGCCCCTTCGGCGCACAGCACGACGACACGACGATCGAGGCGGCGGTCCGCGGTGCCGCCCGCAAGATGCGCAACCGGCTCGACCACGAATTCGGCAAGCTTTCCGAGAAGCGCTGACCGATCCGCGAGGGCGTCTTCCGCGTAAACCCATAGACAAGGAGGCGCCCATGCAGATCGTCCTGCTCTACCTCGTCACCGCGGCGGTATTCCTGATCCTCGACGCGGTGATGCTGAACCTGTTCATGAAGCCGCTCTTCGAGGCGCGGATCGGCGGCATCATGGCCGAGAACCTGCGCCTGGGCGCTGCCGCGGTCTTCTACCTCGCCTATGTCGGCGCGTTGCTCTACCTCGTGTCGCTGCCCGCGCTGCGCGCAGGCGATCCGGCGCAGGCCCTGGTTGCCGGGGCGGTGCTGGGTTTCGCCGCCTATGGCACCTACGAGTTCACCAGCTACGCGATCCTGCGCGACTGGCACTGGAGCATGGTGGCCGCCGACGTGACATGGGGCACCGCGCTGACTGCCGTCTCGGCCTGGGCGGGGGTGGCCGCGCTTCGCGCCTTCGGCTGACGGCGGAGCGTGGACAGCGCCCCCGGGGTCTGTTACAAAAAGTTCATGCAACTGTCACATGCCCTGGCGCCCGCGGCCCTGGTGCTGTGTCTTGCGGGACCGGCAACCGCCGCCTCTCCCATCGCGGAGGTGCTCTGCGAGCCGACCGAGCGGATGCACGCGAAGCTCTCGCAGCAGTTCGGCGAACGGCGCACGGCCACGGGCTTGCGCGGACCCGAAGAGGTCATGGAGGTCTGGACCGACGCACGCGGCGACTGGACGCTGGTGGTGCGCTACGCGCATGGCCTCTCCTGCATCGTGGCGATGGGCGAGCACTGGCAGGCCGAGGCGCGCGCCGATCGCGGCTGAACCACCGACTGGCAGACCTCTGCCATCCCGCAGCCTGACGACTGGTCAGCCACGGGGAGCACGGCAGTACATGCGCGCCCCGGGCGGAGCAGCCGCGCCGATCGCCGCGGCTGCAGCGGCCTCGCGTGTCGCGGACAGTTCGATGGGCGACCGGTCTCCCGCGCCCGGGCGGCCGGTCTACGCACGGCGGAGCGCAATCTCTGCCCGGGCGACCGCGTGCCGGTGCTGGCCGGCGACGCGATCCGCTGCGGCACGCCCACCGCGCCGGGCTGCGGCACGATGACCGCGGCCGCGCGGCACCACGCTCCTGCGTCGCGCCGCCGGCGAGTCACGGGCGCGAGGGGCGCGGTCCGGGACTGACTCGTCGCGTCCGCCGCCCGCCCTTGGCATCGCCCGGCACCGCGCGTATACGCGCGCCCTGATCCAAGCGGGAGCCGGGCCATGCAGGGCAGCGCCAACCTCAACATCATGATCAAGGCCGCGCGCCGCGCCGGGCGGTCGCTGGTCAAGGATTTCCGCGAGGTCGAGAATCTGCAGGTCACCGCCAAGGGTGCGGGCGACTTCGTCAGCCGCGCCGACATCGCCGCCGAGCGCATCCTCAAGGAGGAACTGCTGGGCGCGCGCCCCAACTACGGCTGGCTCGCCGAGGAAGAGGGCGCCGAGACCGAAGGCGCCGATCCCACCCGCCGCTGGATCGTCGATCCGCTCGACGGAACGACCAATTTCCTGCACGGCCTGCCGCACTGGGCGATCTCCATCGCGCTCGAGCACAAGGGGCAGATCGTGGCCGCGGTGGTCTTCGACCCCGCCAAGGACGAGCTCTTTCACGCCGAGAAGGGGCAGGGCTGCTGGATGAACGACACGCGGCGGATGCGCGTCTCGGGCCGCGCGCAGATGGCGCAGGCGATCTTCGCCACCGGCGTGCCCTTTGGCGCCAGGCGCACGCTGCCCGCCACGCTGCAGGATCTCGCGCGGCTGATGCCGGAATGCGCGGGCGTGCGCCGCTGGGGCGCCGCCGCGCTCGACCTCGCCTATGTCGCCGCCGGCCGCTACGACGGCTACTGGGAGCGCGAACTGCAGATCTGGGACCTCGCCGCCGGCAGCCTTCTGGTGACCGAGGCGGGCGGTCTCGTGGGCCCGATCCGCGAGGGCACGGACGCGCTGGCGCGGGGCGAGATGATCGCCGCCAACGGCGCGCTCTACGACCGCCTCGCCTCGATCATCCGCAACGCCTGAACGCCTGGCCGCCCGGGGTCTTCCTCTTGCCGGAAATACCCTCGGGGGGTGAGGTCCGTCAGGGCCGAGGGGGGCAGACAGCCCCCCTTGGCGGCCTCTCGGTCCGCCTCAGCGGTTGCGCCGGCGCCCGGCGGCGGGCACGCGCGAGGCGCGCCAGCGATAGCGCGCCTCGGGGTGCGGCGGCTCGCCATGGGTGCGCTGCCAGTAGCCCGGCCCGCCGCGCCGCAGCCAGAGCGGCAGGGTCAGCAGGAGCCCGGCGAAGAAGCCCCCCGAATGCGCCCAGTAGGCGACGCCGCCCGCGTCCGGGTCCGCGCCCACGCCGCTGAAGAGCTGGATGGCCAGCCACACGCCCAGCATCAGCCAGGCGGGCACCGGCAGCACCTTGAAGATGATCACCAGGATGATCAGCACGTCGACCCGCGCGCGCGGGAACATCAGCAGATAGCCCCCCATCACCCCCGCGATCGCGCCCGAGGCGCCCACCATCGGCACCTGCGAGAAGGGCGCCGAGACCGTCTGCGCCAGCGCCGCACCGATTCCGGCGGCAAGGTAGAAGGCAAGGAAGCCGCCATGTCCCATCTCGTCTTCCATGTTGTCGCCGAAGATGAAGAGAAACAGCATGTTGCCGGCAAGGTGCAGCAGCCCGCCGTGCAGGAACATCGACGTGACGAGGGTATGCGGCGCCTCGCCCGAACTCAGCCGCGCGGGCGTCATCGCCCAGTCGTAAAAGAACCAGCCGAGCGCGCGCTCATCGGCAAAGAGACCGCTGTAGCCGAGGAATATCAGCACGTTGGCCACGATCAGGCCGTAGGTGACATAGGGCGTCCGCCCCGAGGGGTTGTGATCGCGGATCGGGAACATGACAGGCAAGCTGTGGGCTTGCCCGCGGACAGTCAAGCGCGCGCCTCGCCGCGCCCTGATAGACTGCGGCGCGATCGACTGCGCCTCGGTCCCCTGCGCCCCGGTCCGCTGCGGTCCCTCGTCGCGCAGGACCCGATACCGGCCAGCCCGCCGGACCGCGCCGGACCCGGTCGCCCCGGCGTATCGGGCGTGTCGCGGCGGTCACGTCCCGGGCCGCGCCGTCACACGCGAGAAGCGGCCGCAAGGGCGCGCCGAGCGGTCCCTTCAGCCTGCCCCGGCCAGCAGTGCTGCATTGCCGCCCGCCGCTGTGGTGTCCACGCAGAGGTGGCGCTCGGTCAGCACATGCGCCGGATCCGGCCGGCCGGTCACCAGCGGCACGAGCGGCCCCTCGCGCGCGGCCAATGCGCGGTCGAGCGCGCGGGCGGTCTCCGCGTCGCCCCACCAGAGCGCCAGCGACAGCGGTGCCAGCCGCGTCAGCGCCGCCGGGGCGACGCGCCCCTCGGCCTCCACCGCCACGCCGCCCAGCCTGCGCACCGCCTCCGCCTGCGCGGCGGCGGCCTCCTTGCCGGGACCGAGGCAGAGCACGGGCAGGCGGGGCAGGGTGGACAGTCGGTTCGATTCGCCCGTGGGGCCGGGCAGCGTCTCGGTGCGTCGCGGCGGGTTCCTCGGCGTGGCATCGGTCAGCCGGCGGGCGAGCGCCTCCACGTCCTCGGCGTTCTCCCACCCCGTCCCGGCCTGGGGCGCCTGGGCCCGTGTGAAGCGCGGCAGGTAGTGCGGCCCGCCGGCCTTCGGCCCGGTGCCCGACAGCCCCTCGCCCCCGAAGGGCTGGCTGCCCACGATGGCGCCGATCTGGTTGCGGTTGACGTAGACGTTGCCGGCGCGGATGCGGTCGGCGACGTGCTGCACGCGGTCGTCGATCCGCGTCTGCAGCCCGAAGGTCAGGCCGTAGCCGGTGCCGTTGATCGCGTCGATCACCGCGTCGATCTCTTCGGCGCGGAAGGTGGCGAGGTGCAGCACGGGGCCGAAGACCTCGCGCTCAAGATCGCCGATGCCGGAGACCCGCAGAAGCGCGGGGCCGACGAAACTGCCCTGTCCGGGCGTCTCGAGCTGATGGATCACGCGGCCCTCGGCGCGCGCCTCGGCGATGTAGTCCGCGATGGCGCGCTGCGCCTCCGCGTCGATCACCGGGCTCACGTCGGTCGCCAGCGCCCAGGGGTCGCCCGTCACCAGCGCGTCCATCGCGCCGGTGAGCATCTCGGTGAAACCCTCTGCGATGTCCTCCTGCACGTAGAGACAGCGCAGGGCGGAACAGCGCTGCCCCGCGGACTGGAAGGCGCTATCGACGATCGCCTGCACGGCCTGTTCGGGCAGGGCGGTGGAATCCACGATCATCGCGTTCAGACCGCCGGTCTCGGCGATGAGCGGCGCGCCGGGGGCGAGGTGGTCGGCCATGGCCTGCCGGATGCGGCGCGCGGTGTCGGTGCCGCCGGTGAAGGCCACGCCATCGGTGCGCGGGTCGGAGGTCAGCGCCGCGCCCATGTCCCCCGCGCCGGGCAGGAGTTGCAGTGCCGCGCGCGGCACGCCCGCCTCGTGGAAGAGGCGCACGGCGCGGTGGGCGATCAGCGGCGATTGCTCGGCAGGCTTGGCGAGCACCGCGTTGCCCACGGCCAGCGCGGCGGCGACCTGCCCGGTGAAGATCGCGAGCGGGAAGTTCCACGGCGAGATGCAGGCGAAGCGGCCCACCGGTTCGCCTTCGGGCGCATGGGCGGCATAGTAGCGCAGGAAATCCGCCGCCTCGCGCAGTTCGGCCACCGCATCGCGCACCATCTTGCCCGCCTCGCGGGCGCAGAGGGCGAAGAGTTCGCCGTAGTGTTCTTCGTAAAGATCGGCCACCCGGCGCAGCACCTCGGCCCGTTCGTCGGCCGGCGCGTCCCAGGTCGATGCCGCGTCCAGCGCGGCGTCCACGTCCCCCTCGCTCGCCCAGGCGACGCGGCCCACGAGGTCGCCGGGATCGGCCGGGTTGCGCATCTCCTGCACGGGCTCGGGCTGTGCCTCGACGGCCAGCAGTGGCCCCGCCTCCCAGACGTGGCCACGCCACGGATCGCGCGCGCGGTCCATCGCGGCGAGCGTCGGGGGATGCGCGAGGTCGAAGCCCTTCGAGTTCGCGCGTTCGGGCAGGAAGATCTCCGGCCCGGTGGGTATCTGCGGGCGCGCCTCCGCCAGTGCGACGAAGGGATCCTGCGCCACCTGCTCGGGCGGCACCTCCTCGTCCACGATCTGGTTGACGAAGCTTGAGTTGGCGCCGTTCTCCAGCAGCCGCCGCACCAGATAGGCCAGAAGATCGCGGTGCGCGCCCACGGGGGCGTAGATGCGGCAGCGGGTGCCCTCGCGCGCGCGCACCAGCTCATGCAGCGTCTCGCCCATGCCATGCAGGCGCTGGAACTCGAAGGCGTCGCGGTCTTGGCCCATGTCGAGGATCGCCGCCACCGTATGCGCGTTGTGCGTGGCGAACTGCGGATAGAGCCGGTCGGTCATGCCAAGGAGCTTCCGCGCGCAGGCAAGGTAGGAGACGTCCGTCGCGGGCTTTGCCGTGAAGACGGGGAAGCCGTCCACGCCGGCCACCTGCGCGCGCTTGATCTCGGTGTCCCAGTAGGCGCCCTTCACCAGCCGCACCATGAAGCGCCGGCCCAGCCGCTCGGCCAGATCGTGCAGCCAGTCGATCACCGGGCCGGCGCGCTGGCCGTAGGCCTGGACCACCACGCCGAAGCCGTCCCAGCCGGCGAGCGCGTCATCCGACAGAACCCGCTCCATCACGTCGAGCGAGAGCGACAGGCGGTCTGCCTCCTCCGCATCGACGTTGAGCCCGATGCCGGCGGCCTTCGCCTGTTTCGCAAGCGACAGCAGGCGCGGCGCCACCTCTGCCATCACGCGGGCGCGCTGCGCCTCCTCGTAGCGGGGCGAAAGCGCCGAGAGCTTGACCGAGATGCCGGGGTTGTCGCGAACGTCGGCGGATGTGGCCGCCGTGCCGATCGCGTCGATGGCGGCGGCGTAGGCGTCGAAGTAACGCCGCGCGTCGGCGTCGGTGCGCGCGGCCTCGCCCAGCATGTCGTAGGAATAGCTGTAGCCCCTGGCCTCCTGCGCGGCGGCGCGTTTCATCGCGCTCTCGATGCTCTCGCCCAGCACGAACTGGCGCCCCATCTCGCGCATGGCGCGGCCGACGGCGGTGCGGATCACCGGCTCGCCCAGCCGCTTGACCGCGCCGCGCAGGGCGGCCACCGGCCCCGGCGCCCGATCCTCGCGCAGCACGCGGCCCGTCAGCAGCAGCGCCCAGGTCGAGGCGTTCACCAGCGGCGAGGTCGAGTGTCCCATGTGCCGGCCCCAGTCCGATGGCGCGATCTTGTCCTCGATGAGCGCGTCGATGGTCTCGGCGTCCGGCACGCGCAGCAGCGCCTCGGCAAGGCACATCAGCGCGATGCCCTCGTCCGTCGAAAGGCCGTATTCGGCGAGAAAGACCTCCATCAGCCCGGGCCGCGTGGTGCCGCGGATGTCGCGGACCAGACCGGCGGCGGCCTGCGAAATCCGCCTGCGATCCTCTGGCGCGAAGGCGGCCTCGCGGCTCAGTCGGGCCAGAACCTCGTCTTCATCGGCATAGGTCGCCGCGTCGATGGCAGTGCGCAGATCGGCTGTGTCGCGGGGCATGGGGCACCTCCTGTCAGATTGTCGAGTATACTGGCATGACGGCAGGCAGTTTTCCTGATAGAGTCGCCTTTGCGGGCGAAATGGCGGATTTTGGAAAGAAATGCAGGACGAACGGGCATCAGGTGACCTTGACGGTTTCGACCGCGCGATTCTGGACGAACTCGCCCGCGACGGGCGGATCAGCGTGACCGAACTCGCCCGCCGCGTCGGCTTGTCAAAATCGCCGGTGCAGGCCCGGCTGAAGCGGCTGGAACAGACGGGCGTGATCCGCGGCTACCGCGCGATCCTCGATCCCATCCGGCTGGGGCGCGAGCATGTGGCCTTCGTCGAGGTCAAGCTCACCGACACCCGCGAGGCGGCGCTCGAGGCCTTCAACGCCGCCGTCGCAGCGGTGCCGGAGATCGAGGAGGCGCATCTGATCGCAGGCAGCTTCGACTACCTTCTCAAGGTGCGCACGCCCGACATGCGCGCCTATCGCGCCGTGCTCGCAGAGCGCATCTCGACCCTGCCCCATGTCGCCAACACCTCGACCTACGTCGCGATGCAGGCGGTGAAGGAGAGCGGGCCGATGGATGCCGGCTGACGCGCATCCGGCGCGGGCAGGGCGGGGATCATGGCTCCGCGCATGTGCTCATCCCCTTACCCCGATCGCCAGCCCCGCGCTGGCCGGCTGGCGGCCGCCGCCCGATCATTCCGAGGCGCTGCCGGCGCTCTGCGACAGGGTGCAGGCCACCCCCGCCCCGGCCACCGCACAGCCGCTCGACGAGGGGGCGTGGGAACTTTGCACCGACGCGCCCGACAAGGCCGCGCAGGCGGTGCTGTCGCTGACCGCGCCGGGGGGCCTGGAACTCTGACTTTCGTTGCCCGGAAGCCGGCGCTAAGCTCGCCCATGGCCCGCGTGGTGGAACGGTAGACACAGGGGACTTAAAATCCCCAGGCCGAAAGGTCGTGCGAGTTCGAATCTCGCCGCGGGCACCAGCAGTCCTGCCCTGTCGAACGCGCGGCGAACCGCGTCGGCGATTCAAGCCGGTTGGCGAGAATGGTCGCCGGATCCCGCCCATCCTCCCGGCGACGGCCGGCATCGCGGTGCCGCGAACGGAGAGAGACGTTTGGCGCGCACCAAACTCTTCGTCATGTATCACCAACTGCGGTTCGACGACCTGGGATGTTACGGCCACACGCATCCGAAGACGCCGAACCTCGACCGCGTGGCGGCTACGGAGGCGCGCTTCACCGAGACCCGACTGCAGTCGCCCGTCTGCGGCTCGTCGCGCAGGTCGACCGGCACGGGGCGCGACCTCCACTCCCGGGGTGCTGCCAGCAAAAGCTCTCCGCTGCAGGCGGGCGGGACCTGACCCTCAGCGCCGACGCAGGCGGATGACCACGTCGACCTTGGTGATTTCCGCGCCTTTCGGGGCGGAGGGCAGGCGCGTGATCTCGAGCTCGTCGGCCGGTGCGTCGGTGAGCCGGCTGTCGTCTTCCCAGAAGAAATGCGGATGATCGTGGGTGTTGGTGTCGAAGTAGCTCTTCGACCCGTCCACGGTGATTTCCTTCATCAGTCCGGCGTCGCAGAAGGCGCGCAGCGTGTTGTAGACCGTCGCCAGCGATACTTTCTCGCCGCTGCGCTGCACCGCTGCGAACAGGCTTTCCGCCGTCACGTGCCGATTGTGGCCGTCCCCCACCAGCAGTGCCGCCAGCGTCAGCCGCTGCCGCGTCGGCCGCAGCCCCGCACCGTCCAGCCAAGCGGCTCCGCGATCCATCGCACCGGGCGTCATCAACCCTCGCCTCCGTTCCATGCAGTATAGCATAAAGCGCGAAAGCCGCGGGTTTCAACGGGAAACCCAAGGCGTCTAGGGACGTTTCATGCACCGCGCACGGACTTGCAGGACCCTTCGGCCCGGTGATAGGGGATTTCGCGTCATGCAGACCACGACCAAGCAGACCACGACCAAGGAGCGCGCCCGGATGGCGGACTATCCCACCAGCTTCGACAAGGAGGGTCTGCTGCAATGCGCGCGGGGCGAGCTTTTCGGCCCCGGAAACGCGCAGCTTCCCGAACCCCCGATGCTGATGATGGATCGCATCACGGAGGTGAGCGGCGACGGCGGTGCGCATGGCAAGGGCCATGTGATCGCCGAACTCGACATCCATCCCGACCTGTGGTTCTTCGCCTGCCATTTCCCGGGCAATCCGGTGATGCCCGGATGTCTCATGCTGGACGGGCTCTGGCAGCTTACCGGCTTCAACCTTGGCTGGCGCGGCTGGCAGGGGCAGGGCTTCGCGCTGGGCGCAGGTGAGGTGAAGCTCACCGGCATGATCCGCCCCGACCGCAGGCTGGTGCGCTATTTCGTGGATTTCACGCGCGTGATCGAGCGGCGTCTGAAGATGGGGGTCGCCAACGGCCGCGTGGAAGCGGACGGAGAGACCGTCTGCGAGGTCAGGGACATGAAGGTGGGTCTCGCCACCGCCGAAGGCTGAGCCGCCGCAGAGGAGAGCGCCCATGCGCCGCGTTGTCGTCACAGGGCTCGGCATCGTCTCGTCCATCGGGACCGACGCCGCCCAGGTCCTGGAATCGCTCCGCGAGGGGCGCTCCGGCATCACCGCCAACAAGGACATGAAGGCGCACGGCTTCCGCAGCCAGGTGGCCGGCGCGATCGACCTCGACGTGACCGAGCATGTCGACAAGCGCACCCTGCGCTTCATGGGGCCGGGGGCCGCCTACGCCCATATCGCGATGCAACAGGCCATCGCCGACGCGGGGCTTGAGGAGGCCGACGTCGTCAACGAGCGCACCGGCCTTGTCGCGGGCTCGGGCGGGCCGTCGACATCGGCCATGCTGGCGGCGCACCAGACCGTGCTGGACAAGGGCAGCCCGAAGCGCATCGGCCCCTTCGCGGTGCCCAAGTGCATGTCCTCGACGATCAGCGCGAACCTCGCCACCGCCTTCCACATAAAGGGGATCAACTACTCGATCACCTCGGCCTGCTCGACCTCGCTGCACTGCATCGGCAACGCGGCCGAGCAGATCATGATGGGCAAGCAGGACCTGATGTTCGCGGGGGGCGGCGAAGAACTCGACTGGACGCTGTCGTGCCTCTTCGACGCGATGGGCGCGATGAGCGCCAAGTTCAACGACACGCCGGAACGCGCCAGCCGCGCCTTCGACGCGGACCGCGACGGCTTCGTGATCTCGGGCGGGGGCGGGATCGTCGTGCTCGAGGATCTGGAGCGCGCGAAGGCGCGCGGCGCGAGGATCTACGCCGAGGTCACGGGCTACGGCGCCACCTCCGACGGGCACGACATGGTGGCGCCTTCCGGTGAGGGGGGCGAGCGGGCGATGCGCCTCGCGCTCGCCACGCTGCCCGAGGACCGGCGCGTGGGCTACATCAACGCGCACGGCACCTCGACGCCCGTGGGCGACGTGGGCGAGGTGGAGGCGGTGCGCCGCATCTGGGGCGAGGGCAACACGCCGCCCATCAGTTCCACCAAGTCGATGACCGGCCACAGCCAGGGGGCGACCGGCGCGCAGGAGGCGATCTACTGCCTCCTGATGCTGGAGCACGATTTCATCGCGCCCTCGATCAACGTCGAGACCCTCGACCCCGGCATCCGGCCGGGCGAGATCGCGACCGCGCGCGTGGACGGCGCGGGCCTCGACACGGTCATGACCAACAGCTTCGGCTTCGGCGGCACGAACGGCTCGATGCTGCTCAGCAGGTATCAGGGGTAGGGGCGGGCGCATGTCGGATCAGCTTGGGGGCAAGCGTGGCCTCGTGATGGGTGTCGCGAACGATCGCTCGATCGCCTGGGGCATCGCGCGCGCCCTGCACGCCGCCGGGGCCGAGCTTGCCTTCACCTACCAGGGCGAGGCGTTCGGAAAGCGCGTCGGACCGCTGGCCGCCTCGGTGGGGTCGGACCTCCTGCTCGACTGCGACGTGACCGACGACGCGGCGATGGACGCGGCCTTCGCGGCGCTGGCCGCGCGCTGGCCCACGATCGACTTCGTCGTGCACGCCATCGCCTATTCCGAGAAGTCGGAACTGACCGGCCGCTTCATCAACACGACGCGCAACAACTTCAAGCATTCGCTCGACATATCGGCCTATTCCTTCATCGACGTGGCCCGCCGCGCGCAGCCGCTGATGCAGGACAACGGCGGCGCGCTGATCACGCTGACCTACCAGGGGTCGAACAGGGTGGTGCCCAGCTACAACGTGATGGGCGTGGCCAAGGCCGCGCTGGAGGCGGCGACCCGCTACCTTGCCAACGACCTCGGCCCCGAGGGCATCCGCGTCAACGCGATCTCGCCGGGACCGATGAAGACACTGGCGGGCGCGGCCATCGGCGGCGCGCGCCGCACCTACAAGCACACGGGGATGAATGCGCCGCTGCGCGCCAACGCCACGCTGGAGGCGGTGGGTGGCACGGCGGTCTGGCTGGTCTCTGACGCGGGTGCCTGCACGACCGGAGAGATCGTGCATGTCGACGGCGGGTTCCACGTCCTGGGCATGCCGCAGCTGGAGAATCTCTGACCGCGGCTCCAGCCCGCGGGGCCGCGATTGGGTATTTGGGGACCATTGAAAGACTGGCGCGCCGTCTCCTTTCAATGGTCAACAAATACCCATGCGACGGAGCATCCTGGCGCCCCGGTCAGAACCATTGCCCCGGTTCCATCAGCCCCAGGTCCAGGAGCTGGCGCGAGTGCCATTCGAAGGGAACCGAATTGCGCCAGCGGAAGCTCCGAATGTCGTAGCGCGAGCCGGGGTTGGTCCTGAGCGCCTTGGCGGTGCGGAAGGAGACCACCGCAGCGGTCAGGTTGTTGTGCCAGGGGCAGGCATAGGTATTGTATTCCTCGTCGGAAAAGCTGTGATCCTCGCGCAGGCGCAGCCCCGGTTTCGCGCGGAAGATCGAGATGCGGTCGATCTTGCGCCGCTCGGGCGGGACGTGCTCCTCGTGTCGCCAGCGCAGGCCCCCGAAGAAGTCGAGCTGCCGGTCCTTTGGATGGTTGTGATTCTGCGGGTCGGGCCGGGCAAGGGCGTAATAGCCCGAGCGGTCCAGCATCGCGTGGTCCAGCGACACGGCGTTGGGGAAACGGTCTAGGTCCGCGGCATAGAGGTCCACGACATAGGTGAGCATCGCATCGCGCCGCTCCTCGGCATGGAAGGCCAGCATCTCGCCCACGGTGCGCGTCTCGCAGAACGGGTAGAACAGGAACTCTGCGTTGTAGCCGTAGAACAGCCAGATGCCGGTGGCCGCGTCGTTCAGGCGGTTGACGGCCGCCTGCATCGCGTCGTCCGCCCAGGGATCGAAATCCACGCGATGCACCACATCCATCAGGTCCGGGGCCAGCGGGATGTCCTGCGGCATCAGCGCGATCAGCGCCGCGAAGCCCTGCTGCTGGTGGTGGCGCAGGGTGGTGTCCACCTCCACCGCGTCTTCGGCCAGCATGACGGCCACCGGACCGCGCGCCAGCGCCGCCCGCCCCCGTGCCAGAAAGTCGTCAAGTCCCGTGTAGTGCATCGCCTGTCCCGCCCGCGGGCAAGGTCGGCAAAGTGCCGCCACATTGCAAGAGCGCTCCGTTTCGCGTTAGAGACACACGCCGAAAGGGAGCCTCCGCAATGACCGAGCCGCGCAAACTCTACGTTCGCACTTATGGCTGTCAGATGAACGTCTACGACAGCGAGCGCATGGCGGAGGCGCTGGCGCCGCAGGGCTACGTCACCACCGACAACCCCGACGACGCGGACATGATCCTGCTCAACACCTGCCATATCCGCGAGAAGGCGGCGGAAAAGGTCTATTCCGAGCTTGGACGCTTCAAGCCGCTCAAGGCCGCGCGTCCCGATCTGAAGATCGGCGTCGCGGGCTGCGTCGCGCAGGCCGAGGGCGAGGAGATCATGCGCCGGCAGCCGATGGTAGATCTGGTGATCGGGCCGCAGAGCTACCACCGCCTGCCCGCGCTCGAGGCGAAGCTGCGCGAGGGCGGACGGGCAGTAGAGACCGACTATCCCGAAGAGGACAAGTTCGACCATCTGCCGGCACGGCCGAAAGCGCGGCGCGGCCCCACCGCCTTTCTCACCGTGCAGGAGGGCTGCGACAAGTTCTGTGCCTTTTGCGTGGTGCCCTATACCCGCGGTGCTGAGGTGAGCCGCCCGGCGCCGCGCGTGCTGGCGGAGGCGCGCGATCTGGTGGATCGTGGCGTGCGCGAGATCACGCTGCTGGGGCAGAACGTGAATGCCTACCATGGTGCTGGCCCGGACGGCGGCGACTGGTCGCTGGCCCGGCTGATCCGGGCGCTGGCCGAGGTCGAGGGGCTGGAGCGCATCCGCTACACCACCTCGCATCCCAACGACATGGACGACGACCTGATCGCGGCGCACGGCGACTGCGACAAGCTGATGCCCTATCTGCACCTGCCGGTGCAGTCGGGCAGCGACCGAATCCTCAAGCGGATGAACCGCAAGCACACCGCCGAGAGCTACGTCCGCCTGATCGAGCGCATCCGTGCCGCGCGCCCCGACATCCTGATTTCCGGCGATTTCATCGTGGGCTTCCCCGAGGAGACGGAAGAGGATTTTCGCGCCACGCTCGACCTGATCGAGGCGGTGAACTACGGCTACGCCTTCTCGTTCAAGTATTCGCCGCGGCCCGGCACGCCGGCGGCCGAGCGGGCGCCGGTCGACCCCCATGCCGCGCAGGACCGGCTGGAGCGGTTGCAGGCACTGCTCACGCGCCAGCAGCGCGCGGTCCAGGACGCGATGCTGGGGCGCGAGGTCTCGGTCCTCTTCGAGAAGCCGGGGCGCTTTGCCGGCCAGATGGTGGGAAAGTCCGGGTATCTGCACGCGGTTCATGTCGAGGATCCGCGCGCCGCGGCCGGCAGCATCGCCCGGGTCCGGATCACCGAGAGCCATCCGAACTCGCTGTCGGGCGTCCTGGCCGAGTGATGCACAGCCCCATCTTTTGCAACATGTTGCAGAAAGGGGCGTTTCACGATTGCCCACAGCAGGGACCGAGACGCGGCGCAGCTCGGGCGCAGAGGGTCTTCCGTCTGTGCCGTGTGGTGATCCGGAAGCGTTGGAGACCGGTTTTCAGGCGGCCGGACCGGCATGGATCCGGGAGAGCGTGATCTTCGGCTCGTGATCGGCGACCGCAGCGTCCTGCGTCGGAGCCGCGGCCACCGCAACGGTCTTCATCTATCCGCCTCCCGGGGCTGGGACAGTCCGTGCGGTGGCGATTCGGCCCCCTTATCGGTCCGCTTGACGCGGGCATGGGACCGGACGGGGCAATCTCCCGATCATCGCGCGCTTTGTTTCCACAGGCGAAACAATGGGTCCGCGCAGGGTCCATTGCGCCTGGCTGCCGCCATGATCCGGCCCCATTCGCCTGCCTGCCTGCGGGCCAAGGCGCGGCACCGCCTCGTCCTCGGCCCTCGTTAGCGCGCGTGCGCCTGCCTTTTCTCTTCACACATGCCGCGGCTTTGCTAGTGTGTTGACGCGACGGGGGGCGGCGGTGCCGTCCCGCCCGGGCCTGGGGGAATTCGATAAAGAAGGGGACAGTTGCCGTGGCGACAAGAATGGCAGGAAACCTGCGTGCCGCTGCCGCCGGTGCCGCACTGACGCTCGCAAGCGTTCTGGGCGTGGCCGGAGGCGCGCAGGCCGACGAGGAGGCGCGCGTCCAGGCGCCGGTGATCTCGGCGCAGCAGCAGCGCGTGGTGCGGGGCGAACGCTACATACCCGGTGTCTCGATCTCGCCGGACGGCTGCGAGATCTGGGTGATGGACGACGGCGCGGAAGGTTACGCCGTGGCGAACGTGCGCCCGGACGGGACGCCGGTATGCCGTGAGATCAACGTCTGCGGGGTGATGAATTCCGACCAGTTCTTTGCCACGGACAGCCACCATATCAGCCACGCCGGCAAGCAGCGGCTGCGCGAGTTCTTCGAGCAGGCAACCGCCTTCGGCTTCATCATCGTGGGCCACACGGACTCGCGTGCCTCCGATGAATACAACATGCGGCTTTCGCAGCGTCGCGCCAATTCGGTCGCCAGCGTTGCCGCCGCGACGGGCGCGCGGGTGATCGACGTGCGCGGCTACGGCGAGCGCAAGCCGCGCGCGACCAACGCCACCGCCGAGGGCATGGCGCAGAATCGCCGCGTCGAAATCCTGTGCGTGCGCTGAGGGAGGCCGCCATGAAGACAATCAAACTCGCCGTTCTGGCCGCCGCGGCGGCCACCCTGGCCGCCTGTTCGGTCGGCCCCGACAAGTCGCGCGACGGCGGCGTCGACGCCAAGAACCTGTCGGAACTCGAATGGGGCATCTGGGTCGATCCGCAAGGCTGCGACAACTGGATCGCCGACGACGGTGTGGAAGGCTACCTTGCCCGTCGGCTCGACCGCTACGGCAAGCCTGTCTGCTCGGGCGTGGCGCCGCCCAACGTGGCGACGGGCCCCTTCAAGGAAGGCTCGCCGATCCCGGACCTGCTCTGATCCTTCCGGCGATGGAACCCTGCGCGGCCGCCCGGGAACTTTCCGGGCGGCTGCGGCATTTCCGCATGTCCGGTTGCATTGCCCGGAGCCGCTTGGCACGCTGCCAGCAACAGCCCGCCGCGAGGAGAGTTGCGTGAGCACAGGCACCCTGACCGAAGCGCTCATCGAGTTCCCCGACAACCGCCTTCTCATCGACCTTTGCGGCGAACATGACAGGCATCTCGCAGAGATAGAGGCCAAGCTTCACGTCCAGATCATGCGCCGCGGCAACCAGCTTGCCGTGATCGGCGAGGATGCCGCCCGGCAGGAGGCGGTGGACGTGCTCGAATCGCTCTACCAGCGGCTCGAACAGGGCCGCAGCGTCGAGCGTGCCGACATCGACCGGGAACTGCGGGTCGGGCAGGCGCCGGGCGACCAGCTGGAGATGTTCGGCGCGGGCCCCGTCGAGATCAAGACGCGCAAGAAGCTGGTCGAGCCGCGCACCGACGCGCAGCGCGCCTATGTCGCCTCGCTGTTCCGGAGCGAGCTTGCGTTCGGGATCGGGCCTGCGGGCACGGGCAAGACCTATCTCGCGGTCGCCGTGGGCGTGTCGATGTATCTGGCCGGCCGCGTGGACCGCATCGTCCTGTCGCGGCCGGCGGTCGAGGCGGGCGAGCGGCTGGGCTTCCTGCCCGGCGACATGCGCGAAAAGGTCGACCCCTACATGCAGCCGCTCTACGACGCGCTGAACGATTTCCTGCCCGGCAAGCAGGCCGCGCGCCTGATGGAGGAGAAGGCGATCGAGATCGCGCCGCTTGCCTTCATGCGGGGGCGGACGCTGTCGAACGCCTTCGTCGTGCTGGACGAGGCGCAGAACGCCACCTCGATGCAGATGAAGATGTTCCTGACCCGGCTGGGCGAGGGATCGCGCATGGTGATCACCGGCGACCGCAGCCAGGTGGACCTGCCGCGCGGCATCACCTCGGGGCTGGCCGACGCCGAGCGCATCCTGTCGAAGGTGCCGGGCATCGCGTTCAACTACTTCACCGCGAAGGACGTGGTGCGTCACCCGCTCGTCGCCGCGATCATCGAGGCCTACGACAGCGATGCGGCGGGCTGATCCGTCCGCGGCGCGCGCATGACCGTCGATTGCGTGATCGAGGACGCGCGCTGGGCGCGCGCCGATCTGCCGGGGCTGTCCGCGCGTGCCTCGGCGGCGACGCTTGCACACCTCGGACTCGGCCCGGAGGGCTGGGAGATCGTGGTGATGGGCTGCGACGACGCGCGCATCGCGGAGCTCAACGCCGACTTTCGTGGCAGGCCAACGCCGACCAACGTGCTCAGCTGGCCCTCGGCCGAGCGGGGCGCGGCGCAGTCGGGCTTGGCCCCGGCGCCCCCCGACCCGGCCGATCCGGAACTGGGCGATATCGCCATCGCCTACGATACCTGCGCGCGCGAGGCGGAAACCGGCGGAAAACCGCTTGCCGACCACGCGACGCATCTGATCGTTCACGCGGTGTTGCATCTTCTCGGCTACGATCATGAAACCGAAGCCGATGCCGCGCTCATGGAGCGGCTTGAGGTCGAGATCCTTTGCAAACTGGGTCTGACTGACCCATATTGATGACGTGCGGTTGCAAGGCCGCGTTCTGGAACGAGAGAGATGGACGGAAGCGACGGCTCTTCTAGCGCGGCGCATGGCGCGCGGGAAGACACTCCCCAATCGCAGGACGGCGGCCTCTGGCGGCGCCTCCTCGACGTGCTGAGCCCCGCGGCGGACGAGACCGCAGAGGAGGCGCACGACCATGCCAGCGGCACCGCCGCGGACCGGCCTCGGAAACACGGACTCATCAATCTGCGCCGCCTGCGGGTCGAGGACGTGGCGATTCCCAAGGCCGAGATCGTGGCCGTTCCCGACAGCATCGGGCGCGACGATCTGGTGGGCGTGTTCCGCGAAAGCGGGCTGACGCGGCTCCCGGTCTATCGAGGCACGCTCGACACCCCGCGCGGGATGCTGCACCTGAAGGATTTCGCGCTGCGCCACGGGTTCAACGGCGACGGGCAGGATGTCGATCTCGACAGCCTGCTGCGCCCGCTGCTCTACGTCCCGCCCTCGATGCCGATCGGCGTGCTGCTCACGAAGATGCAGACCGAGCGGCGGCACATGGCGCTGGTGATCGACGAATACGGCGGCGTCGACGGTCTGGTCACTATCGAGGATCTGATCGAGCAGGTCATCGGCGAGATCGAGGACGAGCACGACACCGACGAGGACAGCCTCTGGGTGCGCGAAAAGCCGGGCTGCTATCTTGCCCAGGCCCGCACCCCGGTCGAGGAGTTCGAGCAGGTGATCGGGCTCAGCCTGTCGGAGGCCGAAGAGATCGACCCGGACGAGGTGGATACGCTGGGCGGCCTCGTGTTCATGCTGTCGGGCCAGGTGCCCGCGCGCGGCGAGGTCGTGGCGCATCCCGCAGGCGTCGAGTTCGAGGTGGTGGACGCCGATCCGCGGCGGATCAAGCGCCTGCGCGTCCGGGTGCCCGCAACCGCTGATGTCTGATCACGCGGGCGGCGCCCTGGCGGTTGCTGCCCCCCGTCGCGCAGGCGTGTTGCGAGGCGGGGCCGCCCTGGTCGCGGGCGGGATCGGCGCGCTGGGCCTTGCGCCCTTCGACCTCTGGCCGCTCACGCTTGCCGCGCTCGTGGCTCTGGGCGCGCTCTGGCTGGCGGCACCGACGCCGCGCGCGGCGGGCCTTGCCGCCTTCCTCTTCGCCACGGGTCATTTCGGCGTGGCGCTGCACTGGATCGTCGAGCCCTTCTTCGTCGAGCCGGAGCTTTACGGCTGGATGGCGCCCTTCGCGCTTTTCTTCCTGGCCACGGGCCTTGCGCTGTTCTGGGCGCTGGCCGGCTGGGCTGCGGCGCGGTTCCGGCTGGGTCTGGCCGGGTTGGCGGCGGCACTGGCGCTCATGGAACTGGCGCGCGCGCATCTTTTCACGGGCTTTCCCTGGGCGATGCCCGCGCATGTCTGGATCGGCACGCCGGCGATGCAGTGGGCGGCATGGGTCGGGCCGCACGGCCTGTCCCTTGCAACCTTCGCACTGACGCTGCTGCCTGTCGCGCTCTGGGCCTCCGGGCGGCGGATCACCGCTGGCGTGGTGCTGGTCGCCGCGGTGGCGGCCTTGCTGGCCGGGGGTGCCTTGCGCCTTGCCCAGCCGCTGCCCGAGCCGCGCGCCGAGATCGTGCGCCTGATCCAGCCCAACGCGCCGCAGCGCGACAAGTGGGATCCCGAGCATATCCCGGTCTTCTACGCGCGGCAGGTCGGCTTCACGATGGCCAGCCCGCGCCCCGACCTGATCCTGTGGCCCGAGACCGCGCTGCCCGGTCTGCTGGAGCGCGCCGAGGAGCCGCTTGCGCATATCGCCGAGGCGGCGGGCGGCGCGCCGGTCGTCCTGGGCATCCAGCGCAGCGATGCGGCCGGGCGCTACTACAACTCCGCCGTGCTGATCGGCGAGGACGGCGCGGCGCTCGACGTCTACGACAAGCACCATCTCGTGCCCTTCGGCGAATACATGCCCTTTCCCGCCTTCTGGCAGGGGCTTGGGATCACCGGCCTCGCCGCGCGCGCAGAGGTGGGCTACAGCCCCGGCCCGGGGCCACGCACGCTGGACCTCGGGCCGCTCGGCCGCGCGCTGCCGCTGATCTGTTACGAGGCGGTCTTTCCGCAGGACGCCGCGGGCGCGCCGGAACGGCCCCGGATGCTGCTGCA
>NZ_JBKHAQ010000169.1:0-4013 GCF_046542825.1 Rhodosalinus sp. | reverse complement strand
GGGCGCACACAGCCCAGGTGCCCGGTGCGCCGCTCCGCGCGTGGCGCCCACTGTTGCCCCCGCGTCCCGCTGCGCGGTTAATTCGGCCTGTGCCTTGTTCCGGCACGGGCGGCAATCTACATGCCGCGCATGGAATTGCGCCTGCCCTTCCTCTCGCGCCGGCCCGTGGTTTCGGTGGTCCGCATGACCGGCATGATCGGAGCGGGCGGCCGCGCCACGCTGAACGACCGCGCCATCGCGCCCGCGATCGAGCGCGCCTTCGCGCGCAGGCCCGCCGCCGTGGCGCTGGAGATCAACTCGCCCGGCGGCTCGCCGGTGCAGTCCTCGCTGATCGGCGCCCGCGTCCGCCGTCTCGCGGACGAGAAGAAGATCCCGGTGCATGCCTTCGTCGAGGATGTGGCGGCCTCGGGCGGCTACTGGATCGCCGCGGCGGCCGACGACATCTGGGCCGACACCGGCTCGATCGTGGGCTCGATCGGGGTGATCTCTGCCAGTTTCGGGGCGCATGTCTTCCTCGCCCGGCAGGGGTTGGAGCGGCGGATCTACACCGCCGGCAAGTCCAAGACCCTGCTCGACCCCTTCGAGCCGGAAAAGCCCGAGGACGTGGCCCGCATCCGCCGCGTGCTCGACCAGATGCACGGCAGCTTCATCGACCACGTCAAGACGCGGCGCGGCGACCGGCTGGCCGACGAGCCGGACCTCTACACCGGCGAGATCTGGCTGGGGAAGGCCGCGCAGGAGGTGGGGCTGATCGACGGCATCGGCCACATCGCCCCGAAGCTCAGGGAGCTTTATGGCGACAAGGTCCGTTTCCGCCGCTACGGCGTGAAGCGCCCGCTCTTCGGCCGCCTGGGCGCGGCGGCGGTGGAACAGGCGCTGGCCGGGATCGAAGAGCGGGCCGCCTACGCGCGGCTGGGCCTCTGACGTGCTGCTGAAGGTCGCGGTCCTCTTCCTCGTCTTCATGGGTGTCCTCGCGATGTTCGGCAAGCTGCGCCTGCCGAAGCTGCCGGGGCACAAGGCGCTGTCGTCACGGCGCTGCCGCCGCTGCGGCCGCTACAGGATCGGCAAGGGGCCATGCCCCTGCGGCGAGGGAAAGGGCTGAGGGCATGATGGTCTGGCTGCTGGCGGGCCTCGGCCTCGTCATCCTTCTGCTTGCGGGCGACGCGCTGGTGAAGGGTGCGGCCAACCTTGCCCTGCGGATCGGGGTGCCGGCGCTGATCGTGGGTCTCACGATCGTGGCCTTCGGTACATCGGCGCCGGAATTGCTGATCTCCGTACAGGCCATTCTGGCGGATGCGCCCGGCATCGCGTTGGGCAATGTCGTGGGCTCGAACACCGCCAACATCCTGCTGGTGCTGGGGATCCCCGCGCTTATGGCCGGGCTGCAGACCAGCGAGTGCGAGACGCGCAAGAGCTATTTCCTGATGCTTGGCGCGAGCGTGCTGTTCATCGGGCTGGCCTTCACGGGCACCTTCACCTGGTGGTCCGGGCTGATCCTGCTGGCCGCGCTCGCGCTCATCCTTGGCGACAACTTCCGGGACGCGCGCGCGCACCGCTACGCGGCGATAGCGGCGGAGCCGGAAGAGGTCGAGGGCGCCGACCCGGACATGCCGCGGTGGAAGATCGGACTCTTCCTTGCGCTCGGGCTCGTGGGTCTGCCGCTGGGCGCCGACATCCTGATCGACAACGCGACGGTCATCGCGCGCACCTACGGTGTGTCGGAGACGGTGATCGGCCTCACGCTGATCGCGCTGGGCACCTCGCTGCCCGAGCTTGCGACCACGGTGATGGCCGCGCTGCGCAGGCAGGCCGACGTGGCGCTGGGCAACGTGATCGGGTCGAACATGTTCAACCTGCTGGCGATCATCGGCATCACGGCCCTTGTGGGCGACGTGCCGGTGGCCCCTGAGTTCCTGCGCGTCGATCTCTGGGTGATGCTGGCCGCCTCGCTGGCGCTCGCGCCCTTCGTCCTCTTCCGGATGAACCTGACGCGTCCCTGGGGCGTCGCCTTGACCGCGGCCTATGTGGCCTATGTCCTCAGCCTGCTTCACTGACCGGAGGTGGGGATGACGGCGGCACTGGTAACCGGGGCGGGCGTGCGACTGGGCCGGGCCATGGCGCTCTGCCTTGCCGAGCGCGGGCATGACGTGGCGGTGCATTTCGCCACGTCGGAGGGGCCTGCGCGCGACGTGGTGGCGGAGATCGAGGCGATGGGCCGCCGCGCCGCCGCGCTGCGCGCCGACCTGCTGGACGAGGCGCAGGTCGTGCCGCTGGTGGGCCGGGCGGCCGAGGCGCTGGGCGCTCCGCTGACGGTGCTGGTCAACAATGCCTCGATCTTCGAACACGACCGGATCGAGACGGCGACGCGCGAAAGCTGGGACCGGCATTTCGAGAGCAACCTGCGCGCGCCCTACGTCCTGACACAGCACTTCGCCGCGCAGGTGCCCGACCCGGTGAGCGACGCGGACGGCGAGCCGGTGGCCCAAGGCCTCGTCGTCAACATGATCGACCAGCGGGTGTGGAAGCTGACGCCGGAGTTCTCGACCTACACGCTGGCCAAGGCCGGACTCTGGGCCTTCACCCGGACGGCGGCGCAGGGTCTGGCCCCGCGCGTGCGCGTCAACGCCATCGGACCGGGCCCCACGCTGCGCGGCGGGCGGCAGTCCAGGGATCACTTCGCGCGCCAGCGCGCCGCGACGATCCTGCGCCGAGGCGCCGATCCGGAGGCCATCACGGCGGCGCTGCGCTACCTTCTCGAGGCCCGGGCGGTCACCGGCCAGATGATCGCCGTGGACGGTGGCCAGCACCTCGCATGGGCCACGCCGGACGTGCTTGGAGTCGAGTGAGCCGCAGTGCCCGAGCGGAAGTTGTGCACTGCGGTTGCGCCGTACACGCAAGCGTTACAATTTCGTTAAGTGTTTCAGTCGCTTGGCCCTGCGCCAGAAAATTTCAACGCGAAGTCAACACCTTATATTAATGCTCAAAAATTGAGCAAGCACAGGAAGCCGCCTTGGAACAACGAAAAATTCGCCGCTTCGGGATTTTGCCTACAGACTTGTCCACAGGTTCCGTGGATGCCTTTTGCCTTGCAAACGCCGTCCGGCGATTGCAGCCGACCGGGGGGAATCGTATCTGTGATCCATGGCGGACACGAAGTCTGATACGGACGGCACGGCGCTGACCGGGCACGCCTGCATCCAGAGCTACCTGAAGACCCTGCCGGCCTCGCCCGGCGTCTACCGGATGCTCGATGCGCAGGCCCGCGTGCTCTACGTCGGCAAGGCGCGCAACCTGAGGGCGCGGGTCTCGAACTATGCCCGGCCAACGGGGCACAGCCCGCGGATCGCGCGCATGATCCGCGAGACGGCCTCGATGATGTTCCTGACGACGCGGACGGAAACCGAGGCGCTGCTGCTCGAGCAGAACCTCATCAAGCAGCTCAAGCCGCGCTACAACGTGCTGCTGCGCGACGACAAGAGCTTTCCCAACATCCTGGTCACGAAGGATCATCCCTATCCGATGATCCGCAAGCACCGGGGCGCCAGGACGCAGAAGGGCGCCTATTTCGGCCCCTTCGCCAGCGCCGGCGCGGTCAACCGCACGCTCAACCAGCTGCAGAAGGTGTTCCAGCTGCGCAACTGCTCGGATTCGATGTTCGACAGCCGCACGCGCCCCTGCCTGCTCTACCAGATCAAGCGGTGTTCCGGCCCCTGTGTCGGCCTGATCTCGGAAGAGGACTATGCCGCCAGCGTGCGGGACGCCGAACGCTTCCTGGCCGGGCGCTCCACGAAGATCCAGGAAAGCCTGGCCGCGCAGATGGCCGAGGCGGCGGAAAGGATGGAATTCGAGCGCGCCGCTGCGCTGCGCGACCGCATCCGCGCGCTGACGCAGGTGCAGGGCGCGCAGGGCATCAACCCCCGCGGCGTGGCAGAGGCGGATGTCGTCGCGCTCCACATGGAGGGCGGGCAGGCCTGCGTGCAGGTCTTCTTCATCCGCGCCAACCAGAACTGGGG
>NZ_JBKHAQ010000168.1:0-4023 GCF_046542825.1 Rhodosalinus sp. | reverse complement strand
TCGTCGCGCCCCTTCGGGCGCTCCTCGCGCACGACTTCGCCTACGCCTGCGACTGGCAGGATCTTCAGTCCCGCCTGCAGGCGAAGGGCTACATGCTTCGCGAAGCCGGCGGTGGCCTGGCGCTGCACGGCCTCGACGGGCGGCGGCTGTGCAAGGGCTCGGAGCTGGGATACGGCTATGCTGCCCTGGTCCGGAAATTCCGCACGCCCTTTCCCGGCCATGCCCACCGGAGCGTGGCTGCGCGTGTTCTCAGCCCTCCGGCGGCACCCGGCCCGGAATCGCCTGCCGCGGCGGCGCGATCTCCCATTCGTCGATGAGGCGCACCGCCTCTTCGGCCGTCTCGGCGTAACGGAAAAGCTCCAGGTCCTCGGGAGAGATGGTGCCGGCCTCTGCCAGGGCCTGCCAGTCGATGATCCGCTCCCAGAAGTCCCGCCCGAAGAGCAGGAAGGGCACTCGCCGCATCCGCCCGGTCTGGATCAGGGTCAGCGCCTCGAACATCTCGTCCATCGTGCCGAAGCCGCCGGGGAAGATGCAGACCGCGTTGGCGCGGAGCAGGAAATGCATCTTGCGGATGCCGAAGTAATGGAAGTTGAAGCACAGCTCTGGCGTGATGTAGGCGTTGGGCGCCTGCTCGTGCGGCAGCACGATATTCAGCCCGATGCTTTCGCCGCCCGCGTCTGCCGCACCGCGGTTGCCGGCCTCCATCACGCCCGGACCGCCGCCCGTGACGATGACGTTCTCGCCGGTGCCGAGGCTTTTCTCCGTCATGATCCGGGCGAAGTCGCGCGCCACGTCGTAGAACCGCGACAGCTCCCGCAGGGTCTTCGTGCCCGCCACCTCCTTGCGGTCGGGCGGCGGGATGCGTGCGCCCCCGAACAGCACGATGGTGCTTTTCACCCCGTGCTCGTCCATCAGCAGCGAGGGCTTGAGCAGTTCAAGCTGCAGGCGCACCGGCCGAAGCTCGTCGCGCAGCAGGAAATCCTCGTCGTCGAAGGCCAGGCGGTAGGCGGGCGAGCGGGTCTGCGGCGTGTGCGGCAGATGCTCGGCCGCCGTCCGGTCGGCGCCTGCGTCGGGAAAGGGGCTGCGGCGGTCGTCCTTCATGAGCGTCTCCTCTTCCGCCTCACCTAGCGCGTCGGGGACGCAGGGGCCAGCGCAAGCCCGGCCCGTTGTGCGGTCTGCGGCGCTCGCCTATACCCCGCGCGAGGGATCTGACCGAAGGGAATGACACAGATGTCGACGGCCGGACTGGAAGCCGCCATAGAGGCCGCCTGGGAGGCGCGCGAAACCATCACCCCCGCCACCGGCGGCGAGACGCGCGAGGCGATCGAGGCCACGCTCGAGGCGCTCGACCGCGGCGAGTTGCGCGTCGCCGAACGCGGCGACGACGGCGAATGGCACGTCAACCAGTGGGCCAAGAAGGCCGTGCTGCTGGGCTTTCGCATCAGGGACATGGAGATGCAGCCGGGCGGCCCGCAGGGCGGCGGCTGGTGGGACAAGGTGGACAGCAAGTTCGCCGGCTGGGGCGACGACCGCTGGCGCGAGGCGGGTTTCCGCGCGGTGCCCAACTGCGTCGTGCGCCGCTCCGCCTACATCGCGCCCGGCGTGGTCCTGATGCCGTCGTTCGTGAACCTCGGAGCCTATGTGGACAGCGGGACGATGGTGGACACCTGGGCGACCGTCGGCTCCTGCGCGCAGATCGGCAGGAACGTGCATCTCTCGGGCGGCGTGGGCATCGGTGGCGTGCTGGAGCCGATGCAGGCCAATCCCACGATCATCGAGGACGACTGCTTCATCGGCGCACGCTCCGAGGTCGTCGAGGGCGTGATCGTGCGCGAGGGGGCGGTGCTCGGCATGGGTGTCTACCTCGGCCAGTCCACGAAGATCGTCGAGCGCGAGACCGGCCGCGTCTTCACGGGCGAGGTGCCGCCCTATTCCGTCGTCGTCTCCGGCTCGATCCCCTCCACCGGCGGCGTCAACCTCTACTGCGCGGTCATCGTGAAGCGGGTGGACGAGAAGACGCGCGCGAAGGTCGGCATCAACGAGTTGCTGCGGGACTGACCGGGTGGCGCGGTCGCTCGCGCTCCGCGACAGTCAATCCGGGCGCTGCGGCACGCTTGCGCGCGCCGCGGCGCAGGGTGCCGGAGAGGCGGTGGCGGTGAGCGTGGAGCGGAGTTCGCCGCTCGACAAGGCGGCTGCGGTCCACGGGCCTGGCGGTGTCGATTAGGCACCATTCGCGGGTCCCGATGCGCTCGAGCAGGTGGATGGCCTTGCCATGGGGAGGCCAGTGCACCCGGGCGCACCGCCGGCCCAGGTTGCGGAGCGAGGTGCGCGCTCGGGCCGCCGCGTGGCTGAGTCTGTCGAAGCCGTGGATGCCGGGCCGCCGGCGGCAATGAGGCGCAGGTCCAACGAACGAGGATCGCTGAAACCGTCTCTCGCCCTGCCGGGCGAACTGGTCGGAGTGGCAGGATTCGAACCTACGACCCCCGCCTCCCGAAGACGGTGCTCTACCAGGCTGAGCTACACTCCGACCGTGACGCGCCGCATATCCCCTCGCGCGTGCTTTGACAAGCCTCAACCGCGCGTTTCGCGAGGGAATCACACAAGGGCGGAAAGGCGCCTCACGCGCCTTTCCGCGTCGCCCCTGTTCAGAGGCTCGCATCCAGCGCAGCCAGCACCGCGTCGCCCATTTCTTTCGTCGAAACGGGCACGGCGCCTTCCACATTCAGCAGGTCCGCGGTGCGCACGCCATCGGCCAGCACCTTCTGCACCGCCGCTTCCAGACGGCCGGCCTCGGCCCCCTCATCGAAGGAATAGCGCAGCGCCATGGCGAAACTGAGGATGCAGGCGATCGGGTTCGCCTTGCCCTGGCCCGCGATATCCGGCGCCGACCCGTGCACCGGCTCGTAGAGCGCCTTGGGCCGTCCGTTCGCCATCGGCGCACCCAGAGAGGCCGAGGGCAGCATCCCCAGCGAGCCGGTCAGCATGGCGGCGAGGTCCGACAGCAGATCGCCGAAGAGGTTGTCGGTCACGATCACGTCGAACTGCTTGGGCCAGCGGGTCAGCTGCATCGCCCCGGCATCGGCATACATGTGGCTCAGCTCCACATCGGCGTATTCGGCGTCATGCACCTCCTGCACCACCTGCCGCCACAGCACGCCCGATTCCATCACGTTGGCCTTCTCCATCGAGCAGACCTTGTTGCCGCGCTTGCGCGCCAACTCGAAGGCCGAACGCGCGACGCGGGCAATCTCGGATTCGGTGTAACGCTGGGTGTTGATCCCCACCCGCTCGTTGCCTTCCTCGATGATGCCGCGCGGCTCGCCGAAATAGACGCCGGAGGTCAGCTCGCGCACGATCATGATGTCGAGCCCGGCCACCACATCCTTCTTCAGCGACGAGAAATCCGCCAGGGCGTCGAAGCACTGCGCCGGGCGCAGATTGGCGAAAAGGTCCATTTCCTTGCGCAGGCGCAGCAGGCCGCGCTCCGGCTTCACGCTGAAATCCAGATCGTCGTATTTCGGCCCGCCCACGGCGCCCAGCAGCACCGCGTCCACCGATTGCGCCTTTTCCATGGTGGCGTCGGTCAGCGGGGTGCCATGCGCGTCATAGGCCGCACCGCCCACCAGATCCTCGCTCACATCGAAGGCGAGGCCGCGCTTCTCGCCGAACCAGGCGATGATCCGCTGGACCTCGGCCATGACTTCCGGGCCGATCCCGTCTCCGGGCAGGATGAGAAGCGAAGGGTTGGACATGGGATGCGATCCTCAGGCAGGTTTCAATCGCTTTCGCCTATCCATTGCCGGACGGAGGGTCAAGCAAGCCGCAGGGCGGCCCGCAGCCCCTCGGCCAGGCGCTCCCAGACATAGGTGATGCGGGGCGTACGCCGCATCGCCTCGGGCGCGGCCAGCCAAAGCGGCAGCGTGGGCAGGCCCGACCTGGGCAGCAGTTCCTCCAGCAGCGGGTCGGCCCGCCCCACCGCCAGCTGGCCGAAGCCGATCCCGCAGCCCGCCCGCACCAGCTCCC
>NZ_JBKHAQ010000046.1:0-21201 GCF_046542825.1 Rhodosalinus sp. | reverse complement strand
GCTTCTGCTGTTCGTACTTGAACTTGCCGAAATCCATGATCTTGCAGACCGGCGGGTTGGCGTTGGGCGAGATTTCGACAAGGTCGAGGCCCACAGCCTCGGCCGCCTGAAGTGCCTTGGCCGGTGGAACGACGCCAAGGTTTTCTCCCTCGGGGCCGATCAGGCGGATTTCCGGGACCCTGATGCGGTCGTTGACGCGGGGGCCTGTCTCGCGCGGCGGCGGCGCGTTGTGCGGTCTGCGGGCTATGGGTTCGGTCCTTGTATCGTGGAGGAATTCGCTTGCGGAAGGTAAACCTGCCTCCGGGCCGTTTCAAGCGGCAATCGCGGGGCCTGCGGCGCCGCATGGCAGCATTCGGGCGACAGGTCCAGTGGCTTTGCCGTCAGCCGACGAAGGCCTTCTCCACGACGTATTCGGCGGGCTCGGAATTGGCGCCCTCGCGCAGGCCGGCGCCTTCGAGGATCGCCTTCATGTCCATGTTGAAACCGAGCGAGCCGCAGACCATGGCGCGATCCGTCGCGGGGCCGAAATCCGCGATGCCGAGGTCGGAGAACAGCGTGCCGTTCTCGATCAGCGTGGTGATCCGGCCCATCTGCGCCGTCTCCTCGCGCGTGGTGGTGGGATAGTAGGTCAGCTTGTCGCCCACCATCTCGCCGATCAGCGGGTCGTCCCTGAGGCCGGCCACCAGTTCGCGGCCGTATTCCAGTTCGGCCGCGTCGCGGCATGTGTGCGTGAGATAGACCTGCTCGTAATCCTCGTAGGTCTGCGGGTCGCGGATGAGCGAGGCGAAGGGCGCGAAGCCCGTGCCGGTGGAAAAGAACCAGATGCGCTTGCCGGGCAGCAGCGCGTCATGCACCAGCGTGCCCACCGGCTTCGGCCGCAGGATGATCTGCTCGCCGGGCTTGATGTGCTGGAGGCGAGAGGTCAGGGGGCCATCCTGCACCTTGATCGAATAGAACTCCAGCTCGTCCGCCCAGGAGGGCGAGGCGATGGAGTAGGCGCGCAGCAGCGGCTTGCCGTTGTCGCCCAGAAGGCCGATCATCACGAACTCGCCCGAGCGGAAGCGCAGCGAACGCGGGCGCTCGACCTTGAAAGAGAACAGCCGGTCGGTCCAGTGCCGCACCTCCGTCACGGTGGCGGCATCGGGCAGCGTCGGGCTGCGGGGCGCGTCGGTCTCTGCGGCGGTCTGGGTCACTGTCACTCTGCCTTCGGTCAGCGTTGGGTCACGGTCAGTCGTGCGATAGACCGCGAGAACAAGGTAAGCTTTGATCCACGTCAGATAAGGGGCGCGGCGATGTGCCGGCATGCCGATGCCGGGTCGAAGTTGCCTCGGAACAGGACAAATTCCCAAGAGTTCACGCTATGGTAACGTAAAGCGAAACGACAAGAGGTTTTGGTCGCAAAATGGCGTCATCAAGTTCTGCGGGCAGTGCCTCGGTCGCACCGAAGGTTCGGCTGGACGAGATCGACAGGAAGATCCTGCGCGAGTTGCAGCGCGATGCCGGCCAGTCGCTGGAGGAAATCGCGCGCGCTGTGGGCTCCTCGAAGACGCCGGTCTGGAACCGGATCCGCAAGATGCGCGAGGCGGGGATCGTGGGCAAGCAGACGGTGATCCTGGACGCCGAGGCGCTGGGCTTCGAGGCGTGCTTCTTCGTGCTGATCCGCACCGCCCAGCACGAAAGCGGCTGGCAGGAGAGGTTTCTCACCGCCGTGCGCGAACGGCCCGAGGTGCTGGAGGCGCACCGCTTGGCCGGTGACATCGACTACATCCTGAAGGTCCGGGTGAAGAACGCGCGCGCCTACGATGCCTTCTACCAGGCGCTGATCGCACAGGTGCAGGTGCACAACGTCACCGCCCTTCTTTCGATGGAAGAGATCAAGGCCACCACCGAACTGCCGGTCTAGCGGCGCGAGACCATCAGCCGTTCCAGCCCGTGGAAGTGGTAGAGGTCGGCATAGTGCGGCCGTTCGGCCAGGCGCAGGCCGGGGCAGCGGTCGAAGAGCAAGCCCAGCGCGATGCGCAGTTCCAGCCGTGCAAGCGGTGCGCCCACGCAGAAATGCAGCCCGGCGCCGAAGGCGAGGTTCGCGCGGGGCGGCCGGGCAGGGTCGAAGCGCTCGGGCGAGTGCCAGACGGCCGGGTCGCGGTTCGCCGCGGCCAGCATCAGGGCGACCTGCGCGCCGCGCTCGAAGCGGTGGCCCGCCAGTTCGACCGGCTCGTAGGCGTAGCGCGTGAACAGGTGCAGCGGCGGGTCGAAGCGCAGGATTTCCTCGACGGTGCCCTCGATCCGCTCGGGGACGAGGGCCGCAGGGTCCGTTCGCTCCTCCAGCAGGGTCTTCACGCCGTTGCCCAGGGTGTGGACAGTGGCCTCGTGCCCGGCGTTGAGCAGCAGGATGCAGGTGGCGATCAACTCGTCGGTGCTGAGCTTCTCGCCCTCCTCCTCCGCCGCGATCAGATGGGTGATCAGGTCGTCCGCGGGCCGCGCGCGTCGCTCCTCGACGTAATCGCGCAGGAAGGCGGCGAACTCGGCGGCCGCGCGGGCGGCGGTGTCCTCGATCAGGCGGTCGCGGCGGGCCTGATACATCGCGACCATGGCGTTCGACCATGAAAGGAGCTGATCCGCCATCGAGTCGGGCACGCCCAGCAGGCGCGCAATGACGATCACCGGCACCTGCTGCGCGTAGGCGGGCAGCAGGTCGAAAGGGCCGTCGGGGAAGCGGTCGATCAGCGCATGACAAAGCGCCTCGATTTCCGGCGCCATCGCGGCGATCCTGCGGCTGGTGAAGGCGCGCAGCACCAGACCGCGCAGCCGCGTGTGGCGCGGCGGCTCGAGCTCCAGCATCGAATGTGCCTCGACCGCGTGGAAGGCGGCCAAGTGCGCGGGCGGCGCCTCTGCCTGCTCGGGCGGCACCTCGCGCCCGAAGCGGCGGTCGCGCAGGAGGGCATCCACGGTGGCGTGGTCGAACGCCGCGGGCATCCCGTACTCCTCCCACCAGACCAGCGGACCCATTGCGCGCGCCCGGGCGTAGAGGGGGTAGGGGTCCTGCACGAAGGCAGGCTCGGTCGGGGACTGGGACAGATGCTGCATGCGCGCGGTCTGCCCCGTCACGATCGGCGCGGCAAGAGACGCGAAAAGCTGAGCTTTCCTGTCGGAAAAGACTTGACCCTCCCGCCCGATGCTTTATCCGAGTGATTGTGTCGGGTAACCGACGCGCAACAGATAAGGGAGTATCCCATGACCAACATCCGTCGCACCGCGTTGACCGGGGCGGCCGCCATGGCCGTCGCGCTCACCTCGGCGCCCGCGCTCTTCGCGCAAGACGAGCTCAACCTCTATTCCTCGCGCCATTACGACACCGACGAGCGGCTCTACTCGGACTTCGAGGAGATGACCGGCATAACCATCAACCGCATCGAGGGCAACGCCGACGAACTGCTTGCCCGGATGGAGGCCGAGGGCGAGAACTCGCCCGCCGACGTGCTGCTCACCGTGGACACCTCGCGCCTCGAGCGGGCGAAGGACATGGGCCTTCTCCAGTCCGTCGACTCCGACGTGATCGAGACGCGCGTTCCCAGCTTCCTGCAGGACGAGGACAACCAGTGGTTCGGCTTCTCGCAGCGGGCGCGCATCCTGTTCTACGACAAGGAAGAGGTCGAGAACCCGCCGCAGACCTACCAGGATCTCGCCAGTGACGACTACGAGGGAATGGTCTGCATCCGCTCGGGCACCAACGTCTATTCGCAGACCATCCTCGCCGCGCTGATCGAGCATCTGGGCGAGGACGCGGCGCGCGACTGGGCCGCGGCCGTGGTCGACAACTTCGCCCGCGACCCGCAGGGCGGCGACACCGACCAGCTGCGCGGAATCGCGTCGGGCGAGTGCGACATCGCGATGTCGAACACCTATTACTTCGCCCGCGCGATCCGGACGGACGTGGACGGCCTGTCCGACGACGCGATGGAAAACATCGGCTGGGTGTTCCCGAACCAGGACAGCTTCGGCGCGCACATGAACCTGTCGGGCGGCGGCGTGGCAGCCAACGCGCCCAACCGCGACAACGCGATCCGCTTCCTCGAGTACCTGACCACGGACTCGGCGCAGGAATACTTCTCGGCCGGCAACGACGAGTATCCGGCGGTTCCGGGCGTGGCGCTCTCGCCCTCGGTGGCCGAACTGGGCTTCTTCAAGCCCGACGATCTTGACGCTTCTGCCATCGCCGAGAACGTGCCCGCCGCACAGCGCATCTTCAACGAGGTTGGCTGGGAGTAACCCTCGGCTCTTCCAGCCGATCCGGGGCGCGGTCCGCGAGGGCCGCGCCCCGTTTCGTTTTCGGGCGCTGCCGTGTCGAGAAAAAGGGGGGGCTGTCGGCCCCCCTCGCGCCTGCGGCGCTCACCCCCCGAGGGTATTTCGGGCAAGAGGAAGGCACGGGCGACGCGGCCCGTGCCAGGGCGGTGCGAGCGCGCAGGGGCGGCGCGTCAGCGCAGCCCCGTCTCTTCCAGCAGGCCCAGCCGCTTGGCCTCGTAGTAGTAGCCGCGGGCGTACCACATCACCGCGGCATCCATGTCGCCGCCGGAGACGAGCCAGGCGCCGCGCAGGTAGCGGCCGGCGTATTTCAGGTTCGTCTCCGCATCGAGCAGCTCGCGCGCCGGACCCCGGTGGCCCATGCTGCGCGCCGTCGCCGGCAGGATCTGCATCAGCCCGTAATAGGGGCCTGCACGGTTGAGCGCGTCCGGCCGGTAATCGCTCTCGCGCTGGATCACCTTGTGGAAGAGGTCGCGCGGGACGGCGTAGTGGTCTGCCCACGTGTTGATCTTCTCGCGCAGCGCCGGCGTCTCGCCGGGGTAGAGCGGCTTGCGGGGCGCCGCGAACGACATCGTGCCGACCTGTGCCTCGCCCGTCTGGCGCCCGCTTCCGCAGCCGGCAAGCGGCACCAGGGAGAATGCGAGGATGGCGCGGCGGCTCAACTGTCGCACGAGGGGGCTCCGGCAAGGGCTCTGTGGTGTCGCGTTACCCGTGGCGCAGGGGCCTTGGCAAACGCGGAGTCGCCGCCGCGCCGCGATGGGCGCGCTTCCGCCCATCAGCCGAAGCGCGGCGGCCGTCTTGCAAGGTTGGCGGCCACGGCCTCCATCTGGTCGGCGCCGCCGATCAGCCCGGCCTGTTCGCGCGATTCGGCCAGCAGCACCTCGCTTGCCGATGCCCCGCTTTCGGCCGCGCCGATCAGGCGCTTGGCCGCGCGCACCGCGCTGGGGCTGCGGCCCGCGATCCCTCGCGCCAGCGCCAGCGCGGCCTCCCGCGGGTCGTCGGCGATCTCGGTGACCAGACCCAGGCGCAGCGCCTCCTGCGCCGGGACGGGACGCGCCGTATAGGTCAGCCGGCGCAGCACGTCCGATCGCAGGAGCCGCGGCAGAAGCACCATGCCGCCCATGTCGGGCACGAGGCCCCATTTCATCTCCATCACCGCAAGTTCCGCGTCCGGCGCGGCGATGCGGATGTCGGCCCCGGCGGCGATCTGCAGGCCGGCGCCGTAGACCTGGCCCGTGAGCGCGGCGATCACCGGTACGGGCAGGCGGTGCCAGACCAGCGCCGCCTGCTGCCATCGGTTCGCGTCGCCGTGGGTGCGCGGCATGACCATGGCCTGCGGATCGGTCGCGCCCATCGCGCCGAAGCTGGCGAAGTCGAGCCCGGCGCAGAAGGCGCGGCCCTCGCCTGAAAGCACCACGGCGCGCACATCGTCGCGGTCCACCTCCGAGCCGGCGGCGATGATCGCCTCGAGCATCTCGGGATCGACGGCGTTGAGCTTGTCGGGGCGCGCGAGCGTCACCCGCGCGACGTGATCCGCGATCTCGACGGTGACGCGCGCCATGCCCTGTCCTTTCCTGTCACGCCGGGCTGTGTGCCCGGTGCGACTATCCCCCAGCCGAGGCCGGAGGTCCATCGCGCCCGCCGCCCGAAAGGATCTGGTCCCGTGCGGCGCGGAAGGGCGCGGTCATCTGCCAGCGCCGCAGCAGCGCGAGGTCGATCACGACATAGGGAACGCCGGCGCGCCGCGCCGCGGTCTTGATGCGGAACTCGTAGATGTCTTCGCCCCCGTCGGTGTCGACCAGGACGATCATCGGCTCCCTGTCCGTCATTTCGGCCGCGAAGAGCGCCTGCTGCAGCGAATCGAGGCTGCTGCGCCGGTCGAGTCCGACCTCGATCGCGTGGCCCTGGGTCACGCAGTCGGGGACGATGTAGCTCTGCGCGGCATGGATCGTGACGGGGATGCGCGGCTCGACCTCTCCGCCGAAGAACAGCGTGCAGATGATGGGAATCAGGTCGACCTCGCGCATGGGCGCATCCTAGCGCGGATCGGGGGCCAAGCGTTAACCTTTCGTTAACGAAGGTTAACGCCAGAACCAAATATGGGTGCACCAAATACGGGCGCATCGGATAAGGGGTGCCCGTCGGGCCGGGGGCGGCGCGCCTACGGCATCGGGAGCGGCCGATCTTGCCCGCCGCGCGCGGCCGTGCGACATCTGCCGCCCATGACCGGACCCCGCTTCACCCCGCTGATCCAGAGCCTGCCCGCCACCGTGCCCTTCGTCGGCCCCGAGACGCAGGAGCGCGACCGCGGCCGCCCCTTCGACGCCCGTCTGGGCGCCAACGAGAGCGTCTTCGGCCCCTCGCCCCGCGCCGTGGAGGCGATGCAGGCCGCCGCCGCCGAAGCCTGGAAATACGGCGACAGCACCAGCCACGACCTGCGGCACGCGCTGGCCGCGCATCACCGTGTCGCGCCCGGGCACGTCATCGTGGGCGAGGGGATCGACGGCCTGCTGGGCTATCTCGTCCGGATGCTGATCGAACCGGGCGATGCGGTGGTCACCTCCGACGGCGCCTATCCCACCTTCAATTATCACGTCGCGGGTTTCGGCGGGCGGCTGCACAAGGTGCCCTACCGCGACGACCGCGAGGACCCGCAGGCGCTGGCCGCGCGGGCGGCGGAGGTGGGCGCGAAGCTGCTTTACTTCTCCAACCCCGACAACCCGATGGGAACATGGCACGGGGCGGAGGCGGTGCTGCGCCTGATCGACGCGCTGCCGGAGGGCTGCCTGCTGGTGCTGGACGAGGCCTATGTCGATTTCGCGCCCGGGGGCACGGCGCCCGTCATCGACCCGGCGGACCCCAGGGTGATCCGGATGCGCACCTTCTCCAAGGGTTACGGGCTGGCGGGCGCGCGGGTGGGCTATGCGCTGGGCGCCGTCCCGCTGATCGCCGCCTTCGAGAAGATCCGCAACCATTTCGGCATGACGCGGATGGGACAGGCGGGTGCGCTGGCGGCGCTGCAGGATCAGGCGTGGCTGGCGCAGGTGGTGGCCCGGACCGCGGAGGGCCGCGCGGGCATCGACCGCATCGCGCGGGCCAACGGCCTGTCAACGCTGCCCTCGGCCACGAACTTCGTTGCTGTGGACTGCGGCCGGGACGGTGACTTTGCGCGCCGCGTGCTCGAGGGGCTGGTCGCGCGCGGCGTCTTCGTGCGGATGCCTGGCGTGGCGCCGCTCGACCGTTGCATCCGCATCACGGCGGGCCGGCCGGAGGACCTTGGGCATCTGGAGCAGGTCCTGCCCGAAGCGCTGGCAGAGGCGACGGCCCCCGCGGAGGGCTGACTTGCCCCCCCCGGTTCGGGGCGGTTGACGCAGGCGGCAGCCGCACGCAGTGCCAGAGGCCGTGCGGCCGAAGGCCGCTCCGCCAGGAAGCCGCTGGCTCAGCCGGCGCCGAGGTGCAGGTAGGTTTCGGCGAAGCGTTTCTCGAGATGCGGGCCCGCATGGATGACCTTGCCCGAGCCCGTCGGTGCCACGTTCGCGTCCCAGTCGGGGTTGACGAAGAGCGGGACCGAGATGCGCTCCTCCGCGCCCCCCACCACGCGGTGGGGTGTGGCGCGCACCCTTCCGCCGCTCCACATCTCGAGCATCTCGCCGAAATTCACGATGAACTCGCCCGGCGGCGCGGCCACCGGCACCCACTCGCCGCCCGGCACCATCACCTCGAGTCCCGGCACGCCGTCGGTGGCCAGCAGCGTCAGGCAGCCATAATCGGTGTGCGCGCCGATGCCGAAGTCGCGCGGGCCTGCGCCTGTCGGGCGCGGCGGGTAATGGTTCGCGCGCAGCAGCGCCATGGGCCGTGTGAACTTGTTGGCGAAATGATCCTCCCCGGCGCCCAGAACGCGGGCGATCGCCCGCAGCAGCCGAAGGCTGACCGCCAGCGCGTCGCGCTGATAGCGTTCGACCGTCTTCCGGAACGCGGGCAGGCCCTCGGGCCACAGGTTGTCGGCATAAACGGAGAGGCCCCGTGCGCGCCATGGATCGCCGGGGGGCAACTCGAAGCCGCAGTCGAAGACTTCCTTGTAGTCGGGGTTGGACGCGGGATCGACGCGCTCGGACCTCGGCCCGCCCCAGCCACGGTTCGCTCCGGTCCGCGCCATGTCGATGCGGCGCTTTTCCGTCTCCGGCAGGGCGAAGAAGCTGCGGTAGGCGCCGATCAGCTCTGCCACCTGCGCAGGCGTGATGGCCGTTGAATGCAGGGTGAGAAAGCCGGTCTCGGTGACCGCGCGATGCAGCGCCGCCAGTTCAGCGGGCGCCCTTGCGTCAAGCGCGCGGGCATCTAGTCGGGGGATCGGGCCGGGGTGGGTCATGCACGCGATGTAACCACGCCAGCCCGGGGCGCAAGGCGGGGTTGACGTTCCCCCGCCGCGTCGAAGAATACGGGCATTTGCGCAGGCGCTGGGAGTGAAGGCATGCGGCGACGGCTGGCGGCGGGCAACTGGAAGATGAACGGCGGCCTCGCCTCGCTCGGGGAGATCGACGCGCTGGCCGCTGCGCATCCCGCACCAAGGAGCGAGGTGGTCATCTGCCCGCCCGCGACGCTTCTCGTCCCCGCGCGCGATCGCGCACGCGGCACGCCCCTGCGGCTCGGCGGTCAGGACTGCCATGCGGAGCCCGCGGGCGCGCATACCGGCGACATCTCCGCCGCGATGCTGAAGGAGGCGGGCGCGGCCTATGTCATCCTTGGCCATTCCGAACGGCGCGGGGATCACGGCGAGACCGGCGAACTGGTGCGGGCCAAGGCCACGGCGGCACAGGCCGAGGGACTGACGGCGATCGTCTGCGTGGGCGAGCAGTTGTCGGAGCGGGAGGCCGCGAACACGCTCGACATCATCGGCGGGCAGATGTCTGCCTCGATCCCCGACGGCTCGACCGGGCACAATCTTGTCGTCGCCTATGAGCCGGTCTGGGCCATCGGCACGGGCCGGACACCCACGCCCGACCAGATCGGCGAGGTGCACGACTTCATGCGCGCCCGGCTAGAGCGGCGCTTCGGCGCGGGGGTGGGGCGGTCCGTCCGGCTGCTCTATGGCGGCTCGGTCAGGGCCGGCAACGCCGAGACGATCTTTGCCGTGTCGAACGTGGACGGTGCGCTGGTGGGCGGCGCCAGCCTGACGGCGGCAGAATTCGCGCCCATCGTTTCGGCGCTGGAGGCCGCAGCGGGATGAACCGGCGGCGACCTCCTCTCGGTGCGCTGGGCGCAACCTTGCGGCTGGGCGCACTGGCCGCGGCGGCGCTTTGCATCCTGCCGATGGCGGCAGTCGTGCTGGCGGCCTTCATGGGCTCGTTCGAGACGCTCGCCCATCTCGCCGACACGGTGCTATGGCGTTACGTTTTCACGACGCTGCAACTGGTGGTGCTGGTGGGGCTGGGCACGGCGGCGATCGGCACCGGCGCGGCCTGGCTGGTGACGATGACCCGCTTTCCGGGCGTGCGGGTCTTCGAGGTGGCGCTGGCTCTGCCACTGGCCTTTCCGGCCTATGTGATGGGCTACGCCTACACCGATTTTCTCGACCATCCCGGCGCGGTGCAGACGTTCCTGCGCGAGATCACCGGCTGGGGGCCGCGCGACTACTGGTTCCCCGAGGTGCGCTCGACCGAGGGGGCCGCGGTCATGCTGATCCTCGTTCTCTATCCTTATGTCTACCTGCTTGCGCGGGCGGCCTTCCTGCAGCAGTCGGCGACCGCCAATCTTGCCGCGCGGGCGCTGGGGCAGGGGCCCTGGGGCGCCTTCTGGCGCGTGTCGCTGCCGATGGCGCGGCCGGCGATCGCGGGCGGCGTGCTGCTTGCGGTGATGGAGACGATCGCGGATTTCGGCACCGTCAGCTATTTCGGCGTGCAGACCTTCGCCACCGGCATCTACCAGAGCTGGTTCTCGATGGCCGACCGGGCGGCGGCCGCGCAGCTTGCGCTCTGCCTGCTGGTCTTCGCGCTTTTCCTTGCCGTGCTCGAACGGGTCACGCGCGGCGACGCGCGCCACCACGCGGCCGGCCGGCGGCACGAACAGGCGGTGGCCGTGCAGCTCACCGGGTGGGCGAAATGGGCGGCGATGGCGCTTTGCGGATTGCCCGTGCTCTTCGGTTTCCTGCTGCCCGCCGGGCTCTTGCTGGAGATGGGGATCGGTTCGGGGCAGGACCTGCTGTCGGAGCGTTACCTCAACTTCATCCGCAACTCCGTCACTCTGGCGGGGGCTGCGGCGGCGGTCACGGTGGGCGCCGCGGTGCTCTTGGGCGCCTACCAGCGGCTGGAGCCCGGGCGGCTGTCCCATGGCGCCGCCAACATCTCGCGCATCGGCTACGCAGTGCCGGGGGGCGTGATCGCGGTGGGGCTGCTGGTGCCCTTCGCCGCGCTCGACAACGCCATCGACGCCTTCATGGAGGCGCGCTTCGGCATCGATACCGGGCTACTGTTCACCGGGTCCATCTGGCTTCTGGTCGCGGCCTACACGATCCGCTTCATGGCGGCCGCGCTCAACACCTACGACGGCGGGCAGGCCAGCCTGCATCCCAACATGGACGCTGTGGCACGCACGCTGGGGGCCACGCCCGGCGGGCTGGTGCGGCGGGTGCATCTGCCGATCCTGCGGCCCTCGGTGATGACCGCGCTGCTCATCGTCTTCGTCGACGTGATGAAGGAACTGCCCGCAACGCTGATCATGCGGCCTTTCAACTTCGACACGCTGGCGGTGCAGGCGCACCGCCTGGCCGCGGACGAGCGGCTGTCTGGGGCGGCGGTTCCGAGCCTGGTGATCGTCGCGGTGGGGCTGCTGCCCGTGGCGCTGGTCTGCCGGACACTGGGGCGGCGAAGCGAAGAGGTGCCGCGCGCAACGCCCGCGCCGGTTGCCGAACTGCCGGGCGCGGCGGAGTGACGCGCGCCCGCCGCCCTGCCGTGACGCGAGCGCCGCTCCGTCCCGCTTGACCCTACCGGGCCGTCGGGCGAGTGTCCGCGCAACCCGACCGGAGCGCCCATGGCCCGCACGCCGCCCCCCTTCGCCGCCTTCGAATGGATGATCGCCTGGCGCTACCTGCGCGCGCGCCGGGCCGAGGGCGGCGTGTCCGTCATGACCTGGATCAGCCTGATCGGGATCACGCTGGCGGTCTTCGCGCTGATCGCCACGCTTGCCGTGCGCTCCGGATTCCGGGCGGAGTTCGTGGACACGATCCTGGGCGCCAACGCGCATGTCACGGTCTATGCCCTGCCGTCGGCCAACGAGCAGGGGGCGGTGGTGCGCGAGATCCCCGAATACGGGGAAATGGCCCAGCGGCTGGCCGATCTGCCCTTCGTCACCCGCGCCGCGCCGCTGGTGCGCGGGCAGGTCATGGCCACGGGCAACGCGCGCAACACGGGGGCCGAGATCTACGGCATCGCGGCCGGGGATCTGGCCACCCTGCCGCGCATCGCGGACCCGGAGATGGCCTCGGGCGACATCGACCGCTTCGGCGAGGGCGTGGCCATCGGCTCGGGCATCGCGCGGGAGCTGGGGCTGGCGGTGGGCGACCGGATCCGCCTGATCTCTCCCGACGGGGTCAAGACCGCCTTCGGCACCTCGCCGCGCGTGAAGGCCTACGAGGTCACCTATATCTTCACCGCCGGGCGCTACGACATCGACCGCACGCGCATCTACATGCCCTTCGAGGAGGCGCAGAGCTACTTCAACCGCGAGGGCACGGCCGACGAGATCGAGGTCATGGTCACCGATCCCGACCGGGTCGACGACTACGCCCCGGAAATCCTGCAGGCGGCGGGCGACGCGCAACTGTGGACCTGGCGCGACAGTTCGGGGGCCTTCCTGCGCGCGCTCGAGGTCGAGGACAACGTGATGTTCGTGATCCTGTCGATCCTCGTGCTGATCGCGGCGATGAACATCGTCTCGGGGCTCATCATGCTGGTCAAGAACAAGGGGCGCGACATCGGCATCCTGCGCACGATGGGCTTGACCGAGGGGGCGGTGCTGCGGGTGTTCTTCATCTGCGGGTCGTTCACGGGACTGATCGGGACGGCGGCGGGCGTGGTCCTTGGGGTGCTCTTCGCCATCTACATCGACCCGATCTTCGCCGCGGTGAATTATTTCTCCGGCGGCGGGGTCTGGGATCCGTCGGTTCGCGGCATCTACCATCTGCCCGCGAAGCTCGAGATGGCGGACGTGCTCTCTGCCGTCGCGCTGTCGCTGGGGCTGTCCTTCGTGGTCACGATCTTCCCGGCGCGGCGGGCGGCGCGGATGAACCCGGTCGAGGCGCTGCGCTATGAGTGAGCCGACGCTGCGCCTCAGCGGGATCGCAAAGACCTACAATGCTGGCCGCGAGAACGAGGTGCAGGTTCTGCGCGGTGCCTCGCTGACGCTGCCGCCCGGAGAGGTCACGGCGCTGGTCGCGCCGTCGGGCGCGGGGAAATCGACGCTTCTGCACATCGCGGGCCTCCTCGACGTGCCCGATGCGGGCAGGGTCGAGATCGGCGGGCAGGACATGACAGGCGCGGGCGACCGCGCGCGCACACGAACCCGGCGGCGCGAGGTGGGCTTCGTCTATCAGTTCCATCACCTGCTGCCAGAGTTCTCGGCGCTGGAGAACGTCGTGCTGCCGCAACTGGCCGAAGGGATGGCGAAGCCCGAGGCGGAGGCGCGCGCGCGGCGGCTCTTGGACAGCGTGGGCGTCGCCGACCGGGCGGATCACCGGCCCGCCGCGCTCTCGGGGGGCGAGCAGCAGCGCGTGGCCTTCTGCCGGGCGCTCGCCAACGCGCCGCGCCTGCTGCTGGCCGACGAGCCCACCGGCAACCTCGATCCCGCCACCTCGGACCGGGTGTTTGGCGCGCTTATGGCGCTGGTGCGCGAGACCGGTCTCGCGGCGCTGATCGCTACCCACAACCTTGAGCTTGCCGCGCGGATGGATCGCCGGCTGCGGCTCGACGACGGGCGCGTGGTGCCGGCCTGAGCCGCCTCAGCGCCGCAGGTAGTCCATGACCGCGGCGCGCACCGACTGTTCGCCGCGGGCGCGTGCCTGCGCGATCACCTCCCGCACCTCGCCCAGGTGCGAGCGCCGAATCAGGTGCTTTACCGGCCCGATCGAGGCGGGGCGCATCGACAGGCAGCGAATGCCCACCGCCGCAAGGCAGAGCGCCTCGACCGGGCGGCCCGCGTCCTCGCCGCAGAAGGACAGCGGCGTGCCGCTGTCGGCGCAGCGTTGCACGATCTGCTCGATGAAGGTCAGGAAGCTCACGTTCAGCGTGTCGTAACGGCGGCGGACCAGTTCGTTCTCGCGGTCGGCGGCGAAGAAGAACTGCTTGAGATCGTTGCCCCCGATCGAGAGGAACTCGACCTCTTCGAAGAAGCGGTTCGTGGCGAAGGCGAGGCTGGGCGTCTCCAGCATCGCGCCGACCTCCAGCGAGGCGGGCAGGGGGTGGCCCAGGATGCGCTCGCGCTCCAGCGCCTTGTCCATCTCGGCCCGCGCCGCGCGCCATTCCTCGTACTGCGCGATGAAGGGGAACATCACCGTCAGCGGCCCGCCCTGCGCGGCGCGCACCAGCGCCTGAAGCTGCATCCTGAGCACGCCGGGCTTGTCGAGGCCCACCCGGATCGCCCGCCAGCCAAGCGCCGGGTTGGGTTCCTCGATCGCCTTCATGTAGGGCAGCACCTTGTCCGAGCCGATGTCGAGCGTGCGGAACACCACGCGCTTGCCCTGCGCCGAGGCCATGATCCGGGCGTAGAGCGCCGAGAGCTCCGACCGGCGCGGCATCTGGCTGCGGATCAGGAACTGCAACTCGGTGCGGAAGAGGCCCACGCCCTCTGCCCCCGACCCTTCGAGCGAGGGCAGGTCGGCCATCAGCCCCGCGTTCATGTGCAGCGAGATCACCGTGCCGCAGCGCGCCTCGGCCGGCTTGTCGCGGATCGAGGCATAGCGCTTCAACGCCTCGGCCTCCATCGCCATCTTGTCGCGGAAGGCGGTGGCGACGCTCTCGTCGGGACGCAGGTGCGCGACCCCCTGTTCGCCGTCCACCGCGATCGGATCGCCATTGAGCGCCTCGGTCGTGATCCGGTCGGCCTGCACCAGCAGCGGAATCGCCAGCGCGCGGGCGACGATCGCGGCATGGCTGCCGACAGAGCCCTCTTCCAGCACCGCGCCCTTCAGCCGACGGCCGTAGTCCAGAAGCTCGGCAGGCCCGATGTTGCGCGCGATCAGGATGGGATCCGCTGGCATCTCGGCCTCGGCCGCCTTTCCCTGCCCTGTGAGCAGCCGCAAGAGCCGGTAGGACAGGTCGTCGAGATCGTGCAGCCGGTCTCGCAGATACGGATCGGTCACCTGGCCCAGACGCGCGCGCGCCGCCGATTGCTCCTTTTCCACGGCCGCTTCGGCCGAAAGGCCCGAGGCGATGCTTTCCTCCATCCGCCGCAACCAGCCGCGGGAATTGGCGAACATGCGGTAGGCTTCCAGAACCTGAAGCTGTTCGGCATCGCCGTCCGCCGCGCCGTCGAGCATCCGGTTGACGCCCACGCGCAGCCGCTCCACCGCCTCCGTGAGCCGCTTGAGTTCGGCCTCCGGGTCGTCCGCGATGGGCCGGGTGACGACCACGCGCGGTTCGTGCAGCCAGACGTGGCCCATCGCCACGCCCTCCTGCCCCACGGTGGCACGGATCGTCACGGGCTGCTGGTGTCGGGCCTTGAGCGCGGCACCCTCGCCCACGAAGGCGCCCAGTTCGGCCATCTCGGCCACCACCATCGCGACGACCTCGAGCGCGTAGATCTCGTCCGCGTTGTAGTCGCGCGCGTCCTTCGACTGCACCACCAGCACGCCCAGCATCTCGCCCAGCCGCTGGATCGGCACGCCGAGAAAGCTGGAATAGGCCTCTTCCCCCGTTTCCGGCATGTAGCGAAAGCCGCGCTCGGCGGGCGCGTTCGCGCTGTTGACGACACGCCCGGTGCGCGCGACGCGGCCCACCAGGCCCTCGCCCAGCCGCATCCGGGTCTGATGCACCGCCTCGGGCCGCAGCCCCTCGGTGGCGCAGAGCTCCAGCGTTTCCTTGTCGCGGAACAGATAGATGGAACACACCTCGGTGCCGATCGATTCGGCGACGAGCGTGGTCACCCGGTCAAGCCGCTCCTGCCCCGCGCCCGCGGACGCCATCGCGTCCCGGAGCCGGCCAAGCAGCTTGCGGCTGTCGCTTTCGGACCTGTCGGGCATTGCCTGCGCGTCGCTCCTCGCCCCGGGGATCACACCGCCGGACTATAGATCACAACCGGGGGGATGAATGAAACGGCTATTGCGCGAGAGCGCGCTCAGCCCGTCTTTTCAAGCTCGAAGGCGTCGTGCAGCGCCTGCACGGCAAGCTCCATGTATTTCCGGTCGATCAGCACCGAGATCTTGATCTCGGACGTGGTGATGACCTTGATGTTGATGCCTTCCTCGGACAGCACGCGGAACATGCGCGCCGCCACGCCCGACTGGCTGCGCATCCCGATCCCCACGACCGAGACCTTGGCCACGCTCATGTCCGAGACGAGCTCGCGGAAATTGATCTCGCCCGCCTCGCGGGCTTCGGTCAGCGCCTTTTCCGCGCGCTTCACCTGATCGGTGGGCAGGGAAAAGGTCATGTCCGTGCGCCCCTCTTCCGAGATGTTTTGCACGATCATGTCCACGTTCACGCCGGCATCCGAAAGCGGGCCGAAGATCGCGGCGGCGATGCCGGGGCGGTCGGCCACCGAGGTCAGCGTCATCTGCGCCTCGTCGCGCGAGAAGGCGACGCCTGAGACGGGTTTCGATTCCATGATGTCCTCCTCGTCGCAGACCAGCGTGCCGGCCGCGTCGTCCTGTTCCCCGAAGCTCGACAGCACCCGCAGCTTCACCTTGTAGCGCATGGCCAGCTCGACAGACCGGGTCTGCAGCACCTTGGCGCCCAGCGAGGCCAGTTCCAGCATCTCCTCGAAGGCGATGCGGTCGAGCTTGCGCGCCTTCTCCGACACGCGCGGGTCGGTGGTATAGACGCCGTCGACGTCGGTGTAGATGTCGCAGCGCACCGCGTCGAAGGCGGCGGCGAAGGCCACCGCGGTCGTGTCGCTGCCGCCCCGGCCCAGCGTGGTGATCCGGCCCTCGGGGCTCACGCCCTGAAAACCCGCGACCACGGCCACCTTCATGCCTTCGTCGAACTTGCGGCGGATGTTCTCGGGCGGGATCGCCTCGATCCGCGCGGCGCCATGGGCCGAGGTGGTCTGCACGGGCACCTGCCAGCCCTGCCAGCTGCGCGCGGGGATCTCCATCTCCTGCAGGGTCAGCGCCATGAGCCCGGCGGTCACGTTCTCGCCCGAACTCACGACGGCGTCGTATTCGCGCGCGTCATAGAAGGGGGAGGTTTCGTTCACCCAGCCGACAAGCTCGTTGGTGCGGCCCGCCATGGCCGAGACGATGACGATCACCTCGTGCCCGTTCGCGACCTCGCGGCCGACGCGCTTGGCGGCGCGGCGGATACGGTCGAGCGTGGCGACGGAGGTGCCGCCGAACTTCATCACGAGCAAGGACATTCGGGCCTGCCTCGGGGTGCTGGAGTCGCTGCCCTTTAGGCAAGCGGCGCGCGCCGCGCAAGGGGGCGCTTGTGCGCGGCAGGGGGCGCGGCTAGGCAGGGGCGATGCTGCTCTATCGCCTGCTGATCTCGGCGCTTGCGCCGGTGCTGGCGGCGCGCTTCGCGCTGCGCTGGCTGCGGGGGCACGAGGACGGCGCGGCACTGGCGGCGCGGCTGGGGAGGGTGCCTGAGGGCGGGCAGGGGCCGTCCATCTGGCTGCACGCGGCATCGAACGGCGAGCTTGCCTCGGTCCGGCCGGTGATCGAGGCGCTGCGCGCCGAACGCCCCGATCTTGGCTGGCTGGTCACGACCAACAGCGTCACGGGCCGCGATCTGGCGGCGGGCTGGGGCCTGCGGGCCGCCGTGGCGCCGCTCGACCTGCGCTGGGCCGCCGCGCGGCTTCTGCGGGCCCGAGACGTGCGGTTGCATCTGACGGTCGAGTCGGAGCTCTGGCCCAACCGCATCGCCGCCTGCGCGGCTCGCGGCGTGCCGGTCGCCGTGGCCGGGGCGCGTCTGTCGGAGCGCAGCGCGCGGGCCTGGCGGCGGTTGCCGCGGCTCGCGCGGGCGACGCTGGGGCGTCTTGCCCATGTTTCGCCGCAGGACGAAGACAGCGGGGCGCGTCTGGTGGTGCTGGGGCTGGACCCTGCGCGGCTTGGGCCGGTGCTGGACCTGAAGGCGCTCTATGTCCCGCCCGATGTTCGGCCCGACCCGGCGCTGGCAGAGGCCTACCCGCGCGCCCGGACCTGGCTTGCCGCCTCCACCCACGAGGGCGAGGAGGAAGCCGTGATCGCCGCGCATCTTGCCGCCCGGGACGCCGAGCCGGGCCTGCGGCTGATCCTTGCGCCGCGCCATCCCGCGCGGGCCGGGGCGGTGGCGCGGCTGCTTGACGATGCGGGCCTGTCAGTCTCGCGCCGCAGCCGCGGCGAGGCGGGCGCAGAGGTGCTGCTGGCGGACACTCTGGGCGAGATGGCGCAGTGGTATGCGCTGGCCGGCCGGGTCTTTGTCGGCGGGTCGCTGGTGGCGCGCGGCGGGCATACGCCCTACGAGCCTGCGGCCTTCGGCTGTGCGCTGATCCACGGGCCCGAGGTCGACAATTTCCGCGCCGCCTATGCCCGGCTGGCCAGGGCTGGCGCGACGCAGTGTGTCGCCGATGCCGCGGCGCTTCGCCACGCGCTCGCTGCGCTCGCCGATCCGGCGGCGCAGTCGGCCGCCGGCGCCGCGGCCGCGCAGGCGCTGCGTCCCGCGGCCGGTCTGGACGGCCTGCTGTCCGCGCTGCGCCCGCTCCTGCCGCCGGACCGGGATCGCCGGGCGCTGCCGACAGGGTATTGAGCGCGTCGGAGTTGCACAGCCGTGCCAATGCCTTATGTTGCGGCGGCAGTCACTGGAGCAGGTTGCGAATGATCCGCTACGCCTTGAAATGCACCGAGGGCCACCGCTTCGACAGCTGGTTCCAGTCCGCCGCCGCCTTCGACAAGCTGGCGGGTGCCGGGATGATTTCCTGCGCGGTCTGCGGAAGCGCCGAGGTCAGGAAAGACCTGATGGCGCCCAGCGTGAGCGCGGGCGAGCCGCAGGCCGTGACCGCGCCCGCGCCGCCCGAACGTCCCGAGCGCCCGCTTTCCGCGCCTGCCCATCCCGCCGAACAGGTGCTGCGGCGGATGCGCGCCTTCGTCGAGAAGCATTCCGAGAACGTCGGCAGGAATTTCGTGCAGGAGGCTCGCGCCATCCATGCGGGCGAGGCGCCCGCGCGACCGATCCACGGACAGGCGCGGCCCGAAGAGGCGCGCAAGCTGGCGGAAGAGGGCGTGCCGGTCGCGCCGCTGCCTTTCGATCCCGAGGCCAAGAGCAACTGACGTGAGCGCGCCGCATGCAGTGGTGACCGGCGCGAGCCGGGGAATCGGCGCGGCGCTGGCCCGTGAACTTCGCGCGCGCGGCTGGCAGGTGACGGCCACCTCTCGGGATGAAGGCGGCGATCGGCTGGCCCTCGACGTGACGGATCCCGCCAGCTTCGGCGCGCTCGCCCGGGTGCTGGACGCGCGGCCCGTGGACCTGCTGGTCTGCAACGCGGGCATCTACCCCGACAAGGGCCAGAGCCTCCATGACGGCTTCCCGCCGGAGATGTGGGCCGAGACCTTCGCGACGAATGTCACCGGCGTCTTCCTGACGGTGCAGGCGCTGCTGCCCAACCTGCGCGCGGCAGAGCGGCCGCGGATCGCCGTGATCTCGAGCCAGATGGGATCGAGCACGCGGGCGGCCGGCGGCAGCTACATCTACCGTGCGTCCAAGGCCGCCGCGATCAACCTGGGCCGCAATCTCGCCGCCGATCTGGCAGGAGAGGGAATCGCGGTGGGCATCTATCATCCCGGCTGGGTGCGCACCGGGATGGGCGGCGCGGGCGCCACGCTGTCGCCGGGGGACTCCGCGAAGGGCCTCGCAGACCGCGTCGAGGCGCTCGACATCGCCACCTCCGGCCGCTTCGAGACATGGGACGGCCGCGAACATCCCTTCTGAGTTTGGTTCCTGGCTTGGGGGTAGGCGTGAAAAGTTTTTCACTTCAAAGTGATACCCGGAAAGTCGCCTGTGGATAACCCTCGTTGGACCGTCTGACGCAGGGTCAGCCTCCGGAAATCACGCTAATCGTTGTAGCGCCTGCAGACCGCCACGGTCTGTCCCCCGAACCGCTCCGCGATGTGGCGGTTGATGAAGGTCTCGCCGCCGGGGTGGTGTCCGCTGGTGGCGATGCAGGCACGCATGGCCCGGCTCCCGCTGTTCACCGCGATCCGGCAGCCGTGCGATGCACCCCGCGCAAGCTGGTGCCCCCTCGCGGTTCACAGGCAGACCTTTTGCTTTTATGTCCAGACCAATCGCGCACCACGCAGTCCCCCCGGAGCCGCCCATGTCCGCCAGCTTCCGCAAGATCAAGTCCGACGTGCGCGCCCGAATCGCGCGAGGCGACTGGTCTCCGGGCGAGACGCTGCCGACAGAGGCGGACCTCGCGCAGCGCTACGCCTGTGCGCGCGCGACCGTCAACCGCGCGCTGCGCGAACTCGCCGACGAGGGGCTTCTGGAACGACGGCGCAAGTCCGGAACGCGCGTGCGCACCGTACCGTTGCGGCAGGCCCGGCTGGACATTCCGCTGGTGCGCCGCGAGATCGAGGAGAAGGGCGCGGCCTACCGCTATGCGCTGGTCCTGCGGGACGCGCTGGCCGCGCCCGACTGGCTGGCCGCCAGGCTGGGCCTGAAGGGCGCCGCCCCCGTGCTGCACCTGATCGCGATGCACTACGCAGACGGGGCGCCCTATCAGCACGAGGACCGGTGGATCGCGCTCGACACCGTGCCGCAGGCCAGCACCGCGGATTTCACCGCGCAGGGGCCGAACGAATGGCTGGTGGCGGAGATTCCGTTCACCGACGCCGAGATCAGCTTTCTCGCTGCCGCGGCAGAGCCCGCGCTGGCCGCGCACCTCGGCTGTCGGCCGGGCGATGCGGTCTTTCGCATGGAGCGTGTCACCTGGCTCGGGGGCGCGCCGGTTACCTTCGTGCGCATGAGCTATCCCCCCGGCCATCGTGTGACCACGCGCTATTGATCCAGGCCGGGCGCGGCCGGGGATGCCAGGGCTCTGGCCAGGCCGGCCCTTCCGCTGCGCGCGCCCGTCGCCGCCACCCGACACGGACGGATCGGGTGCCGCGCTCGACAAGGTGCTTGCCCCGGCCTGTCGCGATGCCTCTGCGACCTGCTGAAAGAGCATCGGCTGGGCGTGCAGACTGAAACGGTCGAAGAGGTCCGCATCGACGGAGAGTGGTTCAAGTCAGTTTGAGAGCCGCCCATGTAAAAGCCCACCGGGGGCCCAGGCGGAAATCCGGCTCGTAAGCACCTGCAAATAAATTAAAACTGAAAGGAAAACTGGTGGGCGACCCTGGATCGCATGCCAGTCTGGCAAACCATCGACGTGGCTGCAACCGCTTGGCGGGCAGGTTGCGATTTGTCCCACCTGTGTGGCTCACCATGCCATCTAACAGGCCGCTGAAATAGTCCTGTCCCGACAACGATTTGAGAACATGATTCACCCTTCGCACGGCAACGGCGGGGGTGATGATGCGCGGGGCGGACGAGACGAGCAGGTCGCTATTCAGCTATGTCGGTCTGGAGGAGCGCATCCCGGCGCGACATCCGCTGCGCAAGATCAGACAGGTCGTGAATGACGTGCTCGCCAGCCTCGATGCCGAGTTCGAGGTGCTTTGCTGAACCGACAGATCGAGACCGTGAAGGCGGAGCGCGACGCACTTCTTGCCGAGATGCAGACCAC
>NZ_JBKHAQ010000167.1:0-4064 GCF_046542825.1 Rhodosalinus sp. | reverse complement strand
CGGCACCACAAACCGAATAGAACCTGATCCCTGAATCGCGCAGGCGCAGGCAGTCGGCAGCCCTGTCCGGGGCTTGTCGCCGGATTGTCGACTGCCCTGCGCGAGCATGGCGCGTCGGGCCGGGGCGGCAGCAGGACCGGTGCGCCATGCCCGCGCCCCCTCGCCCGGCCGTGACGCGAGCTGCCCGCCGCGGCGGCCAAGGAGGCGCCGCGCGACGCCCCCCGGCGGGTTCGCCGCACGCGCAAGGTCGCCGGGGCGCCACGGCGCAACCGCGAGCTGCCCGTCCCGTCTCGAAGGTGGCAGCCAAGGGTGCGCTGCCGCATCTGCGGCCACGGTCCCCTCTCGCCATCGGTCTTGCCGCGCCTTGCCTGCGGCTTCGCACCTGTGGGCGGCCTGATCCGCGGTCGCATGCCCGCCGTGTTCCGGCGCGCCCGGCCGGACAGCCATCCCTTGGCCGGACAGGCGCACACCGACGCCGCGGGAAGCGGGGGCCGTCTGGATCTGGGCGTTTGCTGCCATGCAGGGACCCGGAGATGCCCCGTCCGGGTCCACCTGCCGCCTGCTTGCCGCCCGAAAGCCGCGGTCCCGGGCCGTTCCGCTCAGAGCGGCGGCACCGAGAAACGGGGAAAAGGCGCTTCGCCGCGCGCCGCCGCGGCAAGCGTGCGCGCGGTGTCCAGCGCCTCGCGGATCGTCACGTCCATGTCGAGATAGCGGTAGGTTCCGAGCCGTCCGACGAAGGTGATGCGCTGTTCCTCTTCCGCCCGGGCGATGTAGCGGGCCAGAAGCGCCTTCTCGCGGACCAGGCGGATCGGGTAGAAGGGCGTGTCGCCCGGCTCGCAGGCGCGGCTGAATTCGCGGTAGCACACCGATGCAGCGTGCCGCTCCCACGGGGCGAAGTGCTTGTGTTCCGTGATCCGTGTCCAGGGCACATCGGGATCGGGATAGTTCATCACGGCGCATCCCTGATAGTCGCCCTCGGCGGTGAAACGTTCGAAGTCGAGCGTGCGGTAGCCGAGCGGCCCGAGGGCATAGCCGAACCAGCCGTCCAGCGGCCCCGACCAGATGACATGGTCATGCCGATCGCGCATCTCTGGAACGTAGGGCGTCGCGAGCCGCAGCTCGACTCCCGGCACGTCGAGAATGCGCTCGACCATCGCGGTGTAGCCCTCTTCCGGGATCCCCTGGAAGCGGTGGAAGAAATAGTTGTCGTCGTAGCTGAAGCGCAGCGGCAGGCGCTTCAGGATCGACGCCGGCAGGTCCGTCGGGCGCTCGCCCCACTGCTTTTCGGTGTAGCCGCGCAGAAAGGCCTCGTAGAGGTCGCGCCCCACCATGCGCAGCGCCTGGTCCTCGAAGCTTTCGGGCTCGCTCTCCCCGTCCTCTGCCAGTTCGGCCACCCGCGCGCGCGCCTCGTCGGGCCGCATCGCCACCCCGAAGAACTGGTTGATGGTGTGCAGGTTGATGGGCATCGAATAGACGCGCCCGCGCACCGTGCTGCGTACCTGGTGCCTGTAGGGCATGAAGCGCGCGAAGCGGTTCGCGTAGTCCCAGACCTCGGCGTCGTCGGTATGAAAGATGTGCGGCCCGTAGCGGTGCACCAGCACGCCCGTCTCCGGGCAACGTTCGGTATGGCAGTTGCCCGCAACGTGATCCCGCGCATCGATCACGGTTGCGACGTGACCCGCCTCGGCCATCGACCGCGCGATCACGGCGCCTGACAGCCCCGCTCCCACCACAAGGAACTCCACGCGCGCGCCTCCTGTCTTGCATCGACCGGCCCTTCCTTAGGCTGACGGCCACGCAGCCGCAACGTCCGCGCGATGCATCGGATTGCGCGCAAAATCCACGATCTCGCCAAAGCCCCGGCCGCCGCCCCGCCCTGCTCGCGTCGCACAGAGGCGGCGTGGGACCACCGGGGGAACAGTCATGTGGTTGCAGGATATTCGCGCGCTGCGCGCCGGGCCCGAACGGATCGGCAGCGCGTTCAGCGACCTTCTCGTTGCAGAAACCGGAGACGGGGGCGCCGCGCTCTATGCGACCTCTGCCCGCTATGGGGGCATGGGCGTGTGGGAGTTGCGCGAGGGCGCGACGGCGCAGCTGGTCGATGCCGTGGCTTACCCCGCGACCACCACGCTCGGCGCGAGCGGGCAGCTGACCCTGTCGGCGGATGGAAGCATGCTGGCCTATGGCGTCCTTGCCGGTCAGCTCGAAGCCTACGCGCGCCATCTGGACGGAAAACTGGCGCAGTCCGTCTCGCTCGGGGGGATCGGGCTGGGCACGGAACGCACCGTGGCCCTGCACTGGACCTCCCTGGCGGATGGAGAGGCCGTCTACGTCGCCGGGTCGCAGGGCCTTGCGCTCTTCCGGGCGGTCGATGGAGGCACGCGGCTGGAGCAGGCGGCCTCGGGGCAGACCGGAGGGGGCGCACCGCCGCTGGCCTCGACCGCCGCGCTGACAGAGACGACCGTGGGCGGTGCACGCCTGCTGCTGGCGGCGGACAGCGCGCTGGACGAGCTGCGGGTCTACCGGATGGATACGGGCACCGGCGCGCTCACCCTGACCGATACCGCCGGCGCGGCGGACGGGCTGGGCATTGCCGATCCCAAGGCCCTCGCCACCGTCGCCGCCCACGGCCAGAGCTGGGCGATCCTGGGGGCCAACGGCACAGGATCGATCAGCGTGCTGCGCGTGGACGCGAACGGGCAGATCGAGGCCGTCGATCATGTGCTCGACACGCGCGACACGCGGTTCGGGATGCTGCAGGACCTCGTGGCCTTCACCATCGGTGCGCAGGCCTTTGTCCTGGCCGCGGGCGCGGATGGCGGCGCAAGCCTGTTCGCGCTGCCGCATGACGGGCGTCTGGTGCACCTTGAGACGCTGGAACACAGCCTTGAGCGGCCCTTCGCGGATGTCGCCGCGCTGACGGTCGGCGGGCTGGGCGGCGACCTGGCCATATTCGCGGCCGGCGGCGGCGGCCTCGTGCAGATCGACCTGCCGACAGACACGGTCGGCCTGGCAAGGCAGGCGCCGGCCGGGGCGTCCCGGATCGAGGGCGGCCCCGGGGGCGACCTGCTGTCGGCGGCCGGCCCCGGCGCCGACACGCTGGTCGGCCGGGACGGGAACGACATCCTCGTGGGCGGTCCGGGCGGCGGGGTGATGGAGGGCGGCGGCGGCGCGGACGTCTTCGTCATCCGCCCGGCAGAGGCCCCGACCCGGATCACGGATTTCACCCCGGGCGAGGACAGGCTCGACCTGAGCGCCCTGCCGATGCTGCGCAACGACCGGCAGATCGACCTGCAGTCCCGCCAGGACGGGGCGCTCCTGCGCTACCGGGACCAGGAGATCATCCTGCGCAGCGCAGAGGGTGACCCTCTGGCTCGCGAGGACCTCTTCGCGCGGGGAATCGGCGCGGTCGACCGGGTCCTGGTGCTGGGCGGCCTCCGCAGCGACGAGCCGGGAACAGGGCCGGTTGACGACTCCCCCCAGGAGGGGGACACCGACGACGGCACGGCGTCCAGGGACGACGGCACCAACCAGCCGGCCGAAAGCGACGCGGGAGAGGTCGTCACGGGCGGACCGGGCCCGGATACCGCCACCGGCGGCGGTGACGACGACAGCCTCCCGGGCGGCGATGACAGCGACACGATATCCGGTGCACCGGGCGACGACGCGTTGGGCGGCGGCGGCGGCGCGGAGGTGGTCGAGGCAGGCGACGACACCACGTCCGGGGACGACGGCACCAACCAGCCGGCCGACAGCGTAGCGGGACAGGTCGTCACGGGCGGACCGGGCCCGGATACCGTCTTCGGCGGCGGTGGCGACGACCGACTGAGCGGCGGCGGCGGAGATGACAGGCTCTGGGCAGGTGGCGGCAACGACACGATATACGGCGGGACGGGCCACGATGCGCTGGGCGGAGGTCCCGGTGCGGACGTGATCTGGGCAGGCGACGGCAAGGACACGGTCTACGGCGGAACGGGCCACGACGCGCTGGGCGGAGGCCCCGGCGCGGACGAGGTCTGGGCAGGTGGCGGCAACGACACGATATACGGCGGAACGGGCCACGA
>NZ_JBKHAQ010000166.1:0-4073 GCF_046542825.1 Rhodosalinus sp. | reverse complement strand
CCGCCCTGCGCAGCAACCGGCGGAAAAGCCCCCCTGGCCAGGGACCGGGACGCCTTGGCGGCCTGTCTCACGCCCGCCTCGGCGGCCTGTCTCATGCCTTCCCTGCCAAGCACCGGGACCATCCACGCACCAACCCCGTCGAGAGCGCCACCGGACGTGGTCCGGCACGTCGTCGGGCGCAAGGTCTCCAAACAAAGCCATCTCTCGGACATTTACGAGACTGCACGCTGCTCGATCGGATTGCCGATAAAGCCCTCTTCCGATGCTCTCCGGATGTTCCGCACGATGCTTGCAGAAGGGCGCAGCCTCGTTCGCCAGCGCGACGAGATCGAGCGACGCGCCAAGGCGATGCTCGGCGGTGAGCGGAACTGTCAGCGGCTCCGAACCATCCCGGGCATCGGCCCGTCAGCTCCCTCCTCCTCAACGTCCGGCAAGCCGCGAAGCTCTTGGGTTGTCACTGAAACACGGTCTGGACCCGCGTTCGGGGGAACCCGTTGCCGAAGCCGATCAAGTGGGAGGGCAAGACCGTGTGGCGGCGACGAGACATCGAAGCCTTCGTGTATTCTCCGGTTCCCTGAGCGCAAGCCCTTACAGCCATCACGGTGGTCTATGTGCTGGGCTGAAAGCCCACCAGCAAATCAATTACATAAAAAACAATAGGTTGAGTGTTGACTTGGAGCGGGTGAAGGGAATCGAACCCTCGTCGTCAGCTTGGGAAGCTGCTGCTCTACCATTGAGCTACACCCGCCGTGCCACCCTAGATACGCGGCGCGATGCGGCATGGCAAGGCGGATCGCGCCGCCTTCAGCCCGCCGCGCGCAGGCCTGTGGCGAGCGGCGGTCGCAGATCTCGCGCAGGCGCGCCTGACGGACGATCCGGCGACGGCGCGGCGGAGCGCTTGCCGCGGGTCGGTGACGGCATACTTCGGTATTCAGAGGCTTGTCTCGCCTCTGCGAATGCGCAATCGTGCCCCCGTCGCCAGGAAGGGAGCCGCGGGGTGCCCGCGGCGCAAGATGCCGAATTCGCAGGGTCCGCACGACTGGATGGTCCATGTGCTGGACGATCTCGCGCTCTATGCAACGGAGCACGAATTGCCCCGGATCGCCCACGCGCTGGAAAACGCCCGCAAGGGGCTGGACCTGTCCAGCCGCCACGGAACGCGCGCCGCCGCGCGCACCGTCGAGCGCGCCTGGTTCGTCGACACGCTGCGCGACCTGATCGACTTTGCCCACCAGAACGGGCTGACCGATGCAGAGCGCCACCTGCTGCGCGGCCTCGAAGTCGCGCCGCGGGAATGGGAGCGGGCCGAGCCAATCCGGGGCGATCTGTCCGGCGATGGGTCCGAGGACGAACTGCGGGACAGCGACGGAACCCACGGCTGAGCGGGTCAGACCCAGAGCTTCTGCCGCGCGCGCAGACGGCGCAGCCGCTCCGCGACATCGGGGGTTGGCGCCCCCTCGCGCGGGCTGTCCGCAAGCGTGGTGAGCCATGCCTCGGGCACCTCGCGCCCAAGCCGGTGCGACCAGCGCAACCCGCGCAGCACCGCCTGCGCCGCCTCCGGCAGCCGGTCGGGCACCTCGTGTCCTGCCAGCGTGGCCCAGGCCAGCGTCCAGGCGCGGCCCACCGACCACGGGTTGTAGCCGCCCCCGCCCAGCAGCACGAAGCCCGGCGCAAGCGGCGCCAGCGCGCGCACGGCCGCCGCATGGCTGCGGTTCGACCACCCAAGGCGCGAGAGCGGATCCTCCGCCACCGCGTCCGCGCCGCACTGCAGTACGATCGCCTGCGGGCGGTGCGCCGCCACGGCGGGCAGGATCACCTCGTCGAGGGCGCGCGCGAAATCGCCGTCGTGCGCGCCGCGCGGCAGCGGCAGGTTCAGCGCCACGCCCCCGGCCCGGTCGTCGAGCGCGCCTGTGAAGGGCCAGCGCCCCTCCTCATGCGTCGAGATCAGCAGCATCCCCTCGGTGCCGGCCAGGGCCGCCTCGACCCCGTCGGCATGATGCGCATCGATATCGACATAGGCGATGCGGTCGAGCCCCAGCGCCCTGAGCCGCAGAAGCGCGAGCACCGGGTCGTTGAGATAGCAGAACCCCGCCGCCCGGTCCCGCAGCCCGTGATGCGTGCCGCCGCCGGGGTTGAAGACGCGCCCGCCCGCCGCCGCGATCTCTGCCGCCAGCAGCGAGCCGCCGGCCGCGGTGGCAGGCCGGCGGAACATCTCGGGGAAGAGCGGATTCGAGAGCGTGCCGAGGCCGTGGCGCGCGCGCGTCTCCGCGGACACATCCTGCGTGCGCTCGGCCCGAGACAACGCCTCAAGGTAGGCCGGATCGTGGAAGGTGGCGAGCGCGGCGGGCTTGGCGCGCGGGCTGGGGCGGTAGCATGCGCGCGGCAGCCAGCCCAGCGCGCGGGAAAGGTCGATCACCGTGGGCACGCGCGGCACGCGCAGCGGGTGGTGCGGCCCGTAGCTGGACCCCCGATAGACCTCGGACCCGATGAAGAGCGGCGCTGTCATGCCCGGCATCCTAGCACGGCCGGCGCGCCGGGCGAGATTGCACCGCCCGACGCCTGCGGGTAAGGGACGCGCGCCCGATGCCAAAGCTGCCCTCCCTCCCGGTTCTGCTGACCGCGCTCGCCCTCACCCTCGCCGGTGCGGCGGGCGGCTGGACCGCCGCCCTGCTGGGCCTGCCCCTGCCCTGGCTGCTGGGCAGTCTGGCCGTTACCGCCGCGCTGGCCGGCACGCTCGGCGCACGGCTGCCGCAGGACTTCCGGTATCCCGAGGGGCTGCGCCTGGCCTTCATCGCGGTGATCGGGCTGATGATCGGCGCGCAGGTCACGCCCGACCTGGCCGAGCGGCTGCCGGGCCTTGCGCTCAGCCTCTCGGCGCTTGCGGCCTTCACGCTGGCGGCCTTTGCCGTCAACTATCTCGTGTTCCGGCGACTGGGCGGCTACGATCGCGTCACCGCCTTCTACTGCGCCACGCCGGGCGGGGTCTACGAGGCGATCGCGCTGGGCGAGGCGGCGGGCGCCGACATCCGGCTGCTGACCGTGCAGCAGTTCCTGCGCATCATCCTTGTCGTCACGCTGCTGCCGGTGGGGATCACGCTGGTCGAGGGGATGCCGGTGGGCAGCGCGGCGGGCGTGACCGCCGCGCCGGACGGGGGCACGATGACCGCGGGCGGCCTTGTCCTGACGCTTGCGGCGGGGGCAGCCGGGCTGGTGCTGGGGCGGCGGCTGCGGCTGCCGGCGGGCCAGTTGCTGGGGCCGCTGCTCGCGGCGGCGGCGCTCAACCTCTCGGGCTTCGGTCCCGTCGCCCTGCCGCCGGAACTGGTGATCGCGGCGCAGATCGTCGTGGGCGCAAGCCTGGGCGCGAAGTTCCTAGGCATCACAGGGCCGATGCTGCGCCGCGCGGCGGGGCTGGGGCTGGTGAGCGTGGGCACGATGCTGGCGATGGCGGCGCTCGCGGCGCTTGCGCTGACGGAAGCGACAGGCAAGCCGGTGGATGTGCTGATGGTCAGTTTCGCGCCCGGCGGCGTGACCGAGATGTCGCTGGTGGCGCTCAGCCTCGGCGCCAGCCCCGCCATCGTGACGATCCACCATCTTTTCCGGATCGGGCTGACGGTGCTGGCCATCAGCCTTGCGGCGAAACTCCGGCTGCCGCGCTAGGCCCCGGCCTTCTCTGCCAGCGTCAGCCATTCGTCCTCTGCCGCGCCCAACCGCGCCTGCCGCTCGGTCAGCGCCTCGGTCGCCTTGCGGAACTTGACAGGCTCGCGGGCATAGAGCTCCGGGTCGGCCAGCAGAGACTCGAGCTTCGCGATCTCGGCCTCGAGCCGCGCGATCTCGTCCGGCAGGGCCTCGAGCCGGTGCTGTTCCGTAAAGGTGAGTGCGGGCTTCGCGGTCTTGTCGAGCTTCGCGTCCGAAGCTCCTGACTCTGCTCCCGATTTCACCCTTGCTCCCTGCGTTTTCCCCGGCCTGCTGCCGGGTGCCTCCGCGCCCGGCGCGAAGGGGTCTCCGCCGCGCTGGGCCAGGTAGTCGCTCCAGCCGCCGGCGTAGGTCACGGCGCGCCCGTCGCCCTCCATCGC
>NZ_JBKHAQ010000045.1:0-21326 GCF_046542825.1 Rhodosalinus sp. | reverse complement strand
CTTAGCAGGGGAGCGCCTTCGACCACTCGGCCACGTCTCCATGATCGGGTATAGCCGCCCAAGTAATGGCGATACAAGGCAGAATCTCAGCAGTGCGGTGAAGCCTGCCAATGCGTGTCAAGCCGTTGAAATGGCGTGAAAAGGTGCTGAAGGGCACCCTGAGGGACCCTTTCGGGGCAAGATCCGGTCAGCTCCCCTGTCGGCGAAAGCGCACTCGCGGCTGTCGACAAGAACCTGCGGCGCGGCTCCTCACGGAAAGTGCTTCACGCTCGACACTTGGGGCCCGGACGCCCGTGAAACCCTGGACGACGCGACGCCCGGAACCGGCCGCCGCGCGCAGGCTGGCCGACGTGCCTGGCATTTCTCAGTGCCTGCGGCGACCAACCTGCGCTTCGGACTCCCGGCTTCGAGCAACGATCCGACCCTCTGGGCAGGGAGGCGGAACGATTGTGAGCACCGCAAGAAGGATGCCGCGCAGGTCGCCGGCGTTGTGGTGGCTGCGCCAGTGCGTTGACATGTGTTCGATAGTTGCCTTTGGCGTCCAATCGGTCCGAGACCGCCGGGCAACGGCGAACAAGTCGGAAACGCAGATGCATTGCAGCCCGTGGCGCTCCGGCGCGTGCGACGCCGCGCGCGGCGCCACCCGTGCGGCAGCTTGGCGCCGGCGACACCGTCAGCTGCGCGCGAGACAGCCCGAGAGCGAGCTGGCAAGGTTGCGCAGCATCTGCGGGTAGAGCTCCGGCCCCGGTTCGAGGTCCGACCCCAGCGGGTCCAGCACCGCCGTCTTCGCCGCCGTCCCGTCCATCACGGTCGCCACCACGCCCGGATTGAACTGGGGCTCCGTCAGCACGCAGTCGATGCCCTCCTCCGCGACGCGCGACTGGATCTCGGCGATTCGGGCCGGGCTCGGGTCCGTGGCGTCTGACAGCGAGATTGCGCCGGAGGCCGGGAAGTCGAAGGCGGTCTCGAAATACTGGTAGGCGTCGTGGAAGACGACGAAGCGCCCGCCGCGCACGGGATCGAGAAGGCCGCGCACCTCGTCGGACAGGGCGCCGAGATCATCCCGGGCCGCGGCGGCATTGGCGAAATAGGCGCCGGCATTGTCGGGATCGGCGGCAGACAGTTCGGCCGCGATCACATCGAGCCAGGTCGCGGCATTTTCTGGCGAGAGCCAGGCATGCGGGTCGTGGTCGCCATGGCCGTGGTCGTGGTCATGCGCGGCGGCCTCCGCGTGCTCTTCGTGGTCGCCGTCGTGCGCGTGCTCATGCGCATGGTCGTGGTCCTCGCCGTGGGCGTGGTCATGCGCATGGTCGTGATCGTGTGCGTGGTCGTGATCGTGGTCATGCGCGTGGTCTTCGCCATGATCGTGCCCGTCATGATCGTGCGAATGCGCCTCGAAGAGCGCGTCCTCGCGAAAGGGCAGCAGGACCGTGCCGTCCGCTTCCAGGAGCGCCGTCACCGCCGCGTCGCCGGCAAGCGTCCGCATCGCAGTGGCCAGCCAGGGGGTCAGATCCTCGCCCATCCAGATCACGACATCGGCCTCCTGCAGCGCAGCCGCCTCGGAGGGGCGCAGGTTGTATTCGTGCGGCGAAGCGCCCGGGGGCACGATCAGGTCGGGCGTGCCCACCCCCTGCATCACGCGGGCGACGAGCGAATGCACCGGCGCGATGTCGACGGCCACGCGCGGAACCTCCGCCATGGCTGTTCCAGCCAGCAGCGTTGCGGTCAGCGACAGCGGAAGCAGGTTTCTGGACATGGGTGGCTCCCTGTGATTGTATAACGTCGCAGATCGCGATACAGGAAACGAAATAACATGACAAGAGGCAAGCCCGGACAGGACGCCCTGGATGCCGAGCCGGTCGGCTTCGACGCGCACGATCACAGCCGTTGCGTGGAGAGGGCCATGGCGGCGGCAGAGGCGCATTGCGCCGCCGACGGTCTGCGGTTCACGCCTGTGCGGCGCGCGGCGCTCGAGATCCTGCTGCGCGAGCATCGCGCGATGGGCGCCTACGATCTGCTGGAGCGCCTGCATGCCGCGGGCTTCGGCGCGCAGCCGCCCGTGGCCTACCGCGCGCTCGACTTCCTCTTGGCGCAGGGCTTCGTGCACAAGATCGAGCGGCTCAACGCCTTCATCGCCTGCGCCCATCCGGGCGCATCGCATTCGCCGGCCTTCCTGATCTGCCGGGAGTGCGACGCCGTGGCAGAGGCGCAGTCGGCCCCGGCCCGCGGCACCCTTGGCGAGGCCGCCCGCGCCACCGGCTTCACCATCGAGCGCACCGTGGTCGAGGCGCTTGGCCTCTGCCCCGCCTGCGCGGACAAGGCGCAGGCATGAATCTTCTGGAAGTCGACCGCCTGAGTGTCCGTTACCGCGCGACCGAGGTGCTGCACGACGTGAGCCTGAGCATCGCGCCGGGCGAGATCGTCACCATCGTGGGGCCGAACGGGTCGGGCAAGACCACGCTGCTGCGCGCGATCGTCGGCGCCGTCCCGGCGGCCGCGGGGCGCATCCAGCGGGCGCCCGGCCTTGTCATGGGCTATGTGCCGCAGCGGCTGCATGTGGACCCGACCCTGCCGATCACGGTGGCGCGTTTCCTGAGCCTGCCGGGCGGGGCGGCGAAGGCCGACGTCGCCGCCGCGCTCGACCGCGCCGGCGTGCCGGGCATCGCGCGGCGGCAGATGTCGGAGCTGTCCGGCGGACAGCTGCAGCGGGTGCTGCTGGCCCGCGCGCTGGTCGCGCGGCCCGGCCTGCTGCTGCTCGACGAGCCCACCGCCGGCCTCGACCAGCCCGGCTCCGCCGCCTTCTATCGCCTGATCGAGGAGGTGCGGCGCGAGACGGGCTGCGCGGTGCTGATGATCAGCCACGAGCTGCACGTGGTGATGGCGGCCTCGGACCGGGTGATCTGTCTGAACGGGCATGTCTGCTGCCACGGCACGCCGGAACACGTCTCCTCGGCCCCGGAATACCGCGCGCTCTTCGGGACAGGCACCCATGGCGCGCTTGCGCTTTACCGGCACGAGCACGACCACAGCCACGACCACCGCAACGACAGCACCGAGGCCGCAGAGTGATGCTGGACGATTTCATGACCCGCGCCACGCTGGCCGGCATCGGTGTGGCGCTTGCCGCCGCACCGCTGGGCAGTTTCGTGGTCTGGCGGCGCATGGCCTATTTCGGCGATGCGACCGCCCATGCCGCGATCCTGGGCGTGGCGCTGTCGCTGGCGCTGGAGATCTCGATCTTTCCGGGCGCGGTCGCGGTCGCGCTGCTGATGGCGCTGACCGTGACGCTGCTCAGCGGCCGGGGCTACGCGATGGATACGCTGCTGGGGGTGCTGGCCCATTCCGCGCTGGCCTTCGGGCTGGTGGCGGTGTCCTTCCTGTCGGGCATCCGGATCGACCTGATGGCCTATCTCTTCGGCGACATCCTTGCCGTGTCGCGCGGCGATCTCGCCGTGATCTGGGGCGGCGCCGCGCTGGTCGTGGCGCTGATCGGCTGGCGGTGGTCCGCGCTGCTGACCGCGACGCTGAACGAGGAACTGGCTTACGCCAGCGGCATCGACCCGAAGCGCGAGCAACTGGTTCTCACGCTCGCGCTCGCGATCACCGTGGCGGTGGCGATCAAGGTCGTGGGTGTCCTGCTGATCGCGGCGATGCTGATCATCCCGGCCGCCGCCGCGCGGCCGTTGTCACGCACGCCCGAGGGTATGGTGGTCATCGCCTCGGGCATCGGGGCAGCCTCTGCCGTGATCGGTCTGCGCGCCGCCTATGTTCTCGACACGCCGGCAGGGCCGTCGATCGTCTGCGTCGCGGCGGCAAGCTTCGCCGGGACGAGCGTTCTTCGCGTCGTGCGGGCAGGAATGGCAGGCGGCCGCACATAGTCGCCGCCCGCCGAAGAACGGGCGTCCAACCGGACGCGATGCACGACCGTCCTTCCGCGCCGGGGCACCGGGCCTCGACGGCCAGGGCGCTCTTTCCGATGCATCTGCCCGCACGAAGATCGCTCTGGAACACAGGCGGAATGGCGCGTTTGCCGGCACGATGCGTTGCGCTCTGCCGCGCCCGGCTGGCGCGGAAGGAAGCAATGCTCAAGCAGTCCGCGCGCGGCCTTGCACCGGGCCTTGCGCGCGCCTAGCGTGGCGCCGCGCGCCCGACCGGCGCGGCGAGAGTTGGCCTTTTCCGGCCGAAGGAGCATCCGATGCACATCGAGGTCGCGCGCGCGAGCTTCCGCCTGCGCAACGTGTTCACCATCTCGCGCGGCTCGCGGACCGAGGCGGAGGTACTGACCGCGCGTGTGACGCAGGACGGCGCAACAGGGCAGGGCGAATGCGTGCCCTATGCGCGCTACGGCGAGACGCTGGACAGCGTGACCGCGCAGATCGAAGGGCTTCATGGCGCGATTGATCGGGCCGCGCTGCAGGACGCGCTGCCGCCCGGCGCCGCGCGCAATGCCGTCGACTGTGCGCTCTGGGACCTCGAGGCCAAGCGCGCCGGCCGCCGCGTGTGGGACCTCGCCGGCCTGCCGCCGCCCGGCCCGCTGGTGACCGCCTATACCCTGTCGCTCGACACACCCGGGAAGATGCGCGAATCCGCCGCGCAGAACGCCCACCGCCCGCTGCTCAAGATCAAGCTGGGCACGCCCGAGGACATGCCCCGGCTTGAGGCGGTGCGCGCGGGCGCGCCCCGGGCGCGGCTGATCGTGGACGCGAACGAGGGCTGGACGGCAGAGGTTTACGCGGACCTCGCCCCGCATCTGCTGCGTCTTGGTGTCGGGATGGTGGAACAGCCGTTGCCCGCCGGCGCCGACGACGCGCTGGGCGAGATGGCGCGCCCCCTGCCGGTCTGCGCCGACGAATCGTGCCACGACCGCGGCTCGCTGCCCGACCTGCGGGGCAAGTACGACATGGTCAACATCAAGCTCGACAAGACCGGCGGGCTCACCGAGGCGCTGGCGCTGCGCGACGCGGCCCGCGCGGAGGGCTACCGCGTGATGGTGGGCTGCATGGTGGGCTCGTCGCTGGCGATGGCGCCCGCCGTGCTTGTCGCGCAGGGGGCCGAGGTGGTGGACCTGGACGGTCCGCTCCTGCTGGCCGAGGATCGGGACGCGCCGCTGGTCTACGATGAGCAGGGCGTGCACCCGCCGGAGGCCGCGCTCTGGGGCTGACCGCGGCGACCGGCCCCTTGCGCCGCCCGCGCCGTCGCGGCAGGAAACGCCGACAGGCCCCGACGAGGAGAGGACCATGCGCACCGTCTACGTGAACGGCGAGTATCTGCCCGAGGATCAGGCCAAGGTCTCGATCTTTGACCGCGGCTTCCTGATGGCCGACGGGGTCTATGAGGTGACAAGCGTTCTGGACGGCAAGCTGGTGGATTTCGACGGCCACGCCGTGCGGCTCGACCGCTCGCTCAGCGAGCTTTCGCTGCACTCCCCGGTCACCCGCGACGAACTGCTTCAGATCCACCGCGAACTTGTCGCGCGCAACGCCCTGACCGACGGGCTGATCTACCTGCAGATCACCCGCGGGGCGCCGGCTGACCGGGATTTCGCCTTTCCCGACCCCGACGAGGTGCCGCCCACGATCGTGCTCTTCACCCAGTCGAAGCCCGGCCTTGCCGATGCGCCGGCGGCGAAGACCGGGATCAGGGTGATCTCGATCGAGGACATCCGCTGGGGCCGACGCGACATCAAGACGGTGCAGCTGCTCTACCCGTCGATGGGCAAGATGATGGCCAAGGCCAAGGGCTGCGACGATGCCTGGATGGTCGAGAACGGCTATGTGACCGAGGGCACCTCGAACAACGCCTACATCGTCAGGGACGGCCGCATCGTCACGCGGCCGAAGACGAACGACATCCTGCACGGCATTACCCGTGCCGCCGTCCTGCGCTACGCCGAGGAGGCGCAGATGGAGGTGGACGAGCGGCCCTTCACGCTGGACGAGGCCAGGGCGGCGGACGAGGCTTTCGTCACGTCCGCCTCGACCTTCGTGATGCCGGTGGTCGAGATCGACGGCACCCCGATCGGCACGGGCGCGCCCGGGCCCGTCGCGGCCCGCCTGCGCGAGATCTACCTGGAAGAAAGCCGCAAGGCCGCGATCTGACCTTGCCTACACGAGGGCGGCCGGAACAGCAGCCTGCAAGCCGCGTGAAACCGCCAGTCGCAACCACGGTGCCGGCGATGGGGCAGGGGCGTGTCGCGCCGGCCTCGCCCGCCACCGTTTCGCCGAAGCGCCCTGTCCATCCGACGTCGTGGACTGCCTGTTTCGGGCAGGCGCGTCGAGCCGCGCGCCCGCGTGCGGCCGGGGTCTCCGGCATCAGGGGTCGTCCGGCATCGCGTTGCGGAAGACGTGGCTCCCTGCGTCGAAGCGGAAGGTTGATGCATCGCACAGGCGCATGCGAGCGCATCCGAATGCAACATGCCTCACGCTTGCCGCCAGGTCTGCACATATTTGCAGGGTCGGCGTTTCGCGCGTCCCGTCGGGCCCGTGGGCGCGGGCACCCCCGTGGCGCGCGGGATGCCCCGCTTCATCGGGCCGCCCCGGCCGATCACATGCGAAGGCTCGGTCACGGAGCGCCCGAATGATGGATCATTGATGCATGTCAAACCAACCCACCCGGAAATCGGGCACCTTGACACCTGCCACCGATCCGAAAGGCCCCTATCCCGTGCGCATCACCAAGCGAACCAACATCGCGATCCGTGTGCTGATGTATTGTGCCATGAACGATGAGCGCCTCGTGACGAAACACGAGATCGCCAAATGCTGCAACGCTTCGGAGAATCATCTGGCGCAGGTGGTCAACCAGTTGGCGCAACTGGGCTACCTGCGCACCCAGCGCGGGCGCAACGGCGGCCTGGGCCTTGCCCGTCCAGCGAGTCAGATCCGCATCGGCAGCGTGTTCCGAACGCTCGAGGCGCCTGTGCCAATCGCCGAGTGCTTCGCCGATACCGACAACACCTGCCCGCTGACAGAGGCCTGCCGGCTGCGCCTCGCGCTTACCGATGCGATCGAGACCTTCTTCGCGCATCTCGACGAGATCACCCTCGACGCCCTCGTTTGCGACAACCCGGCGCTTGCAGCGCTGCTGAGCCCGCCGCCCTGTCGCTGAGACCTTGCGGGCCCGTAGGCTGCGCGTTACGCTCTTCCCCGTCAGATCGGGAGAACCGGCTTCGTGCCGGTGCCGAAGGAGCAACCGCCCCGGAAACTCTCAGGCCGCAGGACCGGTCCGGCAGCACGAACTCTGGAGAGAGATGCGCGCGCCGCATCCGCCGAAGGGATAGCGATCTCAGGCGAAAGGACAGAGGGGGCATCGCGGGCGCGCCGGGGGGCGCGCCGTCACGGGATGCCGGACGATTTCACACGCCGGCCAACGGGAAGGGGCAGGGGATGACCTCGCTCGACCGACTGCCGCTTGACGCGCTGCACCGCGAACTCGGCGCGCGGATGGGCGAATTCGCTGGCACCGAGATGCCGATGCAGTATGCAGGCGTGATGGCCGAGCACGCGCAGGCCCGCGAGCACGCCGCGCTCTTCGACGTGAGCCACATGGGACAGGTGGCGATCCACGCGCCGCCCGAGGCGGCCGCGGCGGCGCTGGAGCGGCTGGTGCCCCAGGATGTCCAGGGGCTGAAGCCCGGGCGCCAGCGCTACGGCTTCTTCACCAATCCCGACGGCGGGATCGAGGACGACCTGATGATCGCCCGCACCGACAACGCGCTGCGGCTGGTGATCAACGCGGGGCGCAAGGACGCCGGGCTGGCGCTGTTGCGGGCGGGGCTGCCCGAGGGCATGGCGGTGGAATTGCTGACCGACCGCGCGCTGCTGGCGCTGCAGGGGCCTCAGGCGGAGGCGGCGCTGGCGCCGCTCGCGCCGGGCGCGGCGGAGATGCGCTTCATGGACGTGGCCGGGATCGAGGTGGCGGGGGTGCCCGCGCTGGTCACCCGCTCGGGCTACACGGGCGAGGACGGCTACGAGATATCGCTGCCCGCCGACCGGGCCGAGGCGGTGGCGCGCGCCCTGCTGGAGCGGCCTCAGGTGGCGCCCGCAGGGCTTGGCGCGCGCGACACGCTGCGGCTGGAGGCGGGCCTGTGCCTTTACGGGCAGGACATCGACAGCGGCACCACGCCGGTCGAGGCCGGCCTCGGCTGGGCGATCCAGAAGGCGCGGCGCACGGGCGGCGCGCGCGCGGGCGGCTTTCCCGGGGCGGCGCGCATCCTCAAGGAGTTGGACGAGGGCGCGGCGCGCGCCCGAGTCGGCCTGCGTCCCGAGGGGCGTGCGCCGATGCGCGCGGGCGTTGCGCTTTTCGAGGAAGAGTCGGGCGGCGAGTCTGTGGGCGAGGTGACCTCCGGCGGCTTCGGCCCCACGGTGGGCGCGCCCGTGGCGATGGGCTATGTGCCGGCGCGGCTTGCCCGGCAGGGCCAGAGGCTCTGGGGCGAGTTGCGGGGCAGGCGCCTGCCGGTCGCGGTGAGCGATCTGCCCTTCGTGCCCGCGCGTTACAAGACCTGAGAAACCCAAGAGGGATGGCATGAAGTACACCGAAGATCACGAGTGGCTGCGCGAGGAGGACGGCGTCTACGTCGTCGGCATCACCGAATACGCCGCCGAACAGCTGGGCGACGTGGTGTTCGTGGAACTGCCCGAGGAGGGCGCCACCGTCACCCGCGACGACGAGATCGTGGTGATCGAGAGCGTCAAGGCCGCCTCGGACATCCTAGCGCCCCTCGACGGCGAGATCGTCGAGGTGAACGAGGCGATCGCGGAAAACCCCGCGATGGTCAACGAGGACCCGCTGGGCAACGCCTGGTTCTTCAGGATCAGGCCCTCTGATCCCGCGCAGCTCGACGACCTGCTGGACGAGGACGCCTACAAGAAGCTGATAGGCTGACGCCTGCTCCCGGAAGGCGCCGCACCCGCCTCCGGGGATTGCCGATCCATGCGCCGGCAAGGTGTCGCCGCCGCGGGCGCACCGCGGGAAACCCGTCCTAGTTGGAGCCTACCGGCGAAGATATGCCCCTCAGGACGGGGTCCGTTGCGCCGCTCTGCGGGACCGTACCCACCGTATCGGCCAACACGTCATGCCCTTGGGTTGGCAGCGAGCGGAACTCCGGTTCGATCCCCACGGGCGGCGATGTCGCGTTGTCTCGCATGGCGCGCCGCACCGTTTCGGCCAGAGACCGGGCTTCCGCGGACGGGAGCTGTGTGGCGATCGACGCCGCGATCGGGCCGTCATGCCAATAGGCCAGCGCGACTCCGTCCCGTTCGCGGTCGACGATGGGACCGGGGCTGTCCGTCCAGCGCGGCGCGATGAAGAGGCTGAAGGTGCGCCCGTCGCCCGATCGGTAATCGAGCGCGACAAGCTGGTCTCCGCCGTCTCCGACTCGACGCTTGTCGACGAGCGAGAACCCCTCGCCGGTCAGATCCGGCGCGGAGAGGCGGATCGCCATCTCGTTGTCGACCCAGCTGATCGCGCGCTCCTGGGCAGCGCCCGCCCCTGCGGCGGCGGATTGGTCCGGTCCCTGCAGGACATAGTGGCGGTAGCTTTCGTCCAGAAGCGCCCGGTGTGCCGGATCCTGGCCGTCATAGCCGATGAGCCAGCCCCCGAGGCCCGCCGAGACGATCATGAGGCCAGCGGCCGCACGCCGAAGGATTGGCCGGTCAGAAGCCCGCCCGGCGCTCTCGACGACATCGAGCAGGCGCTCGGGCACCGGTTCGACGATCACGCCTGCATGGGCCGCGCGAAGGGCCGAGGTCTGGGCGCGGTAATCGGACAGCCGGGAGGCTGCCTGCGGGTCGCGGGCGATGGCGGCCTCGACCTCGGACTTTCGCGCCGGGTCGTCGTCGAGAAAGCCATCGGCAAGCGCCAGAAGGTCAAGTTCCGCGATAGTCTTGTCTTGCGCCATGTTACTTCACCTTGCGAACCTGGGGTTCGGATACGTCGAATGTCTCGCGCAGACGCTCGCGCCCCCGTGACAGCCGCGAGCGCAGCGTTCCCACCGGAATGTCCAGTGCCGCGGCGGCCTCGTCATAGGAAAGCCCCTCGATCGCCGTCAGGGCGATGGCCGCCCGCTGCTCGGCGGGAAGGGCCTGCATAGCTGCGACGATGTCGCGGCGGACAAGACCCGCGTCGGCCGTTCCGGGCGACACCGGTTCCGGCGCGTCGTCCAGATCGACCTCGCGCGCGCGCCGGGCCCGGCGCGTGCTCTGGTTGAGGAAGACGTGATAGAGGATACGATAGAGCCAGCCGCGCAGGCTGCCGTGACGCTTCCAGAGATGGCGCTTGCGGATGGCTCGCTCCAGCGTGTCCTGAACCAGATCGTCGGCTGCCGCGTGATCCCGGGTCAGGGCGCGTGCGTAGCGCCGCAATCGCGGAATCTCGCGGGCGATCAGCCATTGCGTTTCCTGCATCCTCTCCCCCGGCGTTAAAGCCCTGCAATGAGGACAGCGGCGCGACGCAAAAGGTTCCCGTTGCTCCGCCCGCTGCGAATTTTTTTCCGGCGCGGCGGAACCGACGCGGCCCGCAACCTGTCCTGTCTGTCAGGTCGCGCCGAACCCGCAGGGTACGGCCGGCGAAACAAACGGAGGATGAGCACTCATGTCGAATACCCGAAACATCAAGTCGATGCTCGCAGGTGCGGGCATTCTTGCCGCACTTGGCGCGATCCCGGCAACGGCCGTTGCCAACGATGCGGCACCGGAGCGGGCGCCGCTGGTTCTGGCGCAGGCCGCCGAGATCGACGACGAGATGATCGAGGCCTTCGCGGAAGCACAGGTCCGTGTCGAGGAAATCCGGAACAGCTACATGGGGGAGTATCAGGCCGCGGAGACCGACGAACAGCGGCAGGAAATCAACGAAGAGGCGACCGAGGAAATGGTCGAGGCCATTCGCGACACGCCGGATCTGACGGTCGAGGAGTATGACGCGGTCATCCAGGCGGCCAACCAGGATCCCTCGATCGCCGAGCGGATCAACGAGGCGATGGCGGACGGCGCCACCTGAGGACGCTTTCGGCACGGGAGGCGCCTCCAGGCGCCGCCCGGAGTTCGGCAGAACCCGACGGTGAGGGACCGGATGCATGCCCCAGTCTTCCCCTTTTTCAGTATGCCTTCGTCACCCGACCGGATCGTTCCGGCCTCTGCCGGATCTGCTGTCGGCATCGACCTCTTCCCGGTGCCGCACTTGCTGCGGGAACCGGCCTCCGCTTCCTGAGCGGGCCCGTTCCCGCGGCGTCTTTTTATAGCGCAATGTTTCTGCAGGGCGCCGCACCCGATCCGGTGTGGCGTTCGTCTTCCCCCGGACCTCGACGTCCGCAACTCCCTGTCTGACTGCGCGCACGAGGGGTCTGGCCCTTCGCGCGCGCCCTTTCCGGCTGGACGCTCCGGTGCCCGGTGCCGGATGGATCACCGATGACCGTGGTCCGGCGTCCGCACGGCACCCGTGGGGGCGGGCCTGCGACTGGGTCGGACTGTGGCGGAGTTTCGCCGACCTGCCCGGAACAGCCGAACCGAAGCGCGGGACCCGCGTTTCCTTGAGTGTCGCGCCGGTGGCGCCGCATGCGTGCGCCCCCGGTGCTCAGAGAGCAAACACGGTACAGAAAGGATCGAAGATGTTCAGATCGTTGATGCTTGGGGCGGTCGCCGTCCCCCTCCTTGCGCTTCCCGCAATCGCACAGGACGAGGAAGATGTCATCGTCGAGGACCAGGGCGGATCGGAACTCCGCGGCGACTGGATGCTCGGGGCACGCGTGACGTCGCCCGAGGGCGAGGCCATCGGGTCGATCGAGGATCTGATCCTGGACCAGGAGGATGGCACCGTGAACGCTGCTGTCGTGTCCGTCGGTGGATTCCTCGGGTTCGGCGGCAAGGAGATCGCCGTGGAATGGGAGGAACTCGAGATCGACTACGACGGCAACGAGATCACGCTCGATATCACTCGGGAAGAAGCCGAGGAAGCGCCCGACTACTCTTTCCGGGAAAGGGAATCCGCCCCGATGCCCGAGCCCGAAACCGGCACTGGGACGGGCACCGGCACCGGGACCGGGACCGGGGGAACCGGAGGCGGCATGACGCAGTAGGCGCGTCCGCTGCGCGCGGGAGGCTTCGGGCCACCGGCTTCGAAGCGCTCGCGTTCCGGCGCAGCCGTCGGCTCGCGTTCCGCGGGCCGCGCGACCGCGCCGCGGCCGTTCCTCCTGTCGCGGCAGATCTCGACGGACGCCGCAACGGACGCTCTGCTGACGGAATGGAAGGAAGGTCTCAGCCGGAGCGGCTGCCGGATATTGCAGGAAGAGGGCGGCTTCTTGATCGCGCCATCGAGTTCTCGGCGCCGGGCATCGCCAACGCGAAGATCATCGTCGCGCCCACGACCGAAGATGGGCGCAGCATCATAGAGTTCGATGCAACGCTGAACTGACGACCTGCGTCGCTTTCGGTCGCGTGATGCAACCGGTGCCGGAGGGGGCGGCACCGCGCCCTCGCGTCCTTCCCGAAATGCCTTGTTCGCATCGACTTCCGGATCGCCGCCCGCGCCTCGCCCGTTCGCGGGCGACGTGCCGGTTGGCGTCCGGAGGCCATCGTCGCCGAAGCCGCCGCCCAGGGTCGCGGCGCCATGCGCGCTGATCGGCACGTCAAACTTCTTCGAACTCGCGGTCGCCGTGGCCATCGGGCTGTTCGGGCTGAACTCCGGCGCGGCGCTGGCGACCGTTGTCGGCGTCCTGGTCGAGCTGCCGGTGATGCTGAGCCTCGTGGCCATCGCAAACCGGACACGCGCGCGGTTCACCCGCTCGCGTGGGGTCGCCGGTGCGGACGTCGTCCTGGTCAGCGCCGGTGAGTTTCAAAAGGCCTCCTTCACGGTCACGTCGCGCAGGTCCAGCTCAATGGGCGAGGACGAGCATCTGGAAGGCCATCATGATCGCGAAGGCCAGCGTCACGGCGGTCCCCGCCGAGCCTGCGGAGACCTTTTTCAGAGCGTCGGGGAAGAGTTCGGAAAAGACCATCCAGATCATCGCGCCCGCGGCAAGGCCAAGGCCCACCGGCAGGAACGGCTCGAACGTCTCGACGAAGAGATAGGCGGGCGCGGCCATGATCGGCTGCGGCAGGCTGGTGAAGACCGCCCAGAGCGCGGCCTTCCAGACCGGCGTGCCGCGCGGCACCAGGACCAGTGCGATGGCCAGCCCCTCGGGCACGTTGTGGAACGCGATCGCGGCGGTGATGTAGGTGCCCAGGCCCTCGGAGCCGGCGAAGGAGACGCCGACGCCGACGCCCTCGGCAAAGGAATGCGCCGTCATGATGCCAAGGATCAGCAGCGCCTTGGCCGCGCCCGCGCCCTGCAGGTCGGCCACCTCCACATCGCCTGCGCGCGAAAGCAGCCGGTCGGCGATCACGATGGCGCCAAGGCCCAGCAACACGCCCACCAGCGTCAGCGTGATGTCGAGCGACACGCCCTCGTCGATCAGGCTGTGGCTTGCCGCCAGCATCAGGCCGGCGGCGACAGCGTTCGACCAGCCCAGCGTCCGGTCGCCGATCTTCTTGACGAAAAGGAAGGGCAGCGCGCCGACGCCGGTCATGATCGCGGTAAGCAACGCCGCCGCGACGACGATCCACAGGGCTGTGTCCATTCGGTTCTCGCATCGATGCAAGGCGGGCGCCGGGGCCGTCCGCGAAAATTACCCAGGCGTTGGGCGGCCGCTTCGTCGGCCGGTCAGTCGGTAGAGGCGTCGTCGTCTGCCGCGCTCCACGCTTCGGAGACGTCGGTCCAGGCGTTCGAGAAGCCCGAACTCAGCTCGTCCCAGGCGCTGCTCGCCCCAGCCTGCAGCGCGCCGTAACGCTCGCCCAGACGGTTGCGGGCATCTCGCAGATCGCGCAGCCGCGCCTCGGCAGTCTCGCGCGAAGACCGGGACATCTCCGCCCAGTTCTCGCGCAGGGCCTGCTCGCGCCGCTCGATCTCGGCATCGAGCCGGTCGAGCGCAGCGCGCGCCCGGATCAAAGCCTGGTCGCGTTCCTGCGCGGAATAGTCCGAAACGGCGTTCATCGCCTCGGCAATCTCCGCGCGCACCTCGTCGGCGGTGGTCTGCGCCTTTGGATCCTGTGCGGCGGACGCGTCCTGCGCGGCGGCAGGCAGCGCAAGCAGGACGGCAAGTCCCGCAGCCGGCAGGATGTCGCTGACGGTCATCGGCGCCGTCCTCACCTGAAGCGGGACATGGCATCGTTGAAGGCGCTGGAGATGTTGTCCCATGCCTTGTCGAAGCCCGACTTCATGTCGTCCCAGGCGTCATCGCTGGCCGCACGCATCTCCTTCAACTGCTCTTCGGCCTCGTCGCGCTGTCTGCGCGCCTCGTCGAGGTTCTTCTGATACTGGATCTTCGCGTCGGCCCTGGCCTCGTCGACCTTCGCCTTCATCTTGTCGATCTCGGCGTTCCACTGGTCGATCTTCGCTTTTGTCTTCTCGATATAGGCGTCACGGTCAGACATCTCGCGGATCCTTTCACTGTCCGTTATGTTTCACCGAACGAATGCCACGCAGGAAAGTTTCCCACCTTGATGCAAGACAAGGCGACCTGCCGTTACGGAAGCAAATGATGTTGACCCGACAACCGGAGGTCCGAAGATGGCAGAAACGCAAAAGCTCTCCCGTCCCGTTGTCGACGTCGCACGCGCGAAGGATGCCTTTCGCAAGGTTCTGTGGACGGGCGAAAAGACGCAGCCGGTGCCGATGGTCATCCCCGAAGGCGGCGAGGTGCACGAGGGGGCACGACCAGCCGCTCCGCCTCGTGGCAGGCTCGGGCCTGGCGAGGATCGGCGAGACCTAGATCGCCGATGGCGACGTCGGCAGAGTGCCCTCGGGCATGTCGCACAACTTCCGCAACACGGGGTGGACGATGCTAACGCTCTTCACCACCTGTGGAACGCCCGGGTAGCAGCCGGGCACAAAACGCGCGACCGGGACGCAAGCGGACGCGGAGATGTCAGCCTATGAAGGTCGATACCATCATCGTGGGCGCGGGGAGCGCGGGTCTTTCCGCGCTCCGCGAGGTGCGCAGCTACACCGACGATTTCCTGCTGGTGAACGCGGGCCACTGGGGCACGACCTGTGCCGCGGTTGGCTGCATGCCGTCCAAGGCGCTGATCGAGGCGGCGAACGCGTTTCACCGGCGGGGGACCTTCGGGGACTTCGGCATCCGGGGCGCGGAGGGGCTGCGCGCGGACATCCCCGCGGTCCTCGAGCGGGTGCGCGAAATGCGCGACGGTTTCGTGAAGGGGCCGGAAGCGGTGCCGGACAGGTTGGGCGAGCGCGCCATCTCGGGGCGCGCACGCCTGCTTGGTCCCGGACGGCTCGAGGTGAACGGCGAGACGGTCGAGGCGCGCGCGATCATCCTCGCTCCCGGCAGCAGCCCGGTCGTGCCTGGGCCCTGGCGGGACTTCGGCGATCGCATCCTGACCACGGACACCCTGTTCGAACAGCACGACCTGCCGCGCCGCATCGCCGTGATCGGCATGGGCGCTGTGGGCGTCGAGATCGCGCAGGCGCTGGCCCGGCTGGGGCTGGAGGTGGCCGGGTTCGACGCGGTCGAGGGGCTGGCGGGGGTCGACGACCCGGACGTGCTGGCCGCGCTCCGCCCGCTGATCGAGGCCGAGCTTGCGCTGCACCTGGGCGCACCCGCCGAACTGGAAGCGGCAGGCGACGCGATCCGCGTGACCGGGGCGGGCGGGTCGTTCGAGGCCGACGCCGTTCTGGCCGCGATGGGCCGCCGGCCGAACATCGACGGCCTGGGATTGGAAACGCTGGGCGTGCCGCTCGACGACGATGGGCTGCCCGAGGTCGATCCCGCCAGCTTGCGCATCGGCGATCTGCCGGTGTTTCTGGCCGGCGACGCGAACGGCGACCGGCCGCTTCTGCACGAGGCTGCCGACGAGGGCCACATCGCCGGCCGCATGGCTGCGCCGGATGCGGATGGGTCCGGGCTGTGCAGGCGCACGCCGCTCTTCATCACCTTCTCCTCGCCGCAGGTGGCGCGGGTCGGCCCGCCCCTGTCGGACCTCGGCGACGCGGAGATCGGGACCGGCAGCGCGGATTTCTCGAAACAGGCGCGGGCGCGCATGGCGCAGACCGCGGCTGGCCTGTTGCGCATCCATGCCGAGCGCGAGACCGGGCGCCTGCTGGCCGCCGAGATGTGCGTGCCCGCTGCCGAACACCTGGCGCACCTGCTGGCTCTCGCGGTGGAAGCGCGCATGACCGTCGCCGACATGCTGGCCATGCCATTCTACCATCCCGTGCTCGAGGAAGGGCTGCGCGGCGCCTTGCGCGATCTTGCAAAGAGCGTGGCGGGCGCGGGTGGCTCGGATCTTTCCGACTGCAAGGCGCTCGGGCATGATGCGCTGGAGTGACGCGCCTGCGGCGCGCGTGTCAGGGCGCAACGGGCCACGATCCCGTGCCATGCGCCGGGCCTGCGCGGGTTTCCGGAAAGCTCCGGGGCCGCGTCGGCGGTTTCGCGATCCTGGCCTTGCGCGCGGCTGTCCCTGCCCGGTGACTCCCGCCATATATGCCGCCGTCGCTCGCGCGGCGGACCAGCGCGAAGGCCGGCTCGCTACCCGGAGATCCTAACCGGCTGACTTTTAACCAGGGATTAAAGTCGGCTAGGTTCCTGCGGGAACCTGTGATAGGGAAAGACAGGCCTCCGGCGGGGGGATTTCCGGCCAGCGGAAGGGACCGGGCGCGGCCCGGTGTGACAGGAGCCTGAACCGATGACCTACACGCCCAGCGACTACAAGCCCTACGATTTCGCCAACCGGCGCCACATCGGCCCCTCGCCCGCCGAGATGGACGAGATGCTTCGCGTCGTGGGGGCGGACAGTCTCGAGGCGTTGATCGACGAGACGATGCCGGCGGCGATCCGGCAGGAGGCGCCATTGGCCTTCGGGCCCGCGTTGTCGGAGGGCGAATGTCTGGATCATCTGCGCGAGGTAGCGGGTCGCAACCATGTGCTGACCTCGCTGATCGGGATGGGCTACCACGGCACGATCACGCCGCCCGCGATCCAGCGCAACGTGCTGGAAAACCCCGCGTGGTACACCGCCTACACCCCGTATCAGCCGGAGATCGCGCAGGGCCGGCTGGAGGCGCTGCTCAATTTCCAGACGATGGTCAGCGACCTGACGGGGCTGGAGATCGCCAATGCCTCGCTTCTGGACGAGGCCACCGCCTGCGCCGAGGCGATGGCCATGGCGGAGCGGGTGGCAAAGTCGAAGGCGCGCGCCTTCTTCGTGGACCAGAACTGCCACCCGCAGAACATCGCGGTGGTGAAGACCCGCGCGGAGCCGCTGGGCATCGAGGTGATCGTCGGCGATCCCGACGACCTGGAGGCGGCGCGCGTCTTCGGCGCGCTCTTCCAGTATCCCGGCACCCATGGCGAGATCCGTGATTTCACCGACCAGATCGCGGCGCTGCATGCGGCGAAGGCGGTGGGCGTCGTCTCTGCCGATCCCATGGCGCTGCTGCTTCTGAAGGAGCCGGGCGCGATGGGCGCGGACATCGCCGTGGGCTCGACGCAGCGATTCGGCGTGCCGGTGGGCTACGGCGGGCCGCACGCGGCCTATATCGCGACGAAAGACGCCTACAAGCGCGCGCTTCCCGGCCGTCTGGTGGGCGTCTCGGTGGATGCGCGCGGCAACCGCGCCTATCGTCTCGCGCTGCAGACCCGCGAGCAGCACATCCGCCGGGAAAAGGCGACCTCGAACGTCTGCACGGCGCAGGCGCTGCTGGCGGTCGTCGCCTCCTTCTACGCGGTGTTCCACGGGCCGAAGGGCCTGCGCGCCATCGCCGAGCGCATCCATGCGCGCACCGTGCGGCTGGCACGCGGGCTGGAGGCGGGGGGCTTCCGCGTCGCGCCCGAGCGCTTCTTCGACACGATCACGGTGGAGGTGGGGCCGCTGCAGCGCGCGGTGCTGAAATCCGCGGTGGACGAGGGGATCAACCTGCGCGCGGTGGGCACCACGCGGGTGGGTATCACGCTGGACGAGCGCACCACGCCCGAGGTGGTCGAGGCGGTCTGGCGCGCTTTCGGCATCCTGGGCGGGCCGGGCGATGCGGACGAATTCCGCCTGCCCGAAAGGCTCCTGCGGCAGACGCCCTACATGGCACACGAGATTTTCCACATGAACCGGGCCGAGACCGAGATGATGCGCTACATGCGCCGGCTTTCGGACCGCGACCTTGCGCTCGACCGGGCGATGATTCCGCTGGGCTCCTGCACCATGAAGCTGAACGCGGCGGCCGAGATGATGCCGATCAGCTGGGACGAGTTCGCCCTGATGCATCCCTTCGTGCCCGAGGAGCAGGCGGCGGGCTACAGGCACCTGATCGACGACCTGTCGATGAAGCTGTGTTCGATCACCGGCTACGACGCCTTCTCGATGCAGCCCAACTCGGGCGCGCAGGGGGAATACGCGGGGCTGCTGACGATCCGGCGCTGGCACCGGGCGCGGGGCGAGGGGCACCGCGACGTCTGTCTCATCCCGCTCTCGGCGCATGGCACCAACCCGGCCTCGGCGCAGATGGTGGGCTGGGAGGTGGTCACGGTGAAGACCGCCGACAATGGCGACATCGACCTCGACGATTTCCGCGCGAAGGCGGAGACGCATTCGGACCGGCTCGCGGGCTGCATGATCACCTATCCCTCGACGCATGGCGTCTTCGAGGAGACGGTGCGCGAGGTCTGCGAGATCACGCACCAGTTCGGCGGGCAGGTCTACATCGACGGCGCCAACCTGAATGCCATGGTGGGCCTGTCGCGCCCCGGCGACCTGGGCGGCGACGTGAGCCACCTGAACCTGCACAAGACCTTCTGCATCCCGCACGGCGGCGGTGGCCCGGGCATGGGGCCCATCGGTGTCAGGAAGCACCTGATCCCGCATCTGCCGGAACACCCCGTGACGGGCGAGGGGGCGGTTTCGGCCGCGCCCTACGGCTCGCCCTCGATCCTGCCGATCAGCTGGGCCTACATCCTGATGATGGGCGGCGCGGGGCTGACGCAGGCCACACGGGTGGCGATCCTGAACGCGAATTACATCGCGCGCAGGCTCGAGGGCGCCTACGATGTGCTCTACAAGGGGCCGGGGGGGCGGATCGCGCACGAGTGCATCCTTGACGTGCGGCCCTTTGCCGAGAGCGCGGGCGTCAGCGTCGACGACATCGCCAAGCGGCTGATCGACTGCGGCTTTCATGCCCCCACGATGAGCTGGCCGGTGGCCGGCACGCTGATGGTCGAGCCCACCGAGAGCGAGACGAAGGCCGAACTCGACCGCTTCTGCGAGGCGATGCTGGGCATCCGCGACGAGATCCGCGCCATCGAGGAAGGCCGCGCCGATCCCGAGGACAACCCGCTCAAGCGCGCGCCGCACACGGTGGAGGACCTGGTGGGCGACTGGGACCGGCCCTACAGCCGCGAGGCAGGCTGCTATCCGCGCGGCGCCTTCCGGGTGGACAAGTACTGGCCGCCGGTGAACCGCGTCGACAATGCCTGGGGCGACCGCCATCTCGTCTGCACCTGCCCGCCGCTCGAGAGCTACGCGGAGGCGGCGGAGTAGGGGCGCCGCTGCAAGGGAAGCCGTCCGCCGCTCCTGCATCGCATCGCGGCACTCGCTCCGGGAGGCGATCGAAGGGAGGAAGGATCGGGATGTCCATCGGCTGTCCGGCGGGCAGAGGCGACGAGCGCTGTTGGCGCGGCGCCCGAAACGCACGGAGCTATCCGTATCCCGCCCGACCGCGGATCCGGAGATGAAGCCTCCTCCCGGAAGGCCGGGCGGGGTCGTGCCGCGCACTGGCAGGTGGCGGACTAACGGACGCTTGCGCTACCCCGGCCAGGTCATGTGCATTTTCACCGCTCGGCGAATGGGGTTCCGGAGGCCGCGCAGGCCTTCCGCCGTGGGCTGTTGACAACCCCCGCGACTCTGCCTATACGCGCCGCATCCCGGCCAGGTGGGTGCTCGTCCCGCGTGCCGGCATCAGGACTGTAGTGGCCAAGATCCGGGCTCAGGCCCCGATCCTCTGGAACCCCACCGCGTCGGCCCGATAAGGAAGGGCTGCATGCGGTTCTTGTATTTTGCGCGGATGCCTTCAAGCGCCGCAGACGGAAGCAGCCGCGGGGGCGCCCGCGCCGGAAGAGACAGACGGGGAAGAGACCCTCATGCCAACGATCCAGCAGCTGATCCGCAAGCCGCGGCAGCCCAAGACCCGGTCGAACAAGTCGATGCACCTGGAGGGCAACCCGCAGAAGCGCGGTGTCTGCACGCGGGTTTATACCACCACTCCGAAGAAGCCGAACTCGGCCATGCGGAAAGTGGCGAAGGTGCGCCTGACCAACGGCTACGAAGTGATCAGCTACATCCCCGGCGAGAAGCACAACCTTCAGGAGCACTCTGTGGTCCTGATCCGTGGTGGCCGGGTGAAGGACCTTCCCGGCGTGCGCTACCACATCCTGCGCGGCGTGCTCGACACGCAGGGCGTCAAGGATCGCCGTCAGCGCCGCTCGAAATACGGCGCGAAGCGCCCGAAGTAAGAGGATAAAGAGATGTCCCGCCGTCACCGCGCCGAAAAACGTGAAATCCTGCCCGACCCGAAGTTCGGCGACCGGGTGCTGACGAAGTTCATGAACAACCTGATGGTCGACGGCAAGAAATCCGTCGCCGAGCGCATCGTTTACAACGCGCTCGACCGGGTCGAGGACAAGGTCAAGCGCGCGCCGGTCGAGATCTTCCACGAGGCCATCGATAACATCAAGCCGTCGGTCGAGGTCCGCTCGCGTCGGGTGGGTGGTGCCACCTACCAGGTGCCGGTCGAGGTGCGGCCCGAGCGGCGCGAGGCGCTGGCACTGCGCTGGCTGATCGACGCCTGTCGCAAGCGCAACGAGAACACCATGGAAGAGCGCCTCGCCGCCGAGCTGCTCGACGCGGTGAACTCCCGCGGGACCGCGGTGAAGAAGCGCGAGGACACGCACAAGATGGCCGAGGCCAACAAGGCCTTCAGCCACTACCGCTGGTAAGCCCGGGCGGGCGGCGCGCCGCCCGCCCACCGACACTTCCACGCCGGCCGACACGGAACCAAGGGAAAGCCCCGGGCCGCGGCCCGGACGACCTAGAGGACGCAAGGATGAAACGCGAGTATTCCCTCGAGCGCTACCGCAACTTCGGGATCATGGCGCATATCGACGCCGGCAAGACCACGACGACGGAGCGGATCCTCTATTATACCGGCCGGTCGCACAAGATCGGCGAGGTGCACGACGGCGCCGCGACGATGGACTGGATGGAGCAGGAGCAGGAGCGCGGGATCACGATCAC
>NZ_JBKHAQ010000044.1:0-21434 GCF_046542825.1 Rhodosalinus sp. | reverse complement strand
GTCATGTCGATGTCGTAGCGCGTGGTGCGGCGCGAGCCGTCCTCGCGCGGCTCGGCGTCGATGGTGATCGCCTGCGCGGGGCAGATCGCCTCGCAGAGCTTGCAGGCGATGCAGCGTTCCTCGCCGTTGGGATAGCGCCTGAGCGCGTGCTCGCCGCGGAAGCGGGGCGAAAGCGGCCCCTTCTCGTGCGGATAGTTCACGGTGGCCTTGGGGGCGAAGAAATATTTCAGCCCCAGCTTCATGCCATGCACGAAGTCGGCAAGCAGGAAATACTTCGCGGCGCGGTTGTAGTCGATCCGGGTCATCGTTGTTCTCCGTCGATCTCGTCGGCGGCCCAGCGAAAGATCGCGGCGGCGATGGCCTGCGCGCGCGGGCCGGCCAGTTGATTGTCCCTCTCCGTGGTCTGATCGGCAGCTTCGGCCGCGGTGGCGGCGAGCTCCATCATGTCGATATAGCGGGCGTTGAGGATCGCGGTCTTGAGTTCCTGCATGTCAGCCTCCCATGGACCAGCGGGCATAGATGCCCCAGAACCATTCGAATTTCGCGGCGAAGGCCACGAAGACCACCCAGATCAGGCTCATCGGCAGGAACACCTTCCAGCCCAGCCGCATCAGCTGATCGTAGCGGTAGCGCGGCGTCACCGCCTTCACCATGGCGAAGAGGAAGAAGAAGAACGCCATCTTCGCCACCATCCAGAGCGCGCCGTCCGGCAGGCCGGGGATGGGCGAGAGCCAGCCGCCGAAGAACAGCAGGCTCATCAGCGCGCACATCAGGAAGATGGCGATGTATTCGCCCGCCATGAAGAGCAGGAAGGGGGTGGAGGAATACTCCACCTGGTAGCCCGCCACCAGTTCGGACTCCGCCTCGGGCAGGTCGAAGGGCGGGCGGTTCGTCTCGGCCAGGGCCGAGATGAAGAACAGCAGCACCATGGGCAGGTGCGGCAGCCAGTACCAGCCGAAGAAGTGCCAGTCGCTGTCCTGCGCGCCGACGATCTGGCCGAAGTTCATCGAGCCGGTCGAGATGATGACCCCGATGATCACGAGGCCGATCGAGACCTCGTAGGAGATCATCTGCGCAGCCGAACGCAGGCTCCCCAGGAAGGGATATTTCGAGTTCGAGGCCCAGCCGCCCATGATCACGCCGTAGACCTCGAGCGAGGACATGGCGAAGACGTAGAGGATGGCCACGTTGATGTCGGCCAGCACCCAGCTGTCGTTGAACGGGATCACCGCCCAGGCCAGCACCGCGAGGACGAAGCTGGTCATCGGCGCCATGATGAAGACCGGACGATCGGCGCCGGCGGGCACGACCACCTCCTTCAGCACGAATTTCAGCGCGTCGGCCACCGTCTGCAGCAGGCCGAAGGCGCCCACCACGTTGGGCCCGCGCCGCATCTGCACGGCCGCCCAGACCTTGCGGTCGGCGTAGACCAGGAACAGCAGCGAGATCATCACGAAGGCGACGACCGAGAGGCACTGCGCCAGCACGATCAGGAAGGTGCCCAGAGGCGTGGCGAAGAAGGCGTCCATCAGTCCCTCATACCGTCGGTATTCCGCGCGCGGCGCAGTCGGCGACGACCATTTCCGCGTCGAGCGTGGCGAAGCCCCGGGGCAGGCCGGGCGAAATGGTGTAAACCGCATCCGCGGTCGAGTTGCCACCCTCTTCGCCCAGATTCGTCCTGACGTGACGGGCGAAGCCATAGCCGCGGATCAGCGCGTACTGCGCCGCGGCGCAATCGGCGTAGGCCCGCATCTCCTGCGGGGTCGCCGCGCCCGCCAGCGTGACGTGCAGGTTCACCAGGTCGTTGTCCAGAAGGCGGGTGTCCACGCCCAGATACTCCTCTGCCGGCCGGGCCGGGGCGAGCGCCGCAGGCTGCGCCGGCTGCTCCTCGGCGCAGCCCGCCGCAAGCAGCGCGGCCAGCCCCAGCGCCCCTGCGGTCCGGATCATTGCGCCGCGATCTTCTCCGCCGCGCGCGCCTGCGCCCCCGCGGACAGCTCGGCCATCACCTCGCTTGCCCGCGCGATCGGGTTGGTCAGGTAGAAGTCCCGCACCGCGCGGCCGAAAGGTGCATCGGACATCTCCCCCGGTGGCAGCGGTTGCCAGTCGTTTTCCGCGACGCTGTCGATTTCCGCGAGAACCGGCGCCTCGCGCACGAGCTGCTGGCGCAGTTGCGCCATCGAATCGTAGGGAAGCTGCGCCCCCGCCTCGGCCGAGACGGCGCGCAGGATCGCCCAGTTCTCCTTGGCTTCGCCCGGCGGGAAGCCCGCGCGCAGGGCCAGTTGCGGACGCCCCTCGGTGTTCACGAAGAGCCCCTGTTCCTCGGTCCAGGCCGCGCCGGGCAGGATCAGGTCGGCCCGATGCGCACCGCGGTCGCCGTGGCTGCCCTGATAGATCACGAAGGGGCCATCGGGGATCTCGGTCTCGTCCACGCCCAGCGCCCAGATCACGTCCGAGCTCAGCGCCTCCTCGATGCCGCCCTCGCAGTTGGCGCCGGCATCCATCGCGCCCACGCGCCCCGCCGCGGTGTGCAGGATCAGCAGGCCCGCGCCGGCGGCCTCGGCGATCCGCATGGCGGCCGCCAGCACCGCCGCACCATCCGCGCGGCGCAGCGCCGCCTGCCCCACGATCACCAGCGCGGGGCCATCCGCGGGGCCGGGCCAGTTGCCGCCCTCCTCCGCCACGCGGGCCAGATCGGCGCCCCCATGGCCGAGGTGGTGGTAGTCATAGGTCAGGTCCACCGCCGCGCCGACAAGGCTGACCTCCGCGCCGCGGGTCCAGGCCTTGCGGATGCGCGCGTTGAGCACCGGCGCCTCGCCGCGCGGGTCGGTCCCGATCAGCAGGATGCGGCGCGCCGCGTCGATATCCTCGATCGCCGCCGTGCCGGCATAGCCCGCCCGGTTGCCCGCCGGCAGCTTCGCGCCATCGACGCGGCATTCGGCCACGCCGCCCAGGGCCTGCATCAGCTGCCGCAGGGCGAAGGCCGCCTCGACCGGGGCAAGATCGCCCACCAGACCCGCGGGCCGCCTCGCGCCCTTCAGTTTGTCGCCCGCGAGTTTCAGCGCCTCGTCCCAGCCGGCAGGCCGCAGCTTGCCGTTTTCGCGGATGTAGGGCCGGTCGAGGCGCTGGCGGCGCAGCCCGTCCCAGACGAAACGCGTCTTGTCGCTGATCCACTCCTCGTTCACGCCGTCGTGGTTGCGGGGCAGCATCCGCATCACCTCGCGCCCCTTGGTGTCCACGCGGATCGAGGCGCACATCGCGTCCATCACGTCGATCGTCTCGGTCTTGGTCAGTTCCCAGGGCCGCGCGGTGAAGGCGTAGGGCTTGGAGACCAGCGCGCCGACCGGGCAAAGGTCGATGATGTTGCCCTGCATCTCGGAATCGAGCGTCTGGCCCAGGTAGCTGGTGATCTCGGCATCCTCGCCCCGGCCGGTCTGGCCCAGCTCGGGCATGCCCGCCACCTCGGTGATGAAACGCACGCAGCGCGTGCAGGAGATGCAGCGCGTCATGTGCGTCTCGACGAGCGGGCCTAGATCCAGATCCTCGACCGCGCGCTTGGGCTCGCGGTAGCGGGAGAAATCCACCCCGTAGGCCATCGCCTGATCCTGCAGGTCGCATTCGCCGCCCTGGTCGCAGATCGGGCAGTCGAGCGGGTGGTTGATGAGCAGGAACTCCATCACCCCCTCGCGGGCCTTCTTGACCATGGGCGAGTTGGTCCTGACCTGCGGCGGCTGGCCCTCGGGGCCGGGGCGCAGGTCGCGCACCTGCATCGCGCAGCTTGCCGCCGGTTTCGGCGGCCCGCCCACCACCTCGACCAGGCACATGCGGCAGTTGCCCGCGATCGACAGACGCTCGTGGTAGCAGAAGCGCGGGATCTCGATGCCCGCCTCCTCGCAGGCCTGGATCAGGGTCATGGAGGGATCGACCTCGATCTCCCGGCCGTCGATGACGATCTTGCGCAGTTCGGTCATGATCTCACTTCTCTCTGAGCAGCCGGCCCACGGCGGTGCTGCTTGCAATCTCGGCGCGCCCGAAGGCGCAAAGCTCGGCGGTCACGGCGGGATCGGCACCCTGCTGGCGGACATAGACCTCACCCAGCCGGCGCATCCGCGCCTTCTCGGCCTCGCTTGTCACATAGTCCTCGATCTCGTCCTCGCCATAGCCCAGCGCGCGCGCCTTCGCCTTGAGGCGGTTCAGCGTGCCGAGGGCGCGGATCATCCGCGGCTCGATGTCGTCGCAGCGCTGGCGCACCTCGTTTGCGATCGCCACGGCAAGCAGCGCGCCGTCGATCTCGCGCACTTCGCTGAGCGGCGGGCGGTCGGCCGCGACCGGCTGCGCCGCCAGCAGCGCCAGCGCGCCGAGGACTGCACGCCCGCCCGTCACAGCGGATCGCACGTCCCTGCAAGCGTCAGCGTGTCGCCTTCAACCGGCAGCCCCGACGCCTCCGTCTCGGGGCCGACGGTCCAGGCGATCCGCGAGCTTCCGTAGTTCACGATGCAATAGCGCTTCGCCTCGTGCGCGCCGGCCAGACGCGCGCCCTGCAGGCCCGCGCTCACCGGCCGGACGGAGACGGTGAAATCCTGCCGCGTCTCTCCCTGTGCGGCGTTCGCGCGATAGGCCTCTCCGTCGAACGCGATCTCCGAGCGCCCGCCGCAGCCGGCGGCCAGAAGCGCCGCGCCAAGCGCGACCACGCGAAACGGACCGCTCATGCGCCCACCCTCGAATGCACGGGCCGGTGCACCGGCCCCTTTTCGAACACGGCGATGGAATCGTGGATATGCATCCCCGACACCTGCGCGCCCAGACCCTCGCGCCGCTCGCCGCGGTCGTGATACCAGTGATGCATGTCGTCCGCCACCTTGGCCATGTATCGGAAGAAGTTGGCCCGCGCGCCGTATCCGCCGCCGAACTTCGGCCAGTAGGCGGTGTGGAGATCCTCGATCATGTAGACGCCGCCCGGCGCCAGTTTCGGAAAGAGATGCTCGAAGCTCTTGCGCACATGGCCCATGCGATGGCTGCCGTCGTCGAGCACCAGGTCGAGCCCGCCCATCTCGTCCACCACGAAATCGAGGAATGCGGTGTCGGTCTGCGAGCCGATCCGCACCTGCCCCGCCTGCCCGTCGAAACGCGCGCAGTCGGGGTTCACGTCGATGCCGAAGATCACCGCCTCCCCGCCCAGCCAGCGCCGCCACATCTGCAGGCTGCCGCCCTTCGCCACGCCGATTTCCAGAAACCGCACCCCGGTGCCGCGGAACGGCGCGAAGTAGCGTTCGTAGAGGGGAATGTAGTGGTGCCACTTGTGCACCTCCGGCCCTTCGTTGCCGGAATAGATCGCCAGCAGGTCGCCGTCGTAGGCATATTTTTCGCGGATATCGGCGGTGACGTCGGCGCCTTCCTCGAAGCGGTATTTCTTCATGCTGTCACTCCGCCGACGGGTTGTGCCAGCAGGCGGCCCACGTCGGGCAGGGCAGGATGGCGGGCGGTCATCGCGCTCCCCTACTCCGCCGCCACGGCGCTGACGCGGCCGGACTTCTGCGCCTTGATCCGGTCCTCGATCTCGTCGCGGAAGTGGCGCACGAGGCCCTGTATCGGCCAGGCGGCGGCGTCGCCAAGCGCGCAGATCGTGTGCCCCTCGACCTGCTTGGTCACGTCGAGCAGCATGTCGATTTCCGCGACCTCGGCCTCGCCGGTCACCAGCCGCTCCATCACCCGCATCATCCAGCCCGCGCCCTCGCGGCAGGGGGTGCACTGGCCGCAGCTTTCGTGCTTGTAGAACTTCGACAGCCGCCAGATCGCCTTGATGATGTCGGTGGACTGGTCCATCACGATGACCGCCGCGGTGCCCAGGCCCGAGCGGTTCTCGCGCAGCCAGTCGAAATCCATGATGCCCTCGCGCATCACGGAGCCGGGCAGCAGCGGCACCGAGGAGCCGCCGGGGATCACCGCCTTGAGGTTCTTCCAGCCGCCGCGGATGCCGCCGCAGTGACGCTCGATCAGCTCCTCGAAGGGGATCGACATCTCTTCCTCGACCACGCAGGGGTGGTTCACGTGCCCCGAGACGGCGAAGATCTTGGTGCCGGTGTTGTTGGGCCGCCCGAAGCCCGAGAACCAGTCCGCACCGCGGCGCAGGATGGTGGGCACCACCGCGATGCTTTCCACGTTGTTCACCGTGGTGGGGCAACCGTAAAGCCCCGCGCCCGCCGGGAACGGGGGCTTCATGCGCGGCATCCCCTTCTTGCCCTCGAGGGACTCCAGAAGCGCCGTTTCCTCGCCGCAGATGTAGGCGCCCGCGCCGTGGTGCAGGTAGAGGTCGAAGTCCCAGCCCGATCCGGCGGCGTCGCGGCCCAGAAGCCCCGCCTCGTAAGCCTCGTCGATGGCGGCCTGCAGCGCCTCGCGCTCGCGGATGTATTCGCCGCGGATGTAGATGTAGCAGGTATGCGCGTTCATCGCGAAGGAGGCGATCAGGCAGCCCTCGATCAGCGTGTGCGGATCGTGGCGCATGATCTCGCGATCCTTGCAGGTGCCCGGCTCGGACTCGTCGGCGTTCACCACCAGGTAGGCGGGCCGCCCGTCGGACTCCTTGGGCATGAAGGACCACTTGAGCCCGGTGGGAAAGCCCGCGCCGCCGCGGCCGCGCAGGCCGGACTTCTTCATCTCGTCGATGATCGCGTCGCGGCCGCGCTTGATGATCCCGGCCGTGCCGTCCCAGTGCCCGCGCGCCTTCGCTCCGGCAAGCGAGCGGTCGTGCATCCCGTAGAGATTGGTGAAGATGCGGTCTTCGTCCTTGAGCATTCCCGTTCCTTTCCGTCCGGCGCCTCAGCGGGTGCGCTGGCGCCAGAGCCCGATCGCCGCGATCAGCGCCCAGAGAAAGGCGCCCATCGCGGCAAGATAGATCAGCATCTCGTAGCGAACGGCGAGGCCGAGGGATGCCGTGATCCACGGCGCAAGGATCGCCGCAAGTCCCGCGCCCGCCACCACCAGCGCGATCACGCGGCCCTGCCGTGCGATCCTGCGGTCATGCTCGCTGGGCTCCCGGCGCTCGGGCATCGACCCTCCGTGGCGCTAGTTGCGCTTGCTGAACTCGGTCTCGCCGCCCGCGGCGAGGATCTTGGCCTGCGCGACCCAGTCGTCGCGCGTGACCCGCCCCTTGAAGCCTTCAAGGTTCGCGTCGACCCAGGCCACCTCGTCGGAAGTCCATCCGGCGATCTGATCGAAGTGGTAGAAACCAAGGCTGTGCAGCAGCTTTTCCAGCTTGGGGCCGACGCCCTTGATCTTCTTCAGATCGTCCGGCCCGTGACCGCGCGGCTTCTCCAGCGCCAGGGGCTTCGTGCCCGGATTGTCGGACAGCCCGGCCGTCGGGGCCGCCTTGTCGGGGGCGGTCTCCGACGTGGTCTCGGCCGGTTCCGGCGCAGCCTCTGCCCTGGCCGCGGGGGTGGGCCTTGGCGCGGGAGCGGGGGCCGGAGCCGCGCTCTTCGGCGCGGGTGCGGGCGGCGGCGCATCCTCGACCAGTCCGAGTTCGCGCTTTCGCTGCGGCGAGAGCTTCTCCATCCCGGTCAGCTCGCCCAGCGACTGACCTTCCCAAGGGGCGGTGAACACGCCGCAGATGTTCTTCTGCAACAGCAGACCGAACCAGACCGCGAAGCCCACGCCGATCGCCAGGGCAACCAGGAACCAGATCGCCTGGGTCAGTATGATCACGAGGCCAAGGCCGCTGAGGCCGGCAAGCCCCCAGCATACGATCACACAGGTGTCATCCTTGTCGGTCTGCGCCATGTCGTGTCCCCCTCAGGTGCTTTCGTCGGGCAGTCTCAGTTAACATCACCCTTCTTAACACGGGCCGAGACCTCCGTCTCGCCCCCTGCGGCCAGACGGCGCGCCTGTTCGATCCACGCGTCGCGCATCACGCGGCCCTGAAAACCTTCGAGGTGATAGTCGACCCAGGCGACCTCCGCATCGGTCCAGGACGCGATCTGCGCGAAATGGAACACGCCCAGTTCGTGCAGCACCTTCTCGATCTGGGGGCCGATCCCCCTGATCCGCTTCAGGTCGTCCGGCGCCTCGCCCTCGGGCGCGTCGAGCAGCGCGGGCTTCGTGCCCGGCGCCACCGCCGCGGGCTCTGTCTGCGGGTGCGGTGACAGCTTTTCGTCGGGCGCCGGGTCGCCGGTGGCCGGCTTGCCACGGCCCAGCACGGGGGCCTCGCGCTTGTCGATGCCGGTCTCGTCCGCCGGTCGCCCGGGGGCGAGCACCGGGCCCTTGGGGCTGCTCTCCGCGTCGCCCTTTTCGTGCGACCGATCGCGCCACGGGGTGCGCAGCGGCTCTTCGCTGCCGTCGATCCGCTTGACGGTGTCCTGCTTCTGCAGCGCCAGCGCGACGGAGGCATTGTGCGCCATCCTGCCCTCGGCATGGGCTGTCAGGCTGGTCGGCCCGCCCGCGGGTTCGGAGGCGTAGCGGCCGTTCTGCGGCCCCGGCGCGGGCACCTCTCCCGCGGCGAGCGCGTCGAGGATCTCTCCCAGCCGCTCGGCGGTCAGATCCTCGTAGTAATCCTTGCCGATCTGCGCCATCGGCGCGTTGGCGCAGGCGCCCAGGCACTCGACCTCTTCCCAGGAGAACCTGCCGTCCTCCGAAAGCGCGTGCGGCTGCCGCGCGATCTTTTCGCGGCAGACGGAGATCAGATCCTCTGCCCCGCAGATCATGCAGGAGGTGGTGCCGCAGACCTGCACATGCGCGACCGAGCCCACCGGCTGCAACTGGAACATGAAGTAGAAGGTTGCCACCTCCAGCGCGCGGATATGCGCCATGCCCAGCATGTCGGCGACATATTCGATCGCCGGCCGGGTCAGCCAGCCCTCCTGCTCCTGCGCGCGCCACAAAAGCGGGATGATCGCGCTGGCCTGCCGGCCTTCGGGATACTTGGTGATCTGCGCCTGCGCCCATTCGAGGTTCTCGGGCGTGAAGGCGAAGCTCTCGGGCTGGTCGTGGTAGAGGCGTCGAAGCATCTTGTCTCCTACTCGGTCGGCTCGCGGACCAAGCGATCTTCGGGCATGCCGCGCGGGGCGCGGGAATGATGGAAGGCTAGGACGTCCTGATGCACGCCCGACCCCGCCGCTTCGCCGGCGGTGAAGCCATCCGCGCCACCGACCGCCCGAGCCGGTGCAGAGAAAGCCGCAGGCATCCCCGTCACTCCGTCCCCGCCGCCTGCTCGGACTCCGCCTCCGGCGCGCAAGGGCCCGTGAGCAGCCGCACGCCGCCCTCCGGCGTGGCCTCCGCGCGCTCCTGCGCGATGCGGTAGTCCGAGATGGCCATGATCTGCTCGCGCGTGAGGCCGGTCTGCAACTCGACGGGCGCATAGTCTGAGTCGTCGCGCAGCGTGCAGCCGACGCTGGCGACCGCGGCATCGAAATTCGCGCGATCCGCCTCCGTCGTGTCCTCCGGCGGAAGGGCGCAGGCCGCCAGAAGCGGCAGCGCGGCGAGGACGAGGAGGGTCTGCTTCATCGGTCGATCTCCCCGAAGACCACATCGAGCGTGCCGATGATCGCCGCCACGTCGGCCAGTTGATGGCCCTGCGTGATGTGATCCATCGCCTGCAGATGCAGAAAGCCCGGCGCGCGCAGCTTGGCGCGGTAGGGCCGGTTGGTGCCGTCGGCCACGAGATAGACGCCGAACTCGCCCTTGGGCGCCTCGACGGCGGCATAGACCTCGCCCTCCGGCACATGGAATCCCTCGGTGTAGAGCTTGAAGTGATGGATCAGCGCCTCCATCGAGGTCTTCATGTCGGCCCGCGAGGGCGGCGAGATCTTGCCCCGCGCCATGACCTCGCCCGGCTCGTCGCGCAGCTTGGCGATGGCCTGATGGATGATCTTCACGCTCTCGCGCATCTCGGCCATCCGCACCAGGTAACGGTCGTAGCAGTCGCCGTTCTTGCCCACGGGGATCTGGAACTCGAACTCGTCGTAACACTCGTAGGGCTGCGCGCGCCGCAGGTCCCAGGCAAGGCCCGAGCCGCGCACCATCGGCCCCGAGAAGCCCCAGTCCAGGATGTCCTCGACGGTCACGACACCGATATCGACGTTGCGCTGCTTGAAGATCCGGTTCTCCGTCAGCAGCCCGTCGATGTCGTCGAGCACCCCGGGGAAGTCTTGCGCCCAGGCCTCGATGTCGTCGAGCAGCGCGGGCGGCAGGTCCTGATGCACCCCGCCGGGGCGGAAGTAGGCGGCATGCAGCCGCGCCCCGCAGGCGCGCTCGTAGAAGACCATGAGCTTCTCGCGCTCTTCGAAGCCCCAGAGCGGCGGGGTCAGCGCGCCCACGTCCATCGCCTGCGTCGTGACGTTCAGCAGGTGGTTCAGCACGCGTCCGATCTCGCAGAACAGCACGCGGATGAGCTGTGCGCGGCGCGGCACCTCCACCCCCGTGAGTTTCTCGATGGCAAGACACCAGGCGTGTTCCTGGTTCATCGGCGCGACATAGTCGAGGCGATCGAAATAGGGCAGGTTCTGCAGATAGGTGCGGCTTTCCATCAGCTTCTCGGTGCCGCGGTGCAAAAGCCCGATGTGCGGATCGCACCGCTCGACGATCTCGCCGTCCAGCTCCAGCACCAGCCGCAGGACCCCGTGTGCTGCCGGGTGCTGCGGGCCGAAGTTGATGTTGAAGTTGCGGATCTGCTGTTCGCCGGTCTCGACGTCCTGAAAGCCCCTGGCTGCATCCTTCATGCGCGGCCTCCGTCGTCCTTGAATGCCATGACCCAGAGCAGGACCAGCGCCCCCAGCGGGATGATCGCCGCGAGCGACACCCACGCCGGGATACCGAAGCGCGGCAGCAGCCGCCAGAAGGGGATCACCACCAGCGCGCCAATCACGATCAGCCAGAGCAGACCGCCGCCGCCCATGCCGTAGCCGCCACCCATCATGCTGCACCACCCTCTTCGGATTTCTCGTCCCCCGGCAAGACGTAGTGTGCGCCCTCCCAAGGGCTCATGAAATCGAACTGCCGGTACTCCTGCACCAGCTTCACGGGCTCGTAGACCACGCGCTTGGCCGCCTCGTCGTAGCGCACCTCCGTATACCCCGTGGTGGGAAAGTCCTTGCGCAGCGGGTGCCCTCGAAATCCGTAATCGGTCAGGATGCGGCGCAGGTCAGGGTGCCCCGAGAACAGGATCCCGAACATGTCGAACACCTCGCGCTCGAACCAGCCGGCGGAGAGGTGCACGCCCGTGATCGAGGGCACCAGCTCTTCCTCGTCCACCGCCACGCGCAGGCGGATGCGGTGGTTCTGATACATCGAGAGCAGGTGATAGACCACGTCGAAGCGCCTGGGCCGCTCCGGCCAGTCGACGGCGGTGATGTCCACCAGCGTCGAGAAACCGCAGGTGGCATCCTGTTTCAGGAACTCCACCAGCCCCGCGATCCGGGCCGGCGCCACGGACACGGTCAGCTCGCCGCGCACGACCTCCCAGGACAGGACGCAGTCGGGCCTGCGCCCCTCGATATGCGCGCCAAGCTCTTCCAGCGCGGCGGTTGCAATGTCTGCGGTCATGCGTGTCCTCCGGCCTCTCAGCGCGTGATGGTGCCCGTGCGGCGGATCTTCCGCTGAAGCTGCAGGATGCCGTAGAGCAGCGCCTCGGCCGTGGGCGGGCAGCCGGGCACATAGATGTCCACCGGCACGATCCGGTCGCAGCCGCGCACCACGGAATAGCTGTAGTGGTAGTAGCCCCCGCCGTTGGCGCAGGAGCCCATCGAGATCACGTAGCGCGGCTCGGGCATCTGGTCGTAGACCTTGCGCAGCGCCGGCGCCATCTTGTTGGTCAGCGTGCCTGCCACGATCATCACGTCCGACTGCCGGGGCGAGGCGCGTGGCGCCACGCCGAAGCGCTCGGCGTCATAGCGCGGCATCGAGGTGTGCATCATCTCGACCGCGCAGCAGGCGAGGCCGAAGGTCATCCAGTGCAGGCTGCCGGTGCGCGCCCAGTTGATCAGGTCCTCGCTCGTGGTGACGAGGAAGCCCTTGTCCTGCAGTTCGCGGTTGAGCGTCTGCGTGGCGTGCTCCGGGTCGGGTCCCGCGGTGTCGAGCGCGCCGGTCTGGCTGTCAGGTGTCACTGCCAATCCATCGCTCCCTTCTTCCATTCATAGGCGAAACCCGCGGTCAGCACGGCGAGAAAGGCCATCATCGACCAGAACGCCGTCATCGACATCTCGGAAAAGGTGATCGCCCAGGGAAACAGGAAGGCGATCTCGAGGTCGAAGATGATGAACAGGATCGATACGAGGTAGAACCGCACGTCGAACTTCATCCGCGCATCGTCGAAGGCGTTGAAGCCGCATTCATAGGCGGAAACCTTCTCGGGATCCGGGTTGCGCACCGCCAGCACCACCGCCGCGAGGATCAGGATCAGCCCGAGGCCGATCGCAACCGCCAGCAGCAGAAGGATGGGCGCGTATTCCCTGAGCAGATCGTCCATGCCTCGGCTCCTTGCAGCCTGGGGACGCAGCGCCGCGCCGGGCCCGCGTGTTCCCTCCTGATCTATGCCTGCCCCCCGGCCCGGTCAACCGACGCCGCGGTGCGGCAACGCCACGGCGCCGCGGCGGACGCCTGTCTGCGGCGGCTGCGGCGGGCGGTGTATGCGGCGGCATGCCGCCGCCGTCAAGCCGCGTTGCGGCCGACTCAGCCACTGCCCTGCGTCACGATGAGCACATAGCCCGCAAGACCGGCCATCACGATCGTGACAGGTCCCCAGACCGCGCGCTCGCGGCGCGACGGCGTCACCTGGTTCAGCACGGCGGAGACAAGGCTCAGGCCCAGCGCGGCCCAGCCGGTCCAGCGCGGCCATCCGATCCCGGGAAACCCTGCCGCAGAGAGGATCGCAACGCCCTGGAACAGCGCCACGGGGATCGCGGCCGCCGCCATCAGCCGCCCGCTGGGCGGCAGCGCGCCCGGATGTCGACCGCCCTGCGTCCAGGGCCCCAGCGGCAGGCCCGCGATCAGGGCGATCTGGAAGAAGACGATGGCGAGGCTGCCCAGCGCGTAAAGATGCGCGATCTGCGCGGTCATTCTTTCCCCGCCCAGACGGGCGCGCGCCTCTCGAAGAAGGCGCGCGTGCCCTCGTCGGCCTCTTCCGTCTCCCACCGGTCGGCCAGCGCCTCGATGGTGGCCCGGATCATCGCCGCGTCGGGCGAGGGCGAGACGGTGCGGATCAGCGCCTTGGCCGCCGCGACGGCGCCCGGCGCGCAGGCGAGATAGGGCGCAACCTCCGCTTCCACGGCGGCGTCGAGGTCGCCCTCGGGCACCGCGCGGGCCAGCAGCCCCAGCCGCACGGCCTCCTGCGCGCCGAAGACCCGCGCGGACATGAAGACCTGCCGCGCCCGCGCAGCCCCCATGCGCGCCACCACATAGGGCCCGATGGTGGCGGGGATGATGCCCAGCCGCGTCTCGGTCAGCCCCATCTTCACCCCCTCCGCGCCGATCGCCACGTCGCAGACCGAGGCGAGCCCCACGCCGCCGCCGAAGGCGTTGCCGTGCAGCCGCCCGATCAGCGGCCTGGGCATCCTGTCGAGCGCCATCAGCATCTCGGCCAGCTTCGTGGCCTCGGCAATGCGCGTCGCGCGATCCGCCTGCATCTGCGCCCGCATCCATTCCAGGTCGCCGCCCGCGCAGAAGCTCCTGCCCTCCGCGGCCAGCACCACGACGCGCAGACTGTCGTCATCGCCCAGAAGCTCCGCCGCCCGCGTCAGTTCGGCGATCATCCGCGCCGACATCGCGTTGTGCTTGTCGGGCCGCGTCAGCGTCAGCGTGGCCACCCCGCGCCCGTCGCGCGCGATGCGGATCGTCTCGAAATCGGTCATCCCGGGCTCCCAAAATTCTTGCAAAGAATTTTGCAAGGCGTTTGCAAACGCCTTGCGCCTCACCCCGCCCGCAGCGCGCGGGCCATTTCCGCCGCCTCGGCGATCACCGCCATGTCGAGGCCGGTCTCGTAGCCCAGCGCCGCCAGCCGCTCCGCCACCCGTTCGGTCGCCACGTTGCCCGCGGCGCCCGGCGCGAAGGGACAACCGCCCAGCCCCCCGACGGCCGCGTCGAAGACCCGCAGTCCCTTGTCCAGCGCCGCCTCGACATTGTCGAGCGCGCGACCGGAGGTGTCGTGGAAATGGCCCGCCAGCCGGTCCGCGGGCACGATCTCCAGCACCGCCTCCAGCATCGCCGCAACCCGGCCGGGCGTGCCCTGCCCGATCGTGTCGCCCAGGCTGATCTCGTAACAGCCCATCGCGTCGAGCGCGGCTGCCACCCGCGCCACTGCCTCGGGGGCTACCGGCCCGTCATAGGGGCAGTCCGTCACGCAGGAGATATAGCCGCGGACCGGCAGCCCGATCCGCCGCGCGGCCTCCGCCACCGGGCGGAACCGTTCGAGGCTCTCGTCGACGGTCGCGTTGATATTGGCCTTCGAAAACCCCTCGGAGGCCGATCCGAAAACCGCGATCTCGTCCGCCTGCGCGGCGATGGCGCGCTCCAGCCCCGTCATGTTCGGCGTGAGCGCCGCATAGCTGACGCCCGGCGCCCGCCGGATGCCGGCCAGCACCTGGCCCGAATCCGCCATCTGCGGCACCCACTTCGGGCTCACGAAACTCGCCACCTCGATCCGGCGAAAGCCCGCGCGGCTCAGGCAGTCGACGAGCGCGATCTTGGCCTCGGGCGGGATCCGTGCCGTTTCGTTCTGCAGCCCGTCGCGCGGCCCGACCTCGAAGATCTCCGCCCGCTCAGCCATCGGACGGGTCCTCCAGCCGGATCAGCCCCGCGCCCGCCTCGACCTGCGCGCCGGGCGCGGCCAGAACCTCGGCCACCACCCCGTCCCGCCAGGCGGTCAGCGCATGCTCCATCTTCATCGCCTCCAGCACGGCAAGGCGCTGACCGGCCTCCACCGCCTGCCCCGCCTCGACCAGCACCGCGCGCAACAGACCCGGCATCGGCGCCTCGATCACGTCCTCGCCATGCGCCGCGGCGCCGCGCTCCAGCGGGTCGGCGATCTCGAAGACCTGCCCGTGATCGGCAAAGACCGTGACGCGCCCGGAGGCGACATGCGCGCCGGCCGCCGGCCGGCCGCCGATGCGCCAGCCGCCGTCACGGCGCTCTGCCACGATCTCCCGCCCGTCGAGTTCCACCACATGCCGGTCCGGCCCCTCCGAGAGTACATGCACACCGCATTCGGTCTCGCCGCGCCTCAGCCCGATCCGCCGCCGCAGCGGCGCCCAGAGCGCGAAGCCCGTGTCAGGCGCGGCGGCATCAAGCAGCCCCGCGGCGGCGAGCGCCGCCTCGGCCCGGACCTCCGGCGCGGGCTCTGCCGCCGCCACCAGCGCCTCGCGGTCGCGGTCGATCAGCCCGGTGTCCACATCGCCCGCCGCGAAGCCCGCGTGCCGCACGAGCGCGCCGAGGAAGGCGAGGTTCGTGACGGTCCCGGCCACCTGCGTCTCGCCCAGCGCGCGGCGCAGCTTTCCCAGCGCGATGTCGCGGGTGGGCCCGTGCACCACGAGCTTCGCGATCATCGGGTCGTAATGCGGCGTGATCTCGTCGCCCGAGCGCACGCCGGTGTCCGCCCGCACCCCCGGCGGAAAGGCCAGATGCGCAAGCCGCCCGGTCGCGGGCAGGAAGCCCCTGGGCACATCCTCGGCATAAAGCCGCGCCTCGAAGGCATGGCCGGCAAGCCGCAACTCCTCCTGCCGCAGCGGCAGCGCCTCGCCCGCCGCCACGCGGAACTGCCACTCCACCAGATCGACGCCGGTCACCGCCTCGGTCACCGGATGCTCGACCTGCAGCCGCGTGTTCATCTCCATGAACCAGAAGCGGTCCGGCCGCAGCCCCTCGGAGGCGTCCACGATGAACTCCACGGTGCCTGCGCCGCGATAGCCGATGGCCTCCGCCGCGCGCACGGCGGCCTGCCCCATCGCTTCGCGCATCGCCTCGGTCATGCCGGGCGCCGGGGCCTCCTCGATCACCTTCTGATGCCGGCGCTGGAGCGAGCAGTCCCGCTCGAAGAGATGGACGGCGCGCGTCCCGTCGCCGAAGACCTGCACCTCGATGTGGCGCGGCTTGGCCACGTATTTCTCGACCAGCACCGCGTCGTTGCCGAAGGCGCCGCGCGCCTCCGCGCGCGCCGAGGCCAGCGCATCGGCGAAGTCCCGCGCCCGGTCCACCCGCCGCATCCCCTTGCCGCCGCCGCCCGCCACGGCCTTGATCAGCACAGGATAGCCGATGGCGTCGGCTGCGCCTGCCAGATGCTCGTCGTCCTGGCTCTCGCCATGATAGCCTGGCACAACGGGCACGCCCGCCGCCTCCATCAGCGCCTTCGCGGCGTCCTTCAGCCCCATCGCCCGGATCGCCTCGGCCGAGGGGCCGACGAAGGTCAGGCCCGCCGCCTCGACCGCCGCCACGAAGTCCGGGTTCTCGGAGAGAAACCCGTAGCCCGGATGGATCGCCCCGCAGCCCGTGGCCCGCGCCGCCGCGATGATGGCCTCCCCGCGCAGGTAGCTCTCTCCCGGCGGCGGCGGCCCGATCCGCACCGCCCGGTCCGCCATGGCCACATGCCGCGCGCCCGCGTCGGCGTCGGAAAAGACGGCCACTGTCCGCATCCCCATCGCCCGCGCCGTCGCGATGACGCGACAGGCGATCTCGCCGCGGTTGGCGATCAAAACGCTCTCGAACACGGCCTTTCCTCGCTTCTGCTTCTCCTGCCGCTGCGGCACCCCGTGCCGTCACCGTGTTTCAATGGTCCCCAAATACCCCGGGGGAGTCGCGCGGCACGCGCGACGGGGGCAGCGCCCCCTCTTCCGCCCGCCACCGCGCACCTCACATGCGGAACACGCCGAAGCGTGTCTCTTCGATGGGCGCGTTGAGCGCGGCCCGCAGCGACAGCGCCAGCACCTCGCGGCTCTTGCGCGGGTCCACCACGCCATCGTCCCAGAGCCGCGCGGAGGCATAGAGGGGATGCGACTGGCGCGCGAACATCTCGACGGTGGGGCGCTTGAATTCGGCCTCGTCGTCGGCCGACCAGTGCTCTCCCGCGCGCTCCATCGCATCGCGCTTCACGGTGGCGAGCACGCCCGCCGCCTGTTCGCCGCCCATCACGCTGATCCGGCTGTTGGGCCATGTCCACAGGAAGCGCGGGCTGTAAGCCCTTCCCGCCATGCCGTAATTCCCCGCACCGAAGGATCCGCCCACAAGCAGCGTGACCTTCGGCACCCGCGTCGTGGCGACCGCGGTGACCATCTTCGCGCCGTGCCGCGCGATGCCCTCGTTCTCGTACTTCCGGCCCACCATGAAGCCGGTGATGTTCTGCAGGAAGAGCAGCGGCACCTTGCGCTGCGAGCAGAGCTCGACGAAATGCGCGCCCTTCTGCGCGGACTCGGAAAAAAGCACCCCGTTGTTGGCCACGATCCCGACCGGGCAGCCCTCGACATGGGCGAAGCCCGTCACCAGCGTCTCGCCGAAGCGCGGCTTGAACTCGTCGAGGCGCGAGCCGTCGACGATCCGTGCGATCACCTCGCGGATGTCGTAGGGGGTCTTCAGGTCCGCGGGCACGACGCCGAGGATCTCGTCGGGATCGTAGGCCGGTGGCTCCGGCGTGGCCCAGACCACCGTCTCGGGCGAGCGGCGGTTGAGGCCCGCCACCGCGCGGCGGGCGAGCGCCAGCGCATGCGCGTCGTCCTCGGCCAGGTAATCGGCCACGCCCGAGAGCCGCGTGTGCACGTCGCCGCCGCCCAGGTCCTCGGCGCTGACCACCTCGCCGGTTGCGGCCTTCACCAGCGGCGGGCCGGCAAGGAAGATGGTCCCCTGCTCGCGCACGATGATGGTGACGTCCGACATCGCGGGCACATAGGCGCCGCCCGCGGTGCAGGAGCCCATGACAACGGCGATCTGCGGGATGCCCTTCGCCGACATGTTCGCCTGGTTGTAGAAGATGCGGCCGAAGTGGTCGCGGTCGGGAAAGACCTCGTCCTGTTGCGGCAGGTTCGCGCCGCCCGAGTCCACCAGGTAGACGCAGGGCAGATGGTTCTCTTCCGCGATCTCCTGCGCGCGCAGGTGCTTCTTGACGGTCATCGGGTAATAGGTGCCGCCCTTCACGGTGGCGTCGTTGCAGACCACCATGCAGTCGAGGCCGTGGATGCGCCCGACACCCGCGATCACGCCCGCGCAGGGCGCCGCACCCTCGTACATGCCATGCGCCGCCGTCGCGCCGATCTCGAGGAAGGGCGAGCCGGGGTCGAGCAGGTTTGCCACCCGCTCGCGCGGCAGCATCTTGTTCCGCGCCAGATGCCGCTCGCGCGCCCGCTGGCCGCCGCCCGCCGCGGCCAGCGCGGCCGCGGCCCGGATCTCTTCCAGCATCTCCAGATGCGCGGCGCGGTTGGCCTGGAAGTCTTCCGAGCCGGTCAGCACGCGCGAGTCGATCTTCATGCCTCTTCCTCCATCGCCCACGCGCGCAGTTCGCGGCGCAGAACCTTGCCCGTGACCGTCATCGGCAGGCTGGGAACAAAGGTGATTTCCCTTGGATAACTGTGCCTTGCGACACGTTCCTTCGAATAGTCCCGAAGCTCGCGCACGAGCCTCTCGTCACCGGCGACACCGTCGCGCAGCACCACGAAGGCGACGACGATCTCGGTGCGCAGCGGATCGGGCCTGCCCACCACGCCCGCCGCGGCCACGGCCGGATGGGTGATCAGGCAATCCTCGATCTCCGAGGGCCCGATGCGGTAGCCGGCAGAGGTGATCACGTCGTCCTCGCGCCCGAGGAACCGCAGATAGCCCTCTTCCCATGTGCCCCGGTCACCGGTCAGCATCCAGTCGCCGCGGAACTTCTCCGCCGTGGCGTCCGGGCGGTTCCAGTAGCGCAACATCATGCTGGCCGAGCCGCGCCGGATCGCCACGTCGCCCTCGCCCGAGGCCGGCGCGCCGCTTTCGTCGATCACCTGAACCTCGTGCCCCGGCACCGGCTTTCCGATGCAGCCCGGGCGCGCCGGAAAGAGCGCGCCGCAGGACGAGGCCACCATATTGCACTCGGTCTGGCCGTAGAACTCGTTGATCGCCAGGCCGAAGGCGCGCCGCCCCCAGTCCAGCATCTCCGCGCCCAGCGGCTCGCCGCCCGAGGCGACGGAGCGCAGGCCGGGGATCGCGACCTCGGCCGCCTTCAGCATCCTGAGCGCCGTGGGCGGGAAAAACACATTCCGAACAGTGCCTTCGCGGATGATGTTCACGGCATCCTCGGGCGTGAACTTCGGCCGCCGCGCCGCCACCACCGGCACCCCCAGCGCCAGCCCCGGCATCGCCACGTCGAAAAGCCCGCCGATCCAGGCCCAGTCCGCGGGCGTCCAGATCACGTCACCCGACTGCCCGAGGAAGTCGTGGCTGATCTCCACCCCCGGCAGGTGGCCGGTCAGCACCCGGTGACCGTGCAGCGCGCCCTTGGGCGATCCGGTGGTGCCGGAGGTGTAGATGATGATGGCCGGATCCCCGGGGCCGGTGTCCGCGGCCTCGACCGGCGCGGTGGCGAGGCAGGCGTCTTCCGGTATCAGGACCGCACCCTGCCACGCCCGCAAAGCCTCGGGCGGATCGCGATCGGCGACCACCAGCTTCGCCTCGGCATCCGACAACCGCGTCACCAGAGCATCGCGCCCGAAGAGCTTGAAAAGCGGGATGGAGATCGCCCCCAGCTTCCACGCCGCCAGATGCGCGGCCAGCGTCCAGGCATCCTGCGAGCGCAGCACGCCCAGGCGGTCGCCCGGCGCGATGCCGCGCGCCGCGAGTTCCGCCGCCAGCCCATCGGCCATCTCGCGCAGGCGGCCGTAGCTGACCTCGTCCCGCCCGTGCGAAAGGTCCAGGACCGCGACCCGGTCGGGCGCGCTTTCCGCCCATGTATCAAGCGCCTGCCGCGCCATGTTGAGGCGCACGGGCAGATCCCAGCGGAAGTCCCGGACCAGCGCCTCGTGGCTCGCGGCAGGCGTCAGCATCAGAGCGGATCCTCCCAGCCGAAGCGTTCGCCCCGGGCCCATGCCTCGCGGTCGTTGCCGGTGCGGGGATAGCCGCCCGCGTCCCGCAGCATCCGCGCGAGGTGCATGAGGTTCCAGGTCATGACGGTCGCCGTCTGCTGGGTGAACTCGTGGCCCATCCCGGCGCGCGTGCCGTCGACCGGATCGCCGTAGGAGGGGCCGGGCCCGGCCTCTCCGATCCAGCCCGTGTCTGGCTGCGGCGGGATGGTGAAGCCCAGGTGCGCCAGCGCATAGGCGATGGTCATCGAGACATGCTTGACCCCGTCCTCGTTGCCGGTGACCACGGCGCCGCCGGTCTTGCCGTAGTAGGTCGACTGCCCCTTGTCGTTCAACTCGCCCGACATGGCATAGAGCCGCTCGATCAGCACGCGGCAGAGCGAGCTTTCCTCGCCCAGCCAGATGGGCGAGCCGATCACCAGGATGTCAGCCGCCCTGACCTTTTCCCACAGCGCGGGCCAGTCGTCGCGCGGCGCGCCCTCCTCCGTCATGTCGTAGGAGACGCCGAAGGCGAGCGTGTGGTCCATCAGGTGCAGATGCTCGACCGAGACGCCCTGCTTTTCCATGATGCTGGCAGAGCCGCGCATCAGCAGCGCGGTGTGGCTCTCGCCCGCCTCGCGCTTCAGCGAGGTGTTGATGTAGAGGGCGGAAAGATCGGTGAAATCGGTCATGTGGCGGCATCCTCCGGGGTGCTGTCGCGGGTGCGCGGCGTGTCCGCCCGTAGAAGCTGACCCCAGGGGCCGACGGCCCAGACGTGACGCGCCGCAGGCCGGTCCGGGGGCACGCAGACCACCACCAGCCGTTCGAACCCGCGCTTGCCCGGCCGGGCAAGGCAATCGGCGCGTGCGCCGCCGGCCGCCTCGTAAACGCGGGCATAGCGCTCGATGATCCGCGACTCGTCCAGCGTTGCGGTCATCCAGCCCAGACGCAGGCCCAGCGCGGCGGCAAGAGCTGGCAGGATCGCGAGCGACATGAAGGCCCAGCGCGGCATCGCGGCCGTCCTTTCCTTTCCGCGCCAGGGCGGTCACGTTTCCAGCTCTTCGCGCAATTGCGCGAGTTCGCGGTCCAGAAACCACGAGATGATCGAGCGGATCACCACCAGCAACAAGAGGAACACCAGGTCCGCCAGCGCAAGGCTCAGTGCCGTATGGATCACATCCGACACGATGAAGAGTTCCAGTCCGGCCAGGATATAGCGCCCCAGTTCGATCCGCTCGCGGTTGGTGCGCTGCACCCGCGCCGTCCCGCGCGTCAGTTCCGCCACGGTAACGCCCGCGATGAAGCGCACCGCCCCGATCAGAAGCAGCGCGATCGCGAAGAGATCGATGATCGCAGAGGCCCATTCGAGCAGGGAGACCAGCGGCGCGAGGGGGCCGTGCAGGACGCCGCCCGTGCTTTCGATCTCCCACAGCGAACCCATGTCAG
>NZ_JBKHAQ010000043.1:0-21584 GCF_046542825.1 Rhodosalinus sp. | reverse complement strand
TTGAGGTCGCTGTGGGGTAAAACCCGTGGAAGTTCGAGTCTTCTCGACCGCACCATCTTTTCTCCCTTAAATCCCAGAAGCTTAGGAAAAACAGGGCCTTGGCCTTGCGTTTTGTCACACTTTAGTCACGCCGGCGAGGTGCGACAGGGCTGCGTGAGTGGCACGGATGACAAAGGTCACAGGGACGATCCGGCGCAGCCGGACCTACGACACTCCCGCCGACTTGCGAGGCCGATACGGCGGAAAGACCCATCTGCGCGAGTGCCTGCGGACCCGACCAAGCGACCGCGCGCCACATCGCCATGGGGCTCTTCGGTTCCTGCGGTCCCTCCTCGCGGCCCTCAGCCCAGCGGGTAGTCCGCCAGGGTCTCGTGTCGTGCCCCCCCGCCCGTGCGGAGGACGGAGTGAACGAGTTTTACCGCCCGGGCCGTGAAGGGCGGCGCCTCGAAATGGCCGTTCTCGGTCAGGAACCGTTCCAGCAGCGTCACCTCGTCGCGGCGCAGATGGCCGAAGCGGGCGATGGTGACATGCGGGCGAAACCGCCGCCGCCCGGGCGCGACACCCGCCGCGCGCAGCCGTGCCAGCACCTTCGACTGCAAGGCGCGCAGCGGTTCGGGATCGGCGACACCGGCATGGAGCACGCGCGGCGCGCGCCCGCCGAAGAGCTCCAGGCCGGTCAGGCGGACCTCGACCGCTTCGGCGCGCAGCCCCTGCATCGCCTCGTGGATCGCCTGCGCCGCCTCTTCGGTCTGCTCGTCGAGAAAGACCAGTGTCAGGTGGAATTGATCGGGGTCGGCGGGGCGCCCGGCGGGCAGGTCGATCTGCACGTCCTCCAGCACCTCGCGCACCTCCTCGGGCATCGGGATCGACAGGAACAGCCGCATCAGCCCGCCTTCAGCCCCAGCGCCAGGTCCATGACATTCGTCCCGGTGGGGCCGGGTTCGAAGAGCAGCCCGTTTGCGGCCAGCCATGTGCCGCTGTCGGCGGCGGCGAGTGCCGCACCGGCCCCCGGCCCCCAGCTCGCCCCATCCACGAAGGCGCCGGCCGCGCCGGTCGGCCCGTCGGTGCCATCGGTGCCCGCGATCAGTGCCGCCGCGCCCTCCTGCCCCGCGATCCCGCGCGCGACCATCAGCGCCAACGCCTGGTTGCGCCCGCCGCGCCCCGGCGTCTCAGGCAGGACCACCGTGGGCTCTCCGCCCCAGATCCACAGCCCCGGCGGCCCGGCGCGCAGTCGCGCCCCGATCATGGCAGCGGCCTCGCCCACGTCGCAGTAGAGGTTTTCCGCGTTGCCCTGTACCGTCAGGCCCAGCGTCTGGGCCTCCGCCGCCACAGCCGCGCGCGCCACCGCGTTGGAGGCGACGATGCGGGTCTCGTGCGCGAACCCTGCCCCTTCCGGAACCAGTCCTGTCCCCGACCCGATCACGGCGATGTCGTCGCCCTGCACATCCGAAATCGCCAGCACCGTCACCCGCGCGCCGCCGAAAGCCTGCAGGAGCCGCCCGCCCTTGATCCGCGACAGCTGCCGCCTCCGGGCGTTCATGGTCGCTATGTCGGCACCAGAGGCGATCAGCGCCCGCGTCTCTGCCGCGAGGTCGTCGAGGGTCAGGCCCGCGACCGGCGCCTCGGCCAATGCGGAGGCGCCGCCGGAGATCAGCAGCAGCAGATGCGACCCGGGCGGGCAGGCCGCCACGCGCTCCAGAAGGGCGGCCCCGGCCCGCAGGCTGCCGGCGTCGGGCAGCGGGTGGCCGGCCTCGATCACCTCGAGTCCCGCCTGCCCGTCGTGTCCCGCCTGCCCGTCGCCGTGGCCGTCGCCGTGGCCGTGCTTCGTGACCGCAAGCGCCGGCACCCGTCCGAAGCGGTCGAGCGCCGCCCGCGCCATCGGCACGGCAGCCTTGCCCACGGCGAGCACGAGGTCCGGGCGCGGCACGGGTGCCGCGTCCAGCGCGTGCGCCACCGCCTGTCGCCCCTCCACCGCGGCGACCCCGGCCCGCCAGAGCCGCACCAGCATGTCCCGCGCGTTGTCCATCCCGGTCCTCTCGCCCATCGCGGCGATCCTTGTCGCGCGCAGGGACCGCGTCAACAGGCCCCGACGTGGTGGCAGCGGCGCCTTCTGCACATGTCGCAACGGGCAGGGAGGGCACAACATGGACCAGCGATGCGCACGGAACGGCGCGGCAGGGTGCCGGCGATCATGATCGACCGTCCTGCCGCGCTGCCTTCCTGGACGAAATCGCGTGGAATCTGCTCGATATCGGGATTGTCGCGATGCTCTTGCTGCGCTCCCGTTGCCCGTGGCCTGCGCCGGCCTGAGCCGCGGCGAATTTTCGATCGAAAATTCGTGCGGCGCCGGGCGCGGGATCAGAAGAATTTTCGATCGAAAATTCTTCGGGTCAGCCTGCGCCTTGCGGGCCCATGTGCTGGCGTCCGCGCGCCTGTGCGAGCCGCATCTGGCGGTGCCGTTCGCGGTAACGCGCCTTGTCCTCTGCGCTGGTCTCGGACGCGCAGTAACGGCAGCTCACGCCGGGCTCGTGATCGGGATGACGAACATCCTCGGGGCGCAGCGGGCGGCGGCAGGCGTGGCAGAGCACGGCCTGTCCGGGGCGCAGCCCGTGCCCGACCGACACCCGCCCGTCGAAGACGAAACAGTCCCCGTGCCACAGGCTCTCATCCTCCGGCACCGACTCGAGATAGTTCAGGATACCGCCGTCGAGATGATAGACTTCTTGCACGCCCTCCGAGAGCAGGAAACTGGTGGCCTTCTCGCAGCGGATACCGCCGGTGCAGAACATCGCCACGGGACCGTTGCCGAAGCGCGCACCGTTCGCGCGCCACCAGGCGGGGAAGTCCCGGAAACGGCGCGTGCCCGGATCGACAGCCCCTTGGAAGCTGCCCAGGGCGACCTCGTAGTCGTTGCGCGTGTCGATGACCGTGACATCGGGCCGGCGGATGAGGTCGCCCCAGTCCTCGGGGGCGACATGGGTGCCGACGCGCTCGGCCGGCCTGACGCCCGGCGTGCCCATGGTCACGATCTCGGGCTTCACCAGCACCTTCAGGCGGGCGAAAGGCTCCGTTTCCGCCTCGCTCTCCTCGAAGCGCAGCCCGGCGCAGCCCGGCAGCGACCGAAGGAAGGCAAGCGCTGCGCCGAGCGCCAATTCGGAGCCGGCGAGCGTGCCGTTGATGCCCTCTTCCGCGATCAGCAGCGTGCCGCGCACGCCGGCCTCCCCCAGCGCGGCGCGCGCGGCCGCGCGCACCGCCGCGGGGTCGTCGATCTGGGCGAACCGGTAGAATCGGGCAACGACAGGCATGAGACCTCGCGGGGCGCTGATGTGGCGGCTCTGGCGGCGCTCACTGTCCCTTGCGGGTATAGACCCCTTCCGGCAGGCGCAAGGCGGCGGCGAGGTCACGCATCTGGGTGATCGAGAGCGTCACGCGCTGCACCCGGTCGGTGCGCGGATCGTATTGCTCGACCGTGACGCAATCCTCGAAGCCGTGCACGATCACGTCCTCCTGCAAGCGCCCCGTGCCCTCGTCCACGAGAGTGACCACCGTGGCGTCGAAGTCGTGCTCGATGCTGAACATGCGCCGAAGTTAGCGGCTCGGTGGCGATTCGCAAGCGGACGGCACTCCCGGCCTTGTGGCTGGAGGGGATGCGGCAAAGAGGTTATCTCCCCAACCAGACCGATCTCGCCGGAATCGCCATGCACCGCCTGCTTGCCGCTCTTGCCGTTCTCGCTGCGCTCGCGGGATGCGCGGCCCCGCCCGCGCCGCGGCCCATGCCGCCGGCGCCCGAAGCGTCCGTCCTCGCGCCGGAGATACGTGCGCAGGCCGATGCAGCGGTCCGCCGCTTCGCATCGGTCGTCGCCGCCGTGGAGCCGGTCGCGGAACGCGAGTGCCGCGCCCTGCGCACACAAGGCAGCTGCGACTTCCAGATCGTCGTGGACGACAGGCCCGGCCAGCCGGCGAACGCCTTCCAGACGCTCGACCGGCGCGGGCGGCCCGTTATTGCCTTCACGATTCCCCTGATCGCCATGGTGGAAAACGAAGACGAGCTTGCCTTCATCATGAGCCACGAGGCCGCGCATCATCTGCTCGGCCACATCGATCAGGCCCGCGTCCATGCGGAGACCGGCGCGCTTGTCCTGGGGCGCCTTGTCACGCTCTCCGGTGGCAACGCCGACTCCGTCCGCTCTGCCGAGGAAGTCGGCGCGCTCCTGGGCGCGCGGCGCTTCTCAAAGGAGTTCGAGCTCGAGGCCGACGCGCTGGGCACGGTGCTGACCGCGCGCGCCGGATACGACCCGCTGCGCGGCGCCCGCTTCTTCGAGCGGCTTCCGGATCCCGGCAACAGGTTCCTGGGCACCCATCCGCCCAACGCCGCCAGACTGGACGTGGTCCGCCGGGTTGCAGCGACTCTCTGACGGCTGCAGCAGCCCGCGCTTCCCGGGCGCCCACGCGGCCTTTCGATGCCCGCGCGCGGACACCCAGGAAGGCGGCAGGCTGTCCACCGCGCGCGGGCGCCGGGCGACCGGACCAGGCCCGTTGCCGGCCGCCAGCGCGTGCCCGCATGTCGAATGGTCACGCGCCGCCTCTGCCAGCCCGACGTCGCGCGGCCAGGCGAGGCCCATCTCCCGTATCCGCCCGAAAGGCGTGAAGCGACGGATCCGCTGCGCCCCGTCGCCGGGGCGCTCGCGCTGCCGGAGACCGCGCCCGTCGCCGTGTTTGCCAGGGGGCAGGGATCTGAGACGGGAGACCCGCAGGCTGTTCGGTTTGACCGTTGCGCATCCTTCTTCCGATCCACCTTCGCCGTTGCGACCGCCCGGACACTCCCGCGCGGCCATGAGAGTCTAACCGGCTGACTTCAAAGCAAGGATCAAAGCCAACTGGGCTTCCGTGGGAACCTGTGCTACGGAAGGACAGGCCCCTGGCCGGGGGTATTTTTGGCAAGAGGAAGCAGGGCCGGGCGCGGGGCGCATGTAGGGTGCGTGCTGGCACGCACCGTCGCGAGGTGGGCGCGTAATCCGGCGGAAGCTGGGAAAGAGGGACGGCATGACGGCGCAGACCATCGACGGCAAGGCCTTCGCGGCGCGGATACGTGGCGAGGTGGCCGGGCATGTCGCCGTGCTCGGGCGCGCCCACGGGATCGTGCCGGGGCTGGCGGTGGTGCTGGTGGGCGAGGATCCGGCAAGCCAGGTTTACGTGCGCAACAAGCACAGGCAGACGGTCGAGGCCGGCATGCAGAGCTTCGAGCACCGGCTGCCGGTCGGGACGTCCGAGGATGCGCTTCTGGCGCTGATCGCGCGGCTGAATGCGGACCCGGCCGTGCACGGCATCCTGGTGCAGTTGCCGCTGCCCGCGCAGATCGACGCGGACAAGGTGATCGCGGCGATCCACCCGGCCAAGGACGTGGACGGCTTTCACATCTCGAACGTGGGGCTGCTCGCCACCGGGCAGAAGGCGCTGGTGCCCTGCACGCCGCTGGGCTGCCTGATGATGCTGCGCGACCGGCTGGGCAGTCTTTCGGGGCGCGAGGCGGTGGTGATCGGCCGGTCGAACATCGTGGGCAAGCCGATGGCGCAGCTGCTGCTGCGCGACAGCTGCACCGTGACCTTGGCCCACTCGCGGACGCGCGAGCTTCCGCAGGTGGTGCGCCGGGCCGAGATCGTGGTCGCCGCCGTGGGGCGGCCGGGCATGGTCACGGGTGACTGGATTCGTCCGGGCGCCACGGTGATCGACGTCGGCATCAACCGGATCGAGGACCCCGTGACGGGCAAGACCCGGCTGATGGGTGACTGCGATTTCGACAGTTGCGCGGCTGTGGCTGGTGCGATCACCCCGGTGCCGGGCGGGGTGGGGCCGATGACAATCGCCTGCCTTCTGGCCAACACGCTGACCGCGACCTGCCGGGCTGCCGGGCTGCCGGAGCCCGAGGGGCTGACAGCCTGAGCGGCGCGGCCGTCACCCGCCCTCAGGCAGGCGGCACCGGCACCATCGTGCCCTGCAGCACGGCGATCAGGCGCCGCGCGCCGTCGTGCTCCGCCTCGACCTCGGCGGTGACCACGACAAGCCGCCGGCCGGGCTTGACCACGCGGCCGGTGGCGATCAGGCGCTCGCCGGCGCCGGGCGCGAGCAGGTTGATCTTGATCTCGGCTGTCAGCACTTCGCTTCCCGCGGGCAAGACGGTCAGCGCCGCGTAGCCTGCCGCGCTGTCGCCCAGGGAGAAGGTCAGGCCTGCGTGCGCATAGCCGTGCTGCTGCCGCGCACCGGGCAGGATGGGCGCCTCGATGATCGCGCGTCCGGGCGCGAGCATGGTCATGCGCGCGCCGAGTGTCGCCATCAGGCTCTGTGCGGCGAAGCTGTCACGGATCGCGCGGGCGCGGTCCGGGTCGAGGGGGCCGTCATGGGGCATGGGATGTCTCGCGCTTGTCGGGTGGAACAGTGCCCGCCACGGGCGATGCCCGCAAGATGACCTCAGGCCGCCCGGCGCGGCATCGGGACCGGAAGGGCCCGCGGCCCGGTCAGCACGGCCAGCGCGTCCGGGCGCATCAGGTCGGCCAGCGCCCGGTCGTGGCAGTCGAGACCGCCGGTGTAGGTGCCGTAGGCCGGCATCACCACGCGGTCCCCGTCGATCAGGAAGGCGCGGCGCGCGAGCGTGCCTGCCCGGGTGCGGATGCGCGCCTTGGGATGGTAATGGCCCGAAATCTCGCCTGTCGCGCCAGGCATGGCAATGTGGCGGAAGACGAGGGGCGGCACAGGCAGTTCGGCCAGATGCGTGCCGCCAAGCTCGACCGGGCCGGGATCGTGGTTGCCCGCGATCCAGACCCATGTGCGGCCGGCCTGCATGCGGGAGATCCAGAGCCGGGCGGCCTCGGGGAGCGTCACGGCCGCCGCGTCGTCGTCGAAGCTGTCGCCGAGGCAGAGCACGGACACCGCGCCGGTGGCGGCGATATCGGCGTCGAGGCGTTCGAGCGTATCGGCGGTCTCATAGGGCGGCAGCGCCGCGCCGCCACGCCGCGCGTGGCGCTCGGCCTTGCCCAGGTGCAGATCCGCCACGCAGAGCATCCGCCGTTCGGGCCACCAGAGCGCGCCGCTGCCCAGGGCGGAAAGCCGTTGCCCGGCGAGGGTGAAGTCGTAGCCGTTCATGCATTGTTCTGTGCCCCGTCGCGGCGGGCTTGGCAAGAGGCCCGAAAAATCTTCGATCGAAGATTTTTCTGTGCGGGGCGCGGGCGATGAAGGCGATTTTTCGATCGAAAAATCGCCCGCGTCAGGTGTTCAGGCCGGCTTCGGCCATCAGCACGGCAGCTGCTTCTTCGGCCAGCCGCTCGCGGCCGGCGCCCTCCACGGGCACGCGGCCGGGTTCGAGGAAGAGCGGTGCGGCGAGCGGCGTGACGCGTTCCAGCGCCACGTGGTCGACGCGACCCGCCACGCGTGCGCACATCTCGCGGATGCGGTCGAAATCGACGAGCCCGCGCATGGCCTCGGTCCGCGTGATCCGCAGCATCAGGTGCCCGGGGTCGTATTTGCGGAGCGTGTCGTAGAGGATGTCGGAGGAAAACGTCGCCTGTTTGCCGGATTTCCTCGCCTGCGGCGTGTTGCGCTCGATCAGCCCGGCGATGGTGGCCGAGGCGCGGAAGGTCCGCTTCATCACCGCGTTCGAGGCCAGCCAGTGCTCCAGTCCTGCCTCCAGTGCCGCGATGTCGAAGAGTGGCGCGGGGTCCGGCACTGTCTCCAGCCCCCAGATCAGCGTGGCGTAGTCGGTCGAGACGAAGCCCAGCGGGTCGAGCCCCATATCCTCCATCCGTTTCGTCAGCAGAAGGCCCAGCGTCTGCTGCCCGTTCCGCCCCGCGAATCCGTAGGCGACAAGATGCTGTCGGCCCTCGTGGGGGAAGGTCTCGATCAGCAGCCGGTCGGGCACGGGCAGGCGGGAGACCTGGCGTTGCAGGGCCAGCCACTCGGCCGTGTGCGAGGGCAACTCGGGCCAGCGGTCCTGCCCGAACAGCCGCAGGATGCGGGCCGAGAGCTGCGTCGAGGTGGCGAACTTGGTGCCGTTGAAGACGGCGATCTTCGGCGTGGTGCGAGCCGACGGCGAGACCTCGACCGTCAGCTCGCGCAGCGCGTCGTAACGCACGATGCGGCCGCCGATCAGGAAGCTGTCGCCGGGGCTGAGCGAGGCGGCGAAGCCTTCCTCGACCTCGCCCAGCATCGGGCCGCGCCCGCGCATGCGCACCTTGAGCGTGTCAGTGTCCTGGATCGTGCCAATGTTCATGCGGATGCGTTGTGCCGCGCGCGGGTCGCGCAGGTGCCAGCGCCCCTCGGCGTCCTGCTTCAGCCGCTGCCAGCGGTCGTAGGCCCGCAGCGCGTAGCCCCCCGTGGCCGCGAAGTCGAGGCAGGCGTCGAAATCGGCGCGGCCGAGGCCTGCGTAGGGGCCGGCGCGGCGCACCTCGTCGAACAGATCGTCGGCGTGGAAGGGGCCCGCGCAGGCCGTGATCAGGATGTGCTGGCAGAGCACGTCCAGCGGGCCGGGTCCGCGCGGTTCGCCGTCGAGGTCGTGGTCGCGCACGGCCTGAAGCGCGGCTTCGCATTCGACCACCTCGAAGCGGTTGGCGGGCACGAGCAGCGCCTTCGACGGCGCGGTGTAGCGGTGGTTCGCCCGTCCGATCCGCTGCACCAGCCGCTTGACGTTCTTGGGCGCGCCCACCTGGATCACCAGGTCCACGTCGCCCCAGTCGATGCCAAGGTCGAGCGAGCCGGTGCAGACCACGGCGCGCAGCTCGCCCACGGCCATCGCGGCCTCCACGCGCTCGCGCTGCGCGCGGTCCAGGCTGCCATGGTGGATGCCGATGGGCAGGCCGTCGTCGTTGGCGAGCCAGAGGGTGTGGAAAAAGATCTCCGCCTGCGCGCGGGTGTTGTGAAAGATCAGCGTCGTGCGATGCGCGCGCACCGCCTCCAGCACCTCCGGAATCGCGTAGGCGCCGCCGCCGCCGGCCCAGGGCGGCGCGGCGCGGGTGCGCATCATGCGGATGTCCGGGTCCGGCCCGGGATCGGCGGTCAGCACCTCGGCCGGCGCCTCGGCGCGGGCGAGGAAGCGGGCCAGCGCCGGGGGATCCTCGACCGTGGCGGAAAGCCCGACGCGCCGCAATCCGGGCCGCAGGCTTTCCAGCCGCGACAGCGCCAGCATCAGCTGATCGCCCCGTTTCGATTCGGCCAGCGCATGGATTTCGTCCACGATGACCCTTTCGAGACCCGCGAAGATGCGCGGCGCATCCTCGTAGCTGGTCAGCAGGGCAAGGCTTTCGGGCGTCGTCAGCAGGATATGCGGCGGATCGGCGCGCTGCCGGCGCTTCTGGGTGTAGGAGGTGTCGCCGGTGCGGTCCTCCACCCGGACGGCCAGGCTCATCTCCTCGATCGGACGCGTCAGGTTGCGCCGGATGTCGGCGGCCAGCGCCTTGAGCGGCGAGACGTAGAGCGTGTGCAGACCCTCGCGCCCGCCGTCCGCGAGTTCGGCGAGCGAGGGCAGGAAGCCCGCCAGCGTCTTGCCGCCTCCGGTCGGTGCGACGAGGAGCAGCGCGGGCGCGTCGGCGCGCGCGAGCATCTCGGCCTGATGCGGGTGGATGTCCCAGCCGCGGGCGGCGAACCAGTCTGAAAAGCGCGGGGGCAGGGCGGTCATGCGCCTCATGTAGCAGAGCGGCGCGCGGAGGGGAGGGGACATGCAGGGCGCGACAAGGCGATGCTGCCTCGCGCAGACTGCGCGAAAACTGCCGCGCGCCGGAGGTGGGCGACAGGGACGGCCTGGCGCGACCGGGCGCCCCGATCAGCAGGGCCAGATCGCATGACAGCTTCCGGCGGGATTCGTCCATCGGGGTGGCAGCCAGCGCCGCATCTTCGTGCCTGATCTCGCGGACAGCATCGCGCCGGCCTGCGCCGCCTGCCAGCTCGCCGAACCCGCCGTCGCGCTCTGGCTGCTTCTGCTCGGCCTGTGGACGTTTCGGCGAGCAAGACCGGCAGCACCGCCCGGGCGTTCCGGGCAGTCAGTCGGCTGACGCCCTCAGGCCACGGCGCAGCGCCCCGATCCCGGCGGTCAGGCGTGGCGAAGTGTGGGCGCCGGCATCCTCGATCCATGTCGAGAAGCGGGCGCGCAGCGGCAGCAAGGCGGCGAGCTCCTCGTCCGTCCAGCCGGACAGGACTTCGCCCATCAGCAGGAACTCGTAGCGGCGCACCGCGCGGATCAGGTCGCGGCCCCGGTCGTTGAGGTTCGCGCCCGCCGAATGGCTCACTTCACGATCTGCTCGTCGCGCACGAACATGTTGGCCCAGGCGCGGTCGATCAGGTCGGGGCGCATCTGGTTCGGAATGCCTTCGAAGGCGCAGATCGACAGGATCTGGTCGATCAGGAAGACCGGCTGATAGTTGGCATAGACGTTGTCGATGGTCGGATATTTCTCCTGCAACAGGTAGATCAGGCTTTCCTCGTCGAGGGGCAGCTTCTTCTTGCGGGCGACCAGCGCGAATATCTTGAGGAAGTTCTCCTGGCTGGGGCCGTCCACCTTGATCTTGTAGAAGATCCGGCGCAGCGCCGCCTGGTCGAAGATCTCGTTCGGGTGGAAGTTGGTCGAGAAGATCACCAGCGTGTCGAAGGGCACCTCGAACTTCTCGCCCGACTGCAGCGCCAGGATGTCCTTCGATTCCTCCAGCGGCACGATCCAGCGGTTGATCAGCGCCTGCGGCGGCTCCTTCTGCCGGCCAAGGTCGTCGACGATGAAGATGCCGCCCGTGGCCTTCAGCTGCAGCGGCGCCTGATAGGTGCGCGCCGTCGGGTTGTAGACCAGGTCGAGCATCTCGAGCGTGAGCTCGCCGCCGGTGATCACGGTGGGGCGTTCGCAGCGCACATAGCGCGTGTCGAAGGTCCGGCGGCGCCGCAGGCTTGTCGGGTCGTCCACCTCTTCCTCGGCCCTGGAGTGCACGATTGGGTCGTAGACGGTGATGACCTGGCCCGCATATTCGATGGCGCGGGGCACATAGACCTTGTCGCCCATCGCGTCGCGGATGCCGTTCGAGATCGAGCTCTTGCCGTTGCCGGGAGGCCCGTACATCAGGATCGACCGGCCGGCGCCGACCGCGGGGCCCAGATGGTCCAGGAGGTCCTCCGGCAGCACAAGGTGGCCCATTGCGTTGACGAGCTGGGCGCGCGTGATCTGGATGTTGCGGATCGACTGGCGGGCCACCTGCTCTCGATAGACCTGCAGCGGCACGGGCATGGCGCCGAAGTATTCCGACTGCGCCAGCGCGTCGAGCGCGCGGGTCTTGCCGGCATCCGTCAGCTGATATCCCATCTCGCCGCCGGAATTGGCGTTGAGCGTGCCCGTGGCCTCGAGGAGCTTCTGACTGCGGGCGATATCGACGATATCCTGCGTGACGTTGACCGGCAGGCAGACGGCGCGCGCGATCTCGGTCACAAGGTCCAGGTTCTTGCGGAACATGGTCTTGAGCAGGATGTCCCGCATCATCACCACCGGCAGCCGCATGTCCTCCAGCCCCTTCGGCGGGGGCGGTGCCATGACCGTCGGGGGCGCTTCCATGTTCATGTCGGATCTCCCTGGGTGCAATTGCACACGCGCAGGTCATCGCAGGCGATGCGCACCGCTGGCAGGGCGGGAATTGGGCATTTTCGGGGCGATCGCCCGGGCTCAGGCCCCGTGCAGCGCGCCAAGCGCCAGATAGGCGATCAGTGTGGGCCCAAGCGCGAGGCCCATGGGAAAGTCGCGTCCGCGCGTCCAGCTTTCCCAGTCGGGCGCCAGCCTACGCAGCGGGGTGGCCCGCGCCGCGCGATGGGCGACGAAGGCCGCAAGCAGCACGGCGGAGAAGAGGAACATGAGCGTCAGCGCATCGCCAGGTGCCACGAAAGGTGCGGCGGCGGCGAGGAACTTGGCATCCCCCGCACCCATTGCGCCGGCGGCGTTCAGCACGATGCCGGCCAGCAGCACGAGACCCAGCTGCGCAAGCCGCCAGGCATAGTCCTCGAGCGGAAGGGCCAGGAGGCCGACCGCGACGAAGATGCCCGCAAGCGCGAGGTTGGCCATGTTGGGGATCTTCATCGTCGCCAGGTCGGACCAGGCGACGTAAAGGCACACCGGCACCACGAAGGGCAGGAACCAGAGCGCGGCGGCAGCCTCGATCGCCATCGCTGCCTCAGCCTTCCAGTGCGGCAAGGCTGCGCGCCGCGGGCTCGAAATGCTGCGGATGCGTCTCCAGCGCGTCGCGGAAAAGGCCCTTGCCGGTCTCGACATCGCCGCGCTTGACCGCCGACAGTCCCAGCGTGTGCAGAAGCTGCGCACGCTCCTCCTGGCTCATCGGGATCACGGGCAGCGAGTAGTTGCCTTGCGCGCCGCGCGCGAGGACGAGATTGTTCTTCGCGGTGAAGAGTTTCGGATCCTGCTGGATCGCCTCGCCGAAAAGGCGCTCCGCCTCGGCATAATCGCCGCGCGTGAGCTTGGAGAATCCCCAGTTGTTCAGAACCCCCGCAGGCTGCGTCGTGAGCCCCAGTGCGGTTTCGTAGAAGCTGTCGGCCTTCTGCCATTCCTCGTTGGTATCCGCGACCATCGCTTCCAGCCGGTAGCGCCGGAAGGTTTCGTGCGTGGGCGAGATGCCGTCCAGCAACGCTTCCGCACGGTCCCATTTGCCGGTCCGGATCAGCGCGTCGGCCAGAGCCACGCTGTCTTCGTCGGTGGCTTCGGCGTGCTCGGTGACGCGCGTCCAGACCGGCACGCCCTCCGTCGCGCGGTCGGCGCGCACCAGCGAGGCCGCAAGCCCGCGCAGCAGGTCGATACGGTCCGGCTGCTGCGCGGCGGCCCGCTGAAAATAATTCACCGCCTCGTCCGGGTCGGCCGCGGAGAGCATGACCTCGTTGAGATTTGTCTCATCGACGACATTGATGCCGGCCAGCGCGCGATCGACCTCGTTGTCGCTGCGCGTGGCACCGCACCCCGACAGCGCGACGATACCCGCCGCGCAGAGGGCCACCATGACCGGTTGGCGCATGTCCCTGCGTCCCTTGCTGCTCTTGCCTCTCAGGGCACGCGGCGGATCAGGTAGTCGGACGACCCGCGGCGCACCAGCTTGTAGTCTTGTTGTTGCCGGGGATCATACGCGGTTTTTTCGAGTTTATCGAGGGCAAGGCGAAGATTGTCGCGAATTGCGTCGCTTTCGCCATTGTCGAGCGCATAGGCCTTGCGCAGGAGCTGCGCCGCTTCCGCCGTCTTGCCGCGTTCCATCAGCACGACGCCCAGGTTGTTCCAGACCTCGGGCCAGGCATCGCCCGCTTCGGTCGCCCGGCGCAGCAGGTTCTCCGCCTGATTGAGCCGCCCGAGGCCAAGGTTCGCCGTTCCCATCGCGCTGAGCGTTTCCGCCGTCAGGCCCTGCTCGGCCGCGGCGCGCTGAAAGGCCTCGAGCGCCAGCTCCGCCTCGCCCGCCTGCATCAGGCGGTGTCCCACCAACATGCCGTCGACCGACCTGCCGCGCGGATCGACAGGCGGCGCGAAGGTGCGATCCGGGCGGGACGTTTCACTGCAGGCTGCGAGCGACAGGATGAAGAGGACCGGCCATGCCGCGCGCGCAAGCGCCATGCGAAGGTTCCCTTAGCCCCAATCTGCCTCAGTTGCCGGCGCTCAGTTCGCCGAGCTTGCCCAGTCCCACGACCGACGGCCCAACAAGGATGATCAGCAGCGGCGGGACCGTCAACACCATCGTGGTGAGCGTCATCTTGGTGGGCAGCTTGTTGGCAGCCTCTTCGGCGCGCATCACCCGCTTGTCGCGCATCTCGCTCGCGTAGACGCGCAGCGCGTCGGAGATCGGGGTGCCGAAGGTCTGGCTCTGGATCAGCACGGTCACGAAGCTGGACACGTCCTGCACGCCGCAGCGCTCGCCCATGTCACTGAGCACGGCGGGTTTGTCCTTGCCGGCCTTCATCTCGTGGCTCACGATCTCGAACTCGTCGGCCAGCGAGGGCGAGGAGGCGCGAAGCTCCTTCGCCACGCGGATGATTGCCTGGTTCAGCGACTGGCCGGCTTCGACGCAGACCAGCAGCATGTCCAGCGCATCGGGGAAATTGAGCGTGATCTCTTCCTTGCGCTCGGCCACGCGCCGCGTGATCCAGTACTTCGGCAGGAAGTAACCCGCCGCGCCGGGGCCGAGGATGAAGCCGATCTGCTGCTGCGCGGACAACTGGTCTGCCCCGACCAGCACGAGCGTGTAGATCACGCCCGCGATCAGACCGGCGAGGCCGAGCGTCATCTGCGCGAAGTGGAAGATGCGCACCGCCTCGCGCGACCGGTAGCCCGCCTGCAGCAGCCTGAGCCGCATCTCGGAGAGTTCCTTGGCATCCTGCGGCTCGAGGAAGTTCGCGTATTTCTTCAGCCGGTCCGAGCGTTCGCGCTGGCGCAGCACCGCCTGGCCGTCGCGGGGGCGGTCGCGGTCGCGCCCCTCGGCCTGGGCCTTCAGCTTCTCCATCGGGTCCGTCTGCCCGCGCAGCAGCAGGGGCAGCGCGAGCAGCACGAAGAACAGGCCGACGCCGCCAAGCGCGATGACAGGTCCCATCGGGCCGAACATGTCGGTCAGCATCATGTGCAGGATCGCGAGGGTCTCCATCGGCAGGGCCTCCTCAGACCTTGATGTTCACCAGAGCCCGCATCACGAGCAGGTTCGCCACAAGCAGGATTCCCACGACGAAACAGGCGGGCACGAACAGGGGATGGTCCAGCACCTCGTCATAGTAGTTGGGCTCGAGAATGTTGATGCCGATCAGTGCCACGATGGGAAAGGCCGACAGGAAGTTGCCCGACCACTGCGCTTCGGCCGTGATCGCCTTGACCTTCCGGAACAGGCGGAAACGCGCGCGGATCACCTTGGCCAGTCCGTCCAGGATCTCGGCCAGGTTGCCGCCGGACTGCTGCTGGATCGTCACGGCCACCGCGAGAAAGCGCAGGTCCTGCATGTCCAGCCGCTCCGCCATGTGCTTGAGCGCCTCGCCCACGTCGCGGCCGTAGGTGGATTCGTCGGCGATGACCCCGAATTCGGTGGCGAGAGGATCCGGGATCTCCTTCGACACGATCGAAAGGGCAGACGAGAACGGGTGGCCCACGCGCAGCGAGCGCACCATCAGCTCCACCGCGTCGGGAAGCTGTTCCTCGATCATCTTGAGGCGTTTCTTGGCCTTGCTGTTGACCCAGAAATAGACCCCGCCGACGCCCATCGCGATCGAGGTCACCACGCGCACCGGAAACGCCGTCTCCGTCGCCACCGAAAGCCCGAGGAAGGCCATCAGCGACAGTGCGCCCATGATCATGATCAGCTGGTTGGGGGTGAAGGCGATCGCGGCCTTCTGCGCCTTGTCGGCCAGCATCGCGTAAAGCGGTACGGACCGCGAGCGCATGTGCTGGTCCATCTCCTTTCGGAGGGTGGCCAGCACCTCTTCGCGGCGGGTGCCGCCCTGCAGCATCTCGAGCCGGCGGTTGACCCGGCTGTTGAGGCTGATCGACTTGCCGAAGACCGTCAGATAGACGCCTTCGACCATCAAAAGCACGGCGACGAAGATCGCGGCGTAGATGAGCGGTTCGGCCGAGATTTCCATCCGCTCACTCCGCCGCTATGGGATCGAAGATCGAGGGCGGCAGGTCGTAGCCCCACTGGCGGAAGCGCTCCGCATAGTGGCTGCGCACACCTGTCGCGGTGAAATGCCCGATGATCTTGCCTTCCGGTGTCAGGCCCACCCGCTGATAGCGGAACACCTCCTGCATCGAGATCACCTCACCCTCCATGCCGGTGACCTCGGTGATGGAAACCATCCGGCGCGAGCCGTCCTGCAGGCGGCTGGCCTGCACGATCAGGTTGACGGCGCTGGCGATCTGGCTGCGCACTGCCTTGAGCGGCATCTCGATGCCGGCCATCGCGATCATGTTCTCGAGGCGCGAGACCGCGTCGCGGGCGTTGTTGGCGTGGATCGTCGTCATCGAGCCGTCGTGGCCCGTGTTCATCGCCTGCAGCATGTCGATCACCTCCTCGCCCCGGGTCTCGCCCACGATGATGCGGTCGGGACGCATCCGCAGCGCGTTCTTCAGGCAGTCGCGCTGGGTCACCGCGCCCTTGCCTTCCACGTTGGGCGGGCGGCTTTCCATCCGGCCGACATGGCTCTGCTGAAGTTGCAGTTCCGCGGTGTCCTCGATCGTCAGGATCCGCTCATCGTCGGCGATGAAGGAGCTGAGCGCGTTGAGCGTCGTCGTCTTGCCCGAGCCCGTGCCGCCCGAGACGATCACGTTGAGCCGGCAGGCGACCGCAGCCTGGAGGTAGGCGGCCATTTCCTCGGTGAAGGCGCCGAACCTGACCAGATCGTCGATTCCCAGCTTTTCCTTCTTGAACTTCCGGATCGAGACAAGGCTGCCGTCCACCGCGATGGGCGGGACCATCGCGTTGAAGCGCGAGCCGTCGGCGAGGCGGGCATCGACGTAAGGGTTCGACTCGTCGACACGGCGGCCCACCGCGCTGACGATCTTGTCGATGATCCGCTGCAGGTGGCGCTCGTCCTTGAAGGTGACGTCGCTGAGTTCCAGCCGGCCGCTGCGCTCGACGAAGATCTGGTGCGGGCCGTTGACAAGGATGTCGTTGACGCTGTCGTCCTGCAGCAGCGTCTCGAGCGGGCCCAGCCCGCGGACCTCGTCGTAGAGCTCCTGGTTCAGGGTCGTGCGGTCCTCGCGGTTGAGGACGATGCCCTTTTCCTGAAGCACCTCGGTCGCGATATCGTTGATCTCTGCGCGCAGGTCGGCCTCGGTCGCGTGTTCGAGCGCGGCGAGGTTCAGGTTTTCAAGCAGCGCGCGGTGCAGTTCGAGCTTGATCTCGGCAAGCCGCTCCTTGCGCTTCTTGTCCTTGTCGCCCGGCGCCGTCTGGCCTGCGCGGCGCGGCATCGGCTTGCGAATGACCGCCGGCTGCTCGATCTCGCGGACGGCGGGTTTGGGGGCAGGCCCGCGATCGGCACTGCCGCGGGCGGGCGCGGGATCGTTGCCGGCGGGCTTCTTGTAGCGCGAAAACATCGCGAACCTCCTCAGGCGGCCTCGGCCGAGTTGCGGCCGATGTCGTAGAGCGACCGGGCAAGCTTCGCGATGTCGCGGCGCAGCGTGTTCTTCGCCGCCGACACCGCAAGCGGCGTGCCGTGGTCGCAGGACTGCGTGACCTGACGGCCGCCGTCGGCGAGCTGAAGCTCGATCCCGATGCCGAGCGACTCGGCCATGCGCTTGATGCGCGCCTTGCCGTTGAGATCGGTGAAGCGCGGCGCCCGGTTGAGGGCGAAGCGGAGCTTCTCGAAGGGCAGTTCCTCGGCCTGAAGCGCGCGCTTGAGGCGCAGGGTGTTCTGCGCCGAACGCATCTCGAGTTCCACCAGGCCGAAGTAGACATGCGCCGCGGTCAGAACCGTTTCCGTCCACTGGACCACTGCGCCGGGCATGTCGACGACCACGAAGTCGAAGTGCCGCGACGCCATGTCGAGCACGCGCTCCACGTCCTGCGGGCCGATCAGATCGAGCGGGACGAGATCCGCGGGTGCCGTGAGCACATGCAGCCTGTCCTCGTAGGCCATCAGCGCCTGGCCGAAGACCTCGTCGTCCATGCTCTCCGTGTCGGTCAGCATCTCCAGTACCGCCTCGCGGCGCGGCAGGTCGAGGTAGGTGGCGACCGATCCGTGCTGCAGGTCGAGGTCCAGAAGACAGACCCGCGGCGCATTCTCCTTGACGACCGTGGCCAGTTCCCAGGCGAGATTGACCGCGAAGGTCGTGGCGCCCACACCGCCTGCCATGCCCTGCACGGCAAGGATGACCCCGTCGCCGTCGCCGCCCTTGCCCAGCGATGCGCCGCCTTCCGCCCTGGTCTGCGCAACCGAGGATTGGCGCAGGCGCTTGATCGCCGCGGAGAGCTCGCCCTCGGGCAGCGGATAGGGCACGAATTCGTCCGCGCCCTGCCGCAGCAACTGATGCAGGGAGGCCGGGGTCACGTCCTCGGCGATCAGGATCACCTTGATCCCCCTGGCCGAGGCTGCGGCGATCACCTCGCCAAGCATCGGCAGGTTCTCCTCGTCCTCCCCGTCGATGGCCATGGCCACGAATTCGAGCGTTCCGGCCTCGGGCTGATTGAAGAAGGTCATCGCCTCCGCGAAGCCGAGATCGCCCCAGCTTTCGCCAAGCGCCGCTTCCATGTCCTCGATCAGTAGGTCGAACTCCTGCACGTCGCGGCTGACCGTGCAGGCCATGATCGGGGCCGGTTCGGGTTGCAGGCTCGCCGTACTTGTCATTGCCTCACGTCCTGTCCGTTGGGCCGCCCTGCGTGCGCGGCCATTCGCGTGCGGGGCGCGACCGTTTCGGTCGCGGCAGTCCCTGCCGCCAGACGAAGATCGTGGAAAACTGAGGCGAATCTAGGGCCGAAAGATCGTATTATTGGGGTGTATGGCGACGATCCGCGGCTTGAGGGCTCTACTGTCCGGAGCCGAACCCGTCGCCCTCGCTGCCGGCCAGACCGGTGCTCGGCACCGCGCTGTCCACGTATTCGCGATAGATGACTTCGGCATAGCGCCCGTCCAGCACCGTAGGATGACGCTCGTAGAATCCCGAGACTTCGGTGACCGTGCGGCGGTTGCGCATCTCGCGTCCCTCGGTCACGACAAGCGGCTGCGTCTCGCCGAACGAGACGAGCGCTTCCAGCCGGTCGCGGCTGATCCCCTGCCGGGCGAAGAAGTCCACCACCGCCTGCGCCCGGCGCAGGCCCAGCCGGTAGTTGTAGGCGTTCGATCCGACGAGGTCGGTGTGCCCGTAGACACTGAAGCGCAGTTCGGGGAACTGGCGCACGAAGTCCGCCTGACGCGCGAGCGTCGCCCGCGCCTGCGGTGTCAGATGCGCGCTGTCGAACTCGAAGTTGACCGTGGTCTCCACCGAGTCGGCGAACTTGCGAGCCAGGCCGTTGATGCACTCTTTCTGCCCGGTCATGCACTGGGTGTTGTGCATCGTGGCGTTGCCGAAGGTGCCGTTCGAGTCTGCCAGCACGCCGGCTTCGTTGAAGAACGCGGTGCGCTGATCCGGGGTGCAGGCGGCCAGAAGGCTGGCCGCGAGGCCGAGACTGGCGAGGGGCACGAGCGGTTTCGGCATCGGAACTCTCCTGTCCCTCAATCCATGACGTAGCCGTAGGAGCCCGAGAAGTCCTGCCGTGCGACCTCTCCGGCCGCGCCGCGCGCGGGACGGCTGCGGTCGCTGACGCGGCCGTGCAGGAAAAGATCCTTTTCGGTGGGCGGGCGGACCCGGTCGGTCGGCAGGGCCAGCGCCTCGCCGCGCGTGGGCGTCACCAGATGGGGCGTGACGATGATCACCAGCTCGGATTGCTCGCGCTGATATTCGGCGCTGCGGAAGAGAGCGCCCAGGACGGGAATGTCGCCCAGCCAGGGCACCTGTCCGGAGACGTCGCGGAAGTCGTCCTGCAGCAGGCCGGCGATGGCGAAGCTTTCGCCGTCGCGCATCTCGACCGTGGTCGAGGCCTCGCGCCGGCTGAAGGCGTCGATTCGGAACGCGTCGAGCTGGAGGCCGTTCGCGGGATCGATGGAGGAGACCGCCGCCTCAAGCTCCAGGTTGATCAGGTCGTCGTCCACCACCCGAGGGATGAAGTTGAGCTCGATGCCGAAGGGCTTGAACTCGACCGAGACGCTGCCGCCTTCCTGTGCGACCGGCACGGGATATTCGCCGCCGGCGAGGAACTTCGCCTCCTGGCCGGAAAGGGCGGTCAGGTTCGGCTCGGCCAGCGTGCGCACCATGCCCTTTGATTCCAGAGCTTCGAGCAGCACGCCCACCTCGACCGCGCCCACGTCGAAACCCAGCAGCAGAGCACCGTTGCTCTCCCTGGCATTGGGCAGGTTGCCGCCCAGCAGGGAGGTCTGGGACGTGCCCGACGCACCGGCATTGGTCCCGGACTGCACGCCGAGATCTCCGTCGAGCGCCGCTCCGCCAAGGGCGAAGGAGGTGCCCAGCGACTTCGAGACCGAGCGCTGCATCTCCGCGAAGCGGACCTTGAGCATGACCTGCTGCACGCCGGCGACGCTCATAAGGTTGGATACCCGCTCGGGCGCGTAGCGTTTCGCCAGTTCCAGCGCGCGCTCCATCTTCTGCGTGGACGAGACTGTGCCCGACAGGACGATGCCATCGTTGGCCGCGCGCACCTCGATGTTCTCGCCGGGCAGGATCTGGCGCAGGCGTTCCTTGAATTCGGTGACGTCGGCGGCGACCTTCACCTCGACATTGGTGATCAGCTGGCCGTTCGCGTCGAGCAGCGTCAGCGTGGTGATGCCTGGCGCGCGGCCGAGAACATAGATCGTGCGGTCCGACAACGAAGAGATGTCGGCGATCTGCGGGTTGGCGATGGACAACTCCGCAAAGGGGGTCTCGCTTTCCACCACGACGGCACGATTCATCGCCACCGACAGCGAGGAGGAGGTGCCGGAATTGAGCACGCGCACGTCATTTGCCCACGCCGGTTGCGAAGGTTGGGAAAGGGCGACCGCCATGCCCAGTAGCGTGGCGCGGAAGGCTCGCTCGAATGTCATGTGACCTGCCTCTCGATCACGGAAAGGGGCGGTTCTTCGGCCGCGTTTCACGGCAGAGTGGGGCAGGCGTGAAATTATTGCAAGAATCAACATCTTTCGGGGCGCGGTTTATGTGGACAAAGGGCAACATGCCGATCTGGCTGCTGCCCTTGCGCTCGCCCGCCGGACGGGCAAGTCCTTGATCGCGCTCAATTCGTGCAGGGAATTTCGATCTCGACGACCTCGTTGCCCCGGCGGGTGCGGATCGTGCATTCTTCTTCCGGCGCGACCGGGGCGGCCTCGGGTTCCGCCACGATTCCCAGCAGACGCATCTGATCGACCTGCAGGGCTTCGGCCACGGTGTTGTCGTTGGCACCGACCAGCGACAGCGAAAGCCGGCCGGTCGATTGGGCCTGCGCCAGGGCCGCGACCTGCTGCGGGCTGGCCGCGACCGTCACGGTGCGCGCGATCGTCGTGCCGGCGAGATCGCCGCTGTCGGCGATCTGGTCGACAGCCACGAGTTCCACGCCGCTTTCGATCAGTTTGGTGACTTCGCCGCGGCCGCGTCCGTCGGCCCCCTCCGTGCGTCCTGTCCAGTAGACGTCCACCCGGTCGCCCGGCCGCAGGAAGCCCGACACGCCCGAGGCCACGTCGACCTTGATCGCGAAGGCGCGCATGCCCGGCTCGAGGCGCGTGGTGATGCCTGCGGATTCGCCGGGGCGGGTCAGCTTGACGGCAAGCAGCGGCTCGCCCTTTTCCATCGTGCGCAGCACGGTGCGCGCGCCCTCGTCGCTGAAGAGCGACTCGTCGCCGGCCACGAAAATCCCTTCGGGCAAAGCCTGCTCGGGCCACGGCACGCTGCGCACGTCCTCTGCCGTCAGCTTCTCGCCGTACTTCAGCTGGCGTGCGGCGACAAAGACCTCTGCCATCGGAACCGCCTCGGGGCGGTCCGCCCGCTCGGCAGCCAGCGCGGCCTGGTAACTGTCGATGTAGTTCTT
>NZ_JBKHAQ010000165.1:0-4184 GCF_046542825.1 Rhodosalinus sp. | reverse complement strand
CGCCTGTGCCTGCACCGTTTCGCGCTCAGCCCGCCTGCGCCCGTGCCAGGTAGGCCTCTCGCGCAGCGGCCATCTCGCGTGCCCACCAGGCGGCGTCGTCCTCGTCCTCCGCCGGGCCGCGACCGAGGCGCGCAGCCTCCTCGAAAAAGCCCTGTCCGGGCGTCATCCCGCGCATCCGGCTGACCACGAGACTGGCCATCAGCGGCCGGCCGGCGCGGGCGTCCTCTGCCATCGTGGCTTCCAGCGCGCGGGTGACGCGGCGCACGGCACCGGGCATGTACATCCCCAAGGCCCGGGCCAGCCCTCCGTAGGTCAGCGGCAGGGCATCCGGTGGCGTCCCGGCGATCTGCGCGCGGATCTTCTGGCGCAGCGCTGCCTCGTCGTCGGGGGCGCGGCGTGGTGGGGGCACCTCTCGCGCGCTGCCGTCGGGGGCGATTTCGGCGGCCCAGGCGCGGTCGCCGTGGCGCACGGTGATCCGGGTCATGCCGGCGTCGGGGCCCACGCCCTCTTCCACCGTGGCTGCTGCCTCTCCCGCGCGCAGTGCCGCGCGCAGGGCGTCGGGCGTCAGGCCCAGCTTCGGCGCCAGGTAGTCGGGGGCCACCATGAAGCGGCCCTGCTCCTCGCTGATCGCGCCGGGCGGCACGGGGCGATTGAGTAGCGGCGTGGCGCCGGAGGGGGCGGCGGGCGCCTCGGAGTAATAGGGGTTCGTGCCGGCCGAGTGGTCGGTCACGTCCACGATCTCGCGCACCTCGGGCACGGCCATGCGGATCATCTGCTCGACCCCGTGGCGCAGGGTGGCGGCCGAGGCGGCGCAGCCCTGGCAGCCGCCGGACATGCGCAGCGACACGACGCCATCCTTCACGTCGACCACGGCCACATGGCCGCCGTGCGCGGCGATCGACGGGTTGGCCTGCGCGTCGAGGACATGCTGCACGGCATCGCGCACCGCCGCATCGTCACGCCCGCCGGGGGCAGGGGCCGCCGCCCCTTCGCCCAGCGGCGCGTCGGTCGCGGCCAGCGTTTCGCGGATCGCCGCGGCGACGGGCGCCTTCAGGGCGTCCCATTCGGCCTCGGGCGTCTTGGTCACGGTGACGACGGCGTCGGCGACGTGCAGGGCCTGCACGCCATCGAGCGCAAGGATCGCGCGGGGCAGGGGGGCCTCGCCCGGCTCGGCGCCTGAGAAGGTTGCGCCCGCCTGCACCTCGCGCTCCAGCGCGAAGCGCATGGTGTGGGGATCGCCCATGGGGCGTTCGGCGCGGATCTTCAGCTTTTCAGACATCCTCTACCTCCGCCGCCTGCATGGCGCGGAGCGTGGCGAATGGGTAGATGCCGCTCTGGTGCCCGTCGCTGAAGGCGATGCCGACGGCGTAGTTGCCCAGCGACCAGATCCGCACCGGCGTCACGTCGAGCGGCACGGTCGAGGGGTCCAGCAGCGCGCGCCCGCTCATCTCGTCCACGCATTGCGCGCAGCGGCAGGCCAGCCGCAGGTCGCGCACGTCGTGCCGCGTGACCGCGCCGTCGGCCCATGTGATGGCAAGCGTCCGGGGATCGGGCCGGTCCATTGCCAGCGGCACCTCGGGCGGGCCACCCTCGCGCGCGGCCTCCGGATGGCCGCGCGGCGCGCCGGTGTTCTCGGCCCAGTTCCAGTCGAAGGGCAGTTCCAGCCGCGCGCCGCCGCCTTCGCCGCCGGCCACCTGGGCGGCGATGGCGCGATAGGCCTCTGCCGCCGGTGCTTCCGGCTGCGCCACGACAAGCGGCCTGCCCGCGTCGCCGCAGTCCACCACCGCCGGGTCGAGCGGCACGGCACCCAGGAAGGGCACGCCAAGGTCGCGCGCGATCCGCTCGCCGCCGCCCTGGTGGAAGATGTGCGTGACCGATCCGCAGGAGGGGCAGGTGAACCCGCTCATGTTCTCGACGATGCCCAGGATCGGCACCTTGACCTGTTCCATCATTCGCAGGCCACGGCGCGCGATCTTCAGGCTCACGTCCTGTGGTGTGGTCACGATCACCGCGCCCGAGAGCGGGAAGGCCTGCGCCAGCGTCAGCTGCACGTCCCCGGTGCCCGGCGGCAGGTCCAGCAACAGCACGTCCACCCCGCCCCAGGCGACCTCGGTGATGAACATGCGCAGGTATTTCGCCACCATCGGGCCGCGCAGGATGGCGGGCTTGTCGTCGCCCGTCAGCATCCCCATCGAGATCACCTTGACCCCGTGCGCCTCGGCCGGGATCACCTTCTGGTCGGGGCCGAGGCGGGGCGGCTCATCCGTGGGCACGCCCAGCATCCCGGGGATCGAGGGGCCGTAGAGGTCGGCATCGACCACGCCCACCGTCAGCCCCTGCGCGGCGAGCGCGAGCGCGAGGTTGGTGGTGACGGTGGATTTGCCGACACCGCCCTTTCCGCTCGCCACGGCGATGATGCGGCCGATGCCGGGCAGGCTGTCGGACCCGCCGGTGGTCTGCGGGCCAAGTTTGGGGGGGGCGTCCGTCACGGGATGTCCTTCTGGTCTTCGGGAAGCTGCAGGAGCTGATCCTCTCCGGCGGCATAGCTGGCACAGAGTTTGCCGATCTCGTCAGGCGTGAGCTCCGCCGCGACACAGGCGCAATGGCCGCCCGACTGGCGGGCGCTGAAATGGCGGCAGTCGCCGCAGGTGCCGAAGGCATGGGCGCCGCGCGCCGCGGCCACGTCGACGGCGAGCGCGGGAAGCGCGCGTGCCAGCGCGTCGCGCGCGGCGCAGTCCAGCCGGCCGATCGATTGCGCGAGATGGCGCAGCGGATCGCGCGCCAGCATGTCCTGTCCGGCCTCGGTCAGTTCGAACCGGACGCTGCGCCGGTCCTCTTTCGCGCGCATGCGGGTCAGATACCCCTTCGTCTCGAGCGATTTCACGGTCTGCGACGCGGTGCCGCGCGTTGTAGCGTGAAAGCTCGCGAAGGCCGACGGCGTGCGCGAGCTGCGATTGGCGCGCGCGAAGAAGCGCAGCGCCGTCCATTGCGCCGGCGTGAGCGCGGCAGCGCCGTCCTCGCCGCGCGCGGCGCGGCCCAGGTGCACGAGGAATTCCGCGATCTCGTCGGGGGACAGGTCGTCGCTCATGGATCCGATAGTAGCGTTTCGATATCATGTTGACAAGCGGCGGCATGCGGCGGATAGTTTCGATACGCTATCAATACGGACGCTGCGCCTGCCATGAACAAGCCCTTCAAGCCGCCTCGCACCGATCGCACCCTGACCCGTCCGGCCGAGTTCCTCGATGCCGAGACGGAACAGGCGCTGGCGCGGGCCTGGCGCGACAGGGGCGACACCGCGGCGCGCAACCGGCTGATCACGGCGCACCGCGCGCTCGCGCTGGCGGCGGCGCGCAGGGCGGCGGGGCCGGGGCGCGCCCCGGACGACGACGTGATCCAGCAGGCCAACATCGGCCTGCTCAAGGCGGCCGAACGCTTCGATCCCGAGCGCGGTTTCCGCTTCTCGACCTATGCCGCCTGGTGGATCCGCGCCGAGATACAGGATTACCGCATGCGCAGCTGGTCGCTCGTCCGCCTCGGCAACTCGCCCGCGCTCAGGCGGCTTTTCTTCAACCTGCGCCGCGTCGAATCGCGCCTGCGCATGACCGGCGAAGTGCCGGAAGACCAGATGGATGCCGCCATCGCCGCCGAACTCGAGGTCGACGTCGACCAGGTCGCTGCGATGCGCCAGCGGCTCGCGGCGCGCGACGGCTCGCTCAACCGGCCGGCGCTGGGCGAGGAGGGCAGCGAGATCCAGGAACTGCTCGAGGACCCGCATGCCGACACGGAGGGCGAGGTGGGCGCCCGCATCGATCGCCGCGCCTTCTGGTCGAGCGTGGCAGGACACATGCAGGCGCTCCCCGAGCGCGAGCGAGAGATCGTCATCGCCTCTTTCGTGCAGGAACCGCCCAAGACGCTCGCCGAACTGGGCGAGGCCTACGGCATCTCGCGCGAGCGGGTGCGCCAGCTGCGCGAACGGGGAATCGAGCGCCTGCGCAAGGCTTTCGCAGCAGAGGCGACCGCCTTTCAGCCCTGAACTGGCGCGCCGTCACGGCGGGGCTGGCTGCCCGCCGTAGCGTCAAGAACGGGTTTTTTGTCGTTCGGATGACAGAAAGGGCTTGCGACTCGGGTCCGCTCTCCGTAGATAGCGCTTCACCGGCGGCGCTGAGGGATTGGCGCGGTTG
>NZ_JBKHAQ010000164.1:0-4207 GCF_046542825.1 Rhodosalinus sp. | reverse complement strand
CGCCAGCCGCGCGCCAGCATCGTCTCGGCCAGCGCCTGCGCCGGAAACATGTGCCCGCCCGTGCCGCCCGCGGCCATCATGAGATGCGGCGCGGCGCCGCTCACCGCCGCCACCCGCGCAGGATGTCGCCGATCTCTCCCTGCGGCCGCGTCCGGGTGAAGGCCAGCAGCATCCCCACCGCGATGCCCATGGCGATCAGTGAGGAGCCGCCGTAGCTGACGAAGGGCAGCGTCATGCCCTTCGCGGGCAGCAGCCGCACGGCGACGCCCATGTTGATCATCGCCTGCACGCCGAACATCGCGGCAAGCCCCGCGCCCGCAAGCCGGATGAAGGGATCGCGCTCACGCGTGAGGCGCAGGAGCGAGCGCACGACGATGCCCGCGTAGAGCGCGATCAGGACAAGCACGAGGACGAGGCCGTATTCCTCTGCCGCCACCGCGATGATGAAGTCCGTGTGCGCATCCGGCAGCCACCACTTCACCTGCCCCTCGCCCACGCCCACGCCGAAGAAGCCGCCTTCGCGGATCGCGTTGGTGGCGTAGCCAAGTTGGGTGGTCGGATCGACCTCGGGCGTGAGGAACCCGTCGATCCGGCGCGCGAAATGCTCGGAGCTGGAATAGACGACGGAGCCCGCGATCACTACCGCGCCCGCCACGGCGAAAAGGATCGCCAGCGGCGCTCCGGCCACGAAATAGATCACGCCCCAGCCGAAGAGCACCAGCGCCGCCTGCCCGAAGTCGGGCTGCAGCGCCAGCATGAGCACGATCGAGACCATCAGCGCGAAGGTCCAGGTCTTGCCCGGCGGGCCGTTGATCTCCTGGCTTGCGGCGATCAGCCAGGCCGTGACGACCACGAAGGCGGGCTTCAGGAACTCCGAAGGCTGGAGCGAGGCGAAGCCCAGCGAATACCAGCGCACGGCCCCCTTGCCGAAATCGGTGCCGAAGACCGGCAGGAATGCCATCGCCACGAAGGCGCCCAGAAACCCCACGACCGCCAGCCGCCGCACCATGTGCGGGCTCATCATCGACACGACGAGCATCGCCATCAGCGCCATCGCGCCGAAGGCGGCCTGCCGCTCGACATAATGGAATGGACCGAAACCGTTGCGCTCGGCCAGCGGCGGCGATGCCGCAAGGCCCAGGAGCATCCCGATGCCGAAGAGGATCAGGACGCAGGAAATCGTCCACTTGTCCACGGTGCGCCACCACCGGGGAAGAATCGGCTCTCCGTCCCGCGCCGGGACGGAGCCGTGAACCATGTCCGTCATGCGCCTGCCGCTCGCTGCCTCAAGGTCGCCCCTTTGCGGGGTCTGACTGTCAGCATATCGAAAACGGCGCGGTCGCGCCAGTTCATTCCGTGCGTCAGCAGAGGCAAGCCCCACGGCACAAGCCGCGCCACATGCAGCCGACTTCCGAACGTGTTCCGGTTGCACGAACCCTTTCGGCGTGGTGCCCCTCGAGGCGGTCCGGCGCGGTCACTTCGCGAAGCTCCGGCGCAGCGGTCAGCCCCGAGCCAGACGGGCCCGGACCTCTGCCGTGAAATCCTCGCCGCGCCGCTCGAAACTGTCGTACTGGTCGAAGCTCGCGGCAGCGGGCGCCAGCAGCACGGTCTCGCCCGGCTGCGCATCCTCGACCGCACGCGCGACGGCGCGCGCCATCGTGGTGCAGACCTCCGCCTCGATGCCGGGCAGCTTCAGGGCGAAGCCCTGCGCCTCGCGCCCGATCACATAGGCGCGCACGACATGGGGCAGATGCGGCGCAAGCGTCTCCAGTCCGCCCTCCTTCTCCAGCCCGCCGCAGATCCAGCGAATGCGCGGGAAGGCGGCGAGCGCGCGGGCGGCGGAGGCCGCGTTGGTGGCCTTCGAATCGTTCACGAAGAGCACGCCGCCGGCCTCCGCCACGACCTGGCTGCGGTGCGGCAGTCCCGCGAAGCTGTGGAACGCCGCCTCGATCGGCCGCGGCCCGAGCCCCAGCGCGCGCGCCGCCGCATAGGCCGCGCAGGCGTTCTGATGGTTGTGCGCGCCGGGCAGGCCACGCACCCCCCGCAGGTCGATCGACGCCACCTGCCGCCCCTTGCGCCATTCGGCCAGGAACCCCTTTCGCGCGAAGACCGTCCAGCCCGGCCCCGCGAGCCTTGTCTCGACCGAGACGCGGATCACCCGGTCGTCACCCGGCGCCTCGGAAAGCTGTCCGGCCAGGAACCGCCCCTCCGGCTCGTCCACGCCCACCACCGCGCGGTCCGGCCCGCCCTCGGCGAAGAGCCGCCGCTTGGCCGCGAAATATCCGCCCATCCCGCCGTGCCGGTCCAGATGGTCGGGCGTCAGATTGGTGAAGACGGCGACATCGGGCGTGAGCGCGCGGGCAAGCTCGGTCTGGTAGGACGACAGCTCCAGCACGATCACTTCCGCCTCGCCCGGAGGGTCGAGGTCAAGCACCCCGCGCCCGATGTTGCCCGCAAGCTGCGCGGGGCGCCCCGCTTCCGTCAGCACGTGGTGCAGCAGCGCCGAGGTCGTGGATTTCCCGTTCGAGCCGGTGATCGCCACCACGCGGGGCGGCATATCGAAGCGGTCCCAGTCGCCCGAGCCCAGCGCGGCGAAGAAGAGGCCGACGTCGTTGTCCACCGGCACGCCGGCCGCCTGCGCCGCAGCCACCGCCGGATGCGGAGCGGGATAGAGATGCGGGATGCCGGGCGACAGGATCAGCCGCGCCACGTCGTCGAAGGCGCCATCGCGCGACAGGTCGCGCAGCGCGAAGCCCTCCGCCTCGGCCCCTGACCGCGCCTCGGGTCTGTCGTCCCAGACCAGCGGCTGTGCCCCGCCCTCGCGCAGACCGCGCGCCGCGGCGAGGCCCGAGCGCCCGAGGCCCAGCACCGCCACCGCCTGTCCTGCGAAGCCACCGACCGGGATCATCCCACACCCCTTTCATCGACCCCCGCGAGGGGGGCTCCGCCCCCGTCGCGCGCGTGCCGCGCGCGACTCCCCCGGGGTATTTGAAGACCATTGAAAGCACGGGCGCGCGGCCCGCACTCTCTGTCAGCGAACCTTGAGCGTGGCGAGCCCGATCACCGCGAGGATGAGCGAGATGATCCAGAATCGGATCACGATGGTCGGCTCGGCCCAGCCCTTCTTCTCGTAGTGGTGATGGATCGGCGCCATCAGGAAGACCCGCTTGCCGGTGCGCTTGAAGTAGATGACCTGGATGATGACCGACAGCGCCTCGACCACGAAGAGCCCGCCCACGATGGCCAGCACGATCTCGTGCTTGGTGGCGACCGCGATGGCGCCCAGCGCGCCGCCCAGCGCGAGGCTGCCGGTGTCGCCCATGAAGACCGCGGCGGGCGGCGCGTTGTACCACAGGAAGCCGAGCCCCCCGCCGATCAGCCCCGCGCAGAAGATCAGGATCTCTCCCGTGCCGGGAACGTAGTGCACGTCGAGATACTCGGTGAAGTCCACCCGCCCCACCGCGTAGGCGATCACGCCCAGCGTGCCGGCCGCGATCATCGCCGGCATGATGGCCAGCCCGTCGAGCCCGTCGGTCAGGTTCACCGCGTTGGCCGCGCCCACGATCACGATCATGGCGAAGGGGACGAAGAGCAGCCCGAGGTTCAGCAGCGTGTTCTTGAAGATCGGAAAGGCGAGCTGGTTCGCGAGCTCGGCCGGGTGCAGCTGCGCGGCCCAGACAGCCGCCACGGCCGCGATGGCGAAGCCCAGCGCGAGCCGCAGCCTGCCCGGCACCCCCTTCACGTTCTGGCGCGAGACCTTGGAGTAGTCGTCGGCGAAGCCGATCAGCGCGAAGGCAAGCGTGACGAAGAGCACGATCCAGACATAAGGATTGTCGAGCCGCGCCCAGAGCAGCGTCGAGGTGGTCAGCGCGCCGACGATCAGCAGCCCGCCCATCGTGGGCGTGCCCGCCTTGGCGGCGTGCGTCTCCGGCCCGTCAGAGCGAATCGGCTGTCCCTTTCCCTGGCTGCGACGCAGCACGTTGATCAGGGGCGGGCCGAAGATGAAGCCGAAGACCAGCGCCGTCAGGAAGGCGCCGCCGGCGCGGAAGGTGATGTAGCGAAAGAGGTTGAACACGTCCCCGCCGTCGGAAAGGAGCGTGAGCCAGTAGAGCATTCAGTCGTCTCCCGGGGCGGATCGCGGGGCGGGATGCCCCAGTTTGCGGATCGCGTCAACAACGGCCGCGAGCCCGGTGGAGAGCGAGCCCTT
>NZ_JBKHAQ010000042.1:0-22257 GCF_046542825.1 Rhodosalinus sp. | reverse complement strand
GAGGAGGAAGCGACCGAGGAGGCCGCAGCCGAAGACGCCGCCGCCGAGGAGGAAGCGACCGAGGAGGCAGCCGCCGAAGAGGAAGCGAGCCAAGAGGACGGCGCCGGGGAGACGTCGGAATTCGCGCAGGCCGTGGCCGCCGCCGACCCGGACGACGGGCAGAGCCTCTGGCGTCAGTGCCAGGCGTGCCACGTCGCCGATCAGGAGCAGAACCGCGTCGGCCCGCATCTGGTGGATATCATCGGGCGCGAGATCGGTTCGGTCGACGGCTTCCGCTACTCCGGCAACCTGCCCGAGGGCGAGTGGACCGTGGACGAACTCGACCCCTGGCTCGAGAGCCCGCGCGACTACGCGCCCGGCACCTCGATGGCCTACAACGGGCTCAAGGACATGGAGGATCGGGCCGCGCTGGTCGCCTGGCTGCGGGAAAACACCGACTGATCTTGTGTCGAACCGCGTTGTGCCGCCGCGCCTTCAGGGCGCGGCGGTTCTCTTTTCGGGCACTCGCCTGCCGCGGATCGGCCGCTGCGCACAGGTTCACGCATTCGCAACTTGAATCTGGCCGATCTGGCAATCTAGCGTGGCTGCACCATGTTCTGACGTGCAGAGCATCCGCATCCGCGTCCTGCAGCCGGAGGATCCGCCCCATGACCGCATTCGTGCCCCTTGCGCGCGCCCTGCGTCCGTCCCGCCGCGCCGCGGCGCTCGCTACGCTTGTCGCGTTGGCCCCCGCCGCCCACGCGCAGGACACGCCCCGCTTCACTCCGGAGCCCAGCGAAGCCGCGCTGGCGCAGGGCAGCGACGAGGTCGTCGTCAGCCATGGCTACAACTTCTTCGACGAACTCAGCTATCCGCCGGATTTCGAGCATTTCGACTATGTGAATCCCGACGCGCCCAAGGGCGGCGAGATCTCGCTCTGGGCGCCGGGCACCTTCGATTCGATGAACCCCTATTCGCGGCAGGGCCGGGCGGGGCGCTATTCCTGGATGATGTACGAATCGCTCTTGGGCGAGATGCCGGCTTCGGGCGCGGGACTGCCCGCCGACAAGATCGGCGAATCCTACGGCCTGCTCGCGTGGAAGGTGGAATGGGATCCGGGCAAGACCTGGGTGATCTTCCACATGCGGCCCGAGGCGCGGTTCTCGGACGGCACGCCGGTCACGGCGCATGACGTGGTGTTCTCGCACAACCTGCTGCTGGAGCAGGGGCTGCCCAGCTATGCGCAGGCGGTGAAGCTGCGGGTTCTGACCTCCGAGGCGCTGGACGATCACACGGTAAAGTTCACCTTTGCCGAAGGCATCTCGCGCCGGTCGCTGATCGACCAGGTGGGCGGCGTGCCGGTCTGGTCGCAGGCGTGGTATGAGGAAAACGATGCACGGCTCGACGAGCCGCGGCTGGACCCGGCGGTGGGGTCGGGGCCCTACGTCCTTGACGACCTCGATGTGAACCGCAGCATCGTCTACCGGCGCAATCCAGATTACTGGGGCTGGCATCTGCCCATCAACCGGGGGCGGCACAATTTCGACCGCATCCGCGTGGAATATTTCGCCGACGAGAACGCCGCCTTCGAGGCGTTCAAGGCGGGCGTCTACACCTTCCGTCAGGAGGGCAACTCGCGCACCTGGGCCACGGGCTACGATTTCCGCGCCGTGGATCGCGGTCTGGTGAAACTGGAAGAGCTGCCCGACGGTAACCCGCCCACGCCCAACGGCATCGTCTTCAACCTTGGCCGCGAGGCGCTTCGGGACAAGCGCGTGCGCGAGGCGATCGCGCTGGCCTACAACTTCAACTGGACCAACGACTCGCTGCAATACGGTCTCTTCCGGCAGCGCCACTCCTTCGTGCAGGACACACCGCTGCAGGCCGAGGGGCCGCCCGAGGGCGCGGAACTGGCGTTCCTGGAATCGCTCGAAGGCGTGGACATCCCCGAGGCGGTGCTGACCGAACCGGCCCGGCGCGCGCATGAGTCGAGCGAGGACAGGCTGAACGACCGGCGCAACCTGCGCCGCGCGATGGGCCTGCTGGACGAGGCCGGCTGGCAGGTGGGTGACGACGGCGTGCGCCGCAACGCCGACGGCGAGGCGCTGCGGCTCGACTTCCCGATCTCCTCGTCGAGCTCGGCGACGCTGGAGTCGGTGGTCGAGACCTTTGCCCAGAACCTGGAACTGATGGGCATCGACATCAGGGTCGAACGCATCGACCCGTCGCAATATACCTCCCGCTCGCGCGAGCGGGACTACGACCTGATCTTCGACAGCTACCGCGCCTTCCTGCAGGCGGGCACCGGCCTGATGCAGATGTACGGCTCGCGCGAGGCGGAGTTCAGCCTGTTCAATCCGGCCGGTCTGGCGAGCCCGCTGGTGGACGCGGTGATCGAGGCCGCGCTGGACACCGACAGCCGCGAGGAGGAGGCCGCGGCGCTGATGGCGCTGGACCGGGTGCTGCGGCACGAGTTCTTCATGGTGCCGGTCTGGTACAACGACAGCCACTGGGTCGCCTACTGGGACCAGTACGACCACCCCGAAGAGCTGCCGCCCTACGCGCTGGGTCCGCTCGATTTCTGGTGGTACGACGCCGAGGGCGCGGAAGAACTGCGCGACGCCGGCGCGCTGAGGTAGGGGCATGGGCGCCTATATAGTCCGCAGGCTGCTGCTGATCGTTCCCACGCTTCTGGGGATCATGATCATCAACTTCACGCTGGTGCAGTTCGTGCCCGGCGGTCCGGTGGAGCAGATGATCGCCCAGATGCAGGGGCAGGGCGACGTCTTCGAGGGCTTCGCCGGGGCGGGCGAAGACGCGGGCAGCTCCTCGGCGCAGGAGCTTGAGGGCTACGCCGGTGCCCGCGGCCTGCCGCCCGAATTCATCGAGGACCTGGAGCGGCAGTTCGGCCTGGACAAGCCGCCGCTCGAGCGGTTCCTGGGGATGCTCTGGGACTACATGCGCCTCGACTTCGGCGAGAGCTATTTCCGCAAGATCGGGGTGACCGAACTGATCCTCGAGAAGATGCCGGTGTCGATCTCCCTTGGCCTCTGGTCCACGCTGATCGCCTATCTGGTCTCGATTCCGCTGGGCATCCGCAAGGCGGTGCGCGACGGCACGCCCTTCGACACCTGGACGTCGGGCGCGATCATCGTGGCCTACGCGATCCCGGGGTTTCTCTTTGCCATCCTGCTGCTGGTGCTGCTGGCGGGCGGCAGCTATCTGCAGATCTTCCCGCTGCGCGGCCTGACCTCGGAAAACTGGGAGGATCTGAGCCTGCTGGGCAAGGTGGGCGATTACTTGTGGCACATCACGCTGCCGGTCGCCGCCTCGACCATCTCGGCCTTTGCAACACTGACGCTGCTGACCAAGAACTCCTTCCTCGACGAGATCAAGAAGCAGTATGTCATCACCGCCCGCGCCAAGGGTGTGAGCGAGCAGCGCGTGCTCTACGGCCACGTCTTTCGCAACGCGATGCTGATCGTGATCGCGGGCTTTCCCGCGGTCTTCATCGGCGTCTTCTTCACCGGGAGCCTCATCATCGAGACGATCTTCAGCCTTGACGGACTTGGCCGGCTGGGCTTCGAGGCGGCCGTGGCGCGCGACTATCCGGTCATCTTCGGCACGCTCTTCATCTTCGGCCTGATCGGGCTGATCGTGGGCATCCTGTCGGACCTCATGTATGTCGTCGTCGATCCGCGGATCGACTTCGAACGGCGGGTGGGCTGAGCCATGCAGCAGCGCGCACCCGACGCGACCCCCACCCCAACCGAAGAGGCGGTGCCCTACAAGCAGCGGATGCCGGGCCAGACGGCGCCCGCACCTGTCGCGCCGCCGCAAGAACGCAGCTGGCTCTCGCCGCTCAACCAGCGGCGCTGGCGCAACTTCAAGGCCAACCGCCGCGCCTTCTGGTCGCTGATCATCTTCTCGATCCTCTTCGGGCTGTCGCTGTTCGCCGAGTTCATCGCCAACGACAAGCCGATCCTCGTCAGCTACCGCGGCGAGATCCGGATGCCGGTGTTCCAGTTCTACCCCGAGACGGCCTTTGGCGGCGATTTCCAGACCGAGGCGATCTACAGCGACCCCGAGGTGCAGTGCCTGATCGTCACCGGCGGGCTGGTGGACTGCTTCGACGACCCCGAGGGCCTGATCGAGGATGCGCAGGACGGGGAGGTCGGCGGCAGCGAGATCGAACAGGGCTGGATGCTGTGGCCGCCGATCCCCTATGCCTACAACACGGTCGTGGACCGGCCCGGCGCCGCGCCGCTGCCCCCCAACGGACAGAACCTGCTGGGCACGGATGACACCAAGCGCGACGTGCTCTCGCGCATCATCTACGGCTTTCGCCTGTCGATCCTGTTCACGCTGATCGTCACGGTCCTGGCCTCGACCATCGGCATCGTCGCCGGCGCGGTGCAGGGCTTCTTCGGCGGGCTGCTCGATCTGATCTTCCAGCGGATCATCGAGATCTGGCAGGCGACGCCGGCGCTTTACATCATCATCATCCTCTTCGCGATCCTCGGGCGAAGTTTCTGGCTGCTGGTCATCCTGACGGTGCTCTTCGGCTGGACCGCGCTGGTGGGTGTCGTGCGGGCAGAGTTCCTGCGCGCGCGCAACCTGGAATACGTGCGCGCGGCCAGGGCGCTGGGCGTCAGCAACTGGACGATCATGTTCCGCCACATGCTGCCCAACGCGATGGTGGCCACGCTGACCATGCTGCCCTTCATCGTGACCGGCACCATCGCCACGCTGGCGGGGCTCGACTTCCTGGGCTTCGGGCTGCCGTCCTCGGCGCCGTCGCTGGGCGAGCTGACCCTTCAGGCCAAGCAGAACCTGCAGGCGCCCTGGCTGGCCTTCACCGCCTTCTTCACCTTCGCGATCATGCTGTCGCTGCTCGTCTTCATCTTCGAGGGCGTGCGCGATGCCTTCGACCCCAGGAAGACCTTCCAGTGAGCCCGGTTCTCGACGTCCGCGATCTGTCCGTCACCTTCCGGCAGGAGGGGCAGCCGGTGCGCGCCGTGCGCGGCGTCTCCTTCTCCGTCGACAAGGGCGAAACCGTCGCGATCGTGGGCGAGAGCGGCTCGGGCAAGTCGGTCTCGGCGCTGTCCACCGTGTCGCTTCTGGGGCCGGCGGCCGAGGTCGAGGGCAGCGTGCGCTACAACGGGCAGGAGATGATCGGCGCCGACGACGCGCTGCTCAGGAAGGTGCGCGGCAACGACATCAGCTTCATCTTCCAGGAGCCGATGACCTCGCTCAACCCGCTGCACACGATCGAGAAGCAGATCCGCGAAAGCCTGATGCTGCATCAGGGGCTGGTGGGGGACGCCGCGCGCGCCCGCATCCTCGACCTGCTCGACCGGGTGGGCATCCGCGATGCCGAGAGCCGGCTGGGCGCCTATCCGCACCAGCTGTCGGGCGGCCAGCGGCAGCGCATCATGATCGCCATGGCGCTGGCCAACCGGCCCGACATCCTGATCGCGGACGAGCCCACCACCGCGCTGGACGTCACGATCCAGGCGCAGATCCTCGAACTTCTGGCCCAGCTCAAGGCCGAGGAGGGGATGGGCCTGCTGTTCATCACCCACGATCTGGGCATCGTGCGGCGCATCGCCGACCGCGTCTGCGTGATGAAGGACGGCGAGATCGTCGAAACCGGCGAGACGGCCGGGCTTTTCGCCAATCCCCGGCACCCCTATACGCAGATGCTGCTGGCGGCCGAACCCACCGGCCGGCCGGCCCCGATCCCGGACGGCGCCGATGAGGTTGCGCGCACCGACAACCTCAAGGTCTGGTTCCCGATCCAGAAGGGTTTCCTGAAACGCACCGTGGGCCACGTCAAGGCCGTCAACGACGCCACGATCAGCGTCCGCGCCGGCGAGACGTTGGGCATCGTGGGCGAGTCCGGCTCCGGCAAGACGACGCTGGCGATGGCGCTGATGCGGCTCATCACGTCGGAGGGCGGCATCACCTACATGGGCGAGGACGTGAACGCCTGGTCGGTGCGGAAGCTCCGTCGCCTGCGCCGCGACATGCAGATCGTCTTTCAGGATCCCTACGGGTCCCTCAGCCCCCGGATGACCTGTCACCAGATCATCGCCGAGGGGCTGGGCGTGCACGGGATGCGTGAGGCGGGCCGTAACGAACGCGATCTGGTGGCCGAGGTGATGGCCGAGGTTGGCCTCGACCCCGCGACGATGGACCGCTATCCGCACGAGTTCTCCGGCGGACAGCGCCAGCGCATCGCCATCGCGCGCGCCATGATCCTGCGGCCGAAGCTGCTGGTGCTGGACGAGCCGACCTCGGCGCTCGACATGACCGTGCAGGTGCAGATCGTGGACCTCCTGCGCAACCTGCAGGCGCGCCACGGCATGGCCTATCTCTTCATCAGCCACGACCTGCGGGTCGTGCGCGCCATGTCGCACAAGGTCATGGTGATGCAGAACGGCGACGTGGTGGAATACGGTGCCGCGGAAGAGATCTTCGACCGCGCGCAGCATCCCTATACCCGCAAGCTGCTGCAGGCTGCCTTCGACCCCGCGGGGCGGGTGGCCTGAAAAGGCCGCAGGCCCGCGCCCGTCGACTTCGCCAGCTTTCGCCATCCGTTCCGTCCGATACCGTCGCCCCCCTCAGAGGCCGGGAAAATCCACGGCCACCAGAGCGTGATCGCTCGCGTGCGGCCGGTGCCATCCCGTCGCGGCGAAGCGGTGACCGTGGTGCCGCTGCGCCTCGTGCCCGAGGCCTGCGCGGTGAAGCCGCGGACGGGCGGCAGGGAAGCGACCTGCGAGCGCGGGCGAGGCGAGCAGGGCATCGGGGCGGCCATAGGTCCCAGTGTCCGAATCGTGCCAGGACCAGCGTTCGTCCGGCGGCAGGCGCGCCAGCAGGTCCACCGAAAAGGGCGGCAGCAGCGGCGCAATCGCGGGCTCCGGCCCGTCCATGGGATCGTTGAGATCTCCCAGCACCAGCCAGAGCGCCGAGGCGGGGTCGTCAAAGCGCCGCTCGACCAGCCGCCGCACCGCCTGTGCCTCCAGCCGGCGCACGGCCCAGGCCTTGCGCGCCCGGGGCCAGGGCGCCTTGAAATGACAGACGAAGAGCGTGAGAGCGCCCGCGCGGGCGGTCAGGCAGTCGCGGCGAAAGACGGGGTGAGACGGGTTCATGCCGCGCGGCGCTTCGAGGTTCAGGTCGCGGGGGGTGAGCGCCGCGTGTCCCTTGACCTCGGCCAGCGGGCGGCAGCTCATCAGCGCGATGTCCTGCCCGCGCCCGTCGTTGCCCGGCAGGCAGACCCGGTGCGGATAGCGCAGCTCCGACAGCGGCGCGAGCAGGCGGTCGTGGAAGAAATCGAGCGCCGCGCGGTCGAAGACCTCCTGCAGGGCGATGACGTCGGGCGCGGCCTCGGCAATCAGCCGCGCGCCCAGGCGGCGGTCGGCGTCGTCATGGCGCAGCGCGGAGCCGTCCGGCGCGCCGTCGGCATCGCGCGCGCCGTCGAGCCGGCCGGCGCGCAGGCGCAGGTTCTGCATGTTGAAGGTGGCGACGCGCATAGGCCCTCCCGTGCGCGCCTCGGGCCGCGGGCGCGGCCGGGCGCCCCCTCAGATGGCCGGAGAATGCCCCGCCTTGTCCAGTTCATAGGCATCGAACACCCGCGCCACCATTCGGGTCAGCGGCCGCGCGGAGGGCGGAATCGCAAGGCCGCTCTCGTCCACCTGGAGCAGCCCGTCGAAGGCCTCGTTCGCGGCGCGGAACATGCTGGCCAGCCGCAGTCTGGACAGCCCGTAGTCCCGCACCATCTCTTCGCCGTCGATGCGGAAGTCGCACATCAGCGCCTCGATCATCCTGCCGCGCCAGCGGTCCTCGTCGGAAAAGACGTGGCCGCGTGCGGTCGAGAAGCGCCCGTCCCGGATTGCCGTCGTGTGTGCCGAGGTGGCCGGGGCGTTCTGCGCATAGCCTTGCGGGAAGCGCGAGATCGACGAGGCGCCGACGCCGATCAGCACCTCGGCCGAATCGTCGGTGTAGCCCTGGAAGTTGCGGCGCAGCCGGCCCTCGCGCGCGGCCCGGCCCAGCCCGTCCTCGGGGCGCGCGAAGTGGTCGATCCCGATCTCGTCGTAGCCGTCCCAGGCGAAGAGCCTGCGCGCCACGTCGAAGAGCGCCAGCCGTTCTTCCGGCGTGGGCAGCGCGTCGGACGGGATCATCTGCTGCCGCTTGGCCATCCAGGGGACGTGCGCGTAGCCGTAGAGCGCCACCCGGTCGGGTGAAAGCGAGAGCAGCTTCTGCACCGTCTCGGTGATCCGCGCACTGGTCTGCTGCGGCAGGCCGAACAGGATGTCGGCGTTCAGGCTTTCGACCCCGCGCGCGCGAATCATGTCCACCGCGTCGCGCGTGGTGTCGAAGCCCTGGATCCGTCCGATCGTGTTCTGGATGTCCGGGTCGAAGTCCTGCACGCCGATCGAGGCGCGGTTCATGCCCGCCGCCGCCAGCGCGTCCAGACGCGGCCCGTCGATCTCGTTCGGGTCGATCTCGACGGAGAACTCGTAATCCTTGGCGAAGGGCGCGACCCGCGCCACCGCCTCTGCGAGTTCGGTCATCATCGCGGGGCTCAGCAAGGTCGGCGTGCCGCCGCCCCAGTGCAGTCGCTTGAGCGCGACGCCCGGCGCAAGCCGCTGTTGCAGCAGCGAAAGTTCGGCCTTGAGCACGTCGAGATACGCGGCCACGGGCTTGTCGCTCTGCGTGCCCTGCGTCCGGCAGGCGCAGAACCAGCACAGCCTGCGGCAGAAGGGCACATGGATGTAGAGCGAGACCTGCGCACCCGCCGGCACGGCGGCGATCCAGTCTCCGTAAACCTCTGAATCGACGCCGCCCCCGAAATGGGGAGCGGTCGGGTAGCTCGTGTAACGCGGCACCTTCGCGTCGAACAGTCCAAGCTTTGCAAGTTGTGTTCGGCTGATCATGTCACTACGTTTAGACACGAGGGAGCGTAGGGACTTTGACGCAGGTCAACTGGCGCGAACAAAAGGCACTTCATGCTGAACGACACAATGGCCCCCATCTCGCAGAACTGCTCGGACTGCCCGATCCGGCACCGAGCCGTCTGTGCCCGATGCGACGCGGACGAACTTTCCCGCCTCGAAGAGATGAAATACTATCGTAGCTTCGAGGCCGGGCAGACCGTGATCTGGTCGGGCGACCGGATGGACTTCGTGGGCTCGATCGTCTCTGGCATCGCGACGCTGACCCAGGCGATGGAGGACGGGCGCACCCAGATGGTGGGTCTTCTGCTGCCGTCCGACTTCGTCGGCCGGCCCGGCCGCGTGACCTCGGCCTACAACGTCGTGGCAACCACCGACGTCGTGATGTGCTGCTTCCGCAAGAAGCCCTTCGAGTCGATGATCGTGCGCACGCCCCATATCGCGCAGCGCCTGCTCGAGATGACGCTCGACGAACTCGACGCGGCCCGCGAATGGATGCTGGTGCTGGGCCGCAAGACCGCGCGCGAGAAGATCGCCTCGCTGCTCTCCATCGTGGCGCGGCGCGACGCGGCGCTGCAACTGCGGGGCACTGCCGGGCCGCTGGTTTTCGATCTGCCGCTGACGCGCGAGGCGATGGCCGATTACCTTGGCCTGACGCTCGAGACGGTCAGCCGCCAGATGTCCGCGCTCAAGCGCGACGGCGTGATCGAACTGCAGGGCAAGCGGCACGTCACCGTTCCGGACTTCGACCTGCTGCTCGAAGAGGCAGGCGATGACAGCGACGGCGGGATGCTGGTCTGACGCGCAGCTTGGCGCGCATGAGGCGTGTCAAGGACGGGGCGTGACAAGAGCGGTGTGTTACCTGCACGCCCCAAGAGGCTGGTGGCCCGGTCGCCTGTCCTTCCTGCGTGTCATGCCTCGCGGCCGGGATCCTGCCAGCAAGGAAGCAGATCGCCCGGCGCGGGCGTCGCCAGAAAGACCGCCCGCGCGATGGCGCGCGTGAGGCAGAGCGCGGCGGCGTGGCCGATCATCAGCCGCTCCGCGTCGGGCGCCTGCAAGGCACGCGCCCCGGTCGCCACCCCGAAGACAAGATCGCCGTCGTTGGGCGTGTGGGCGGGAACGACGGCGCGGGCGATGCCGTCCTGCGCGGCGGTCGCCATGCGCTGGACCTCGGCCTTGCTCAGTGCGGCGTCGGTGGCGACGACCGCGATCGTCGTGTTTCCCTGTTCTGCGAAGGCCGTCACCTTGCGGCTTTCCAGCCTGCGGCCGAGGCCCGCCGCCGGGTCGGGGCCGAGCGCGCCGAACTCTTCCCCGATTTCGTAGGGCGCGGCCCAGAAGTGCCGCTCGCCGGGGGTCGTGGCGCTGCCCACCGGGTTTGCGGCGACCAGCGCGCCCACGGTGACGCCGGTGTCGAGCAGCAGCGAGGCGGACCCCAGCCCGCCCTTGAGCATCGCGGTCAGCGCGCCCGTCCCCGCGCCCGCCGTGCCCAGCGCGAAATGCGTATCCGCCGCCTCGAACGCGCGACGTCCCAGGGCCGGGTAGGGGGTGTCATCCCACCCCTTGTCGCCGCCATTGAGCAGGTCGAAGAGAATCGCCGCCGGCACCAGCGGCACCCGCGCGGCGCCGACGGCAAAGCCGCGCCCCTTGGCGCGCAGTCCGCCCGCCACGCCGTCGGCGGCGGCGAGCCCGAAGGAGGAGCCGCCCGAGAGCACCAGCGCATCCACCTGCGCCACGGTCTTGTCGGGTGCCAGCAGGTCGGTTTCGCGCGTGCCCGGCGCCCCGCCCATGACGGAGACCGAGGCGGTGAATGGCCGATCGGCGGTCAGCACGGTCACGCCCGACTTCAGCGCGGCATCCTCGGCATTGCCGACCAGCAGGCCGGGCACATCGGTGATCAGGTTCTTCGGTCCAGGCTGCATGGTCTTTTCCAGCGGAGCGGGCTTGCGCCCGCCCTCCTTCGGCGCGCGGCTTTCGGCGGGGGTGTCGTCAAGCGGGGAAGCATCTGCGCCGGCATGGAGTTGCCGCGGAGACTCTCACATCTGACCACGTCTCGAGCCCCGCATTTCTGTCGTGCATCTCGTCCGGCCGGGGTCAGGCCTGCCGCATGACTAGTCGGCTTTGTGCGCGAGAGTCGAGGGGGAACTCATCCCGTGGCTCCAGCGGATGACGTCAGCTGCCGAACCGGATCGGGAGGCCTTGCGCCGCCCTCGCGGTCGCAGTCGCCCTTGATGCACAAGCTCCCGTCAGGGCTTGCGGCTCGCCGGCCTGGCCCCGGCCGGCGCCTCTGCCGGCGGCAGACGACCACGTCTGTCCGACACGCCGGGGAGCGGCTCGGCGTGCTTTCCGACGGACTCGCTTTCGCCGGTCACTGCGGACGCTTCGATCCGGAGCTGCGCGACCCCGAAGAGCCGCGCAACCTGCAGGCCGTTCGATCAGCCCGTTTCGACATCCATCGCGCAACCCACGCCCGGTGCCGCGGCCGCCCGGACGCTCCCCCGAGTTGCCCTGAGACCCTAACCGGCTGACGTTACAGCGGGATCAAACCCGGCTGGGTTCCGGCAGGAACCTGTGATACGCCCCCTGAGCGAGTGTTCTCACCAGGAAGAAGCAGCTGCGCGGGAAGGGGCGGGCATGGATCATTTCGTCTACCGCGAAGGCCGGCTCTTCGCAGAAGAGGTGCCGGTGGCCGAGATCGCGGCGGAGGTGGGCACGCCCTTCTACCTTTATTCCGCGGCGACGCTGGCGCGGCACTACCGGCTTTTCGACGAGGCGCTGGCCTGGGGACCGCATCTGGTGTGCTACGCGGTCAAGGCGGCCTCGAACCTCGCGCTCCTGAAGCTGCTGGGCGACATGGGCGCGGGGATGGACGTGGTCTCGGGCGGGGAATACCGCCGCGCGCGGGCCGCCGGCGTGCCGGGGGAGCGGATCGTCTTTTCCGGCGTGGGCAAGACGCGCGAGGAGATGCGGCTGGCGCTCGAGGGTGGCGTCCGGCAGGTCAACCTGGAGAGCGAGCCGGAGATGCGGGCGCTGTCGGAGGTGGCCGCGTCGATGGGCCTGCGCGTGCCGGTGACGGTGCGCGTGAACCCGGACGTCGACGCGAAGACCCACGCCAAGATCGCAACCGGCAAGTCGGAGAACAAGTTCGGGATTCCGATCGCCCGGGCGCGTGAGGTCTATGCCGAGGCCGCGCGCCTGCCGGGGCTCGAGGTGGTGGGCATCGACGTGCACATCGGCAGCCAGCTCACCGAGCTTGCGCCTTTCGAGGCGGCCTATGGCAAGGTGGCGGAGCTGACCGGGGTTTTGCGCGCCGACGGGCACGACATCCGGCGGCTGGACCTGGGCGGGGGGCTTGGCATCCCCTACACGCGGTCGAACGAGGTGCCGCCGCTGCCAGCCGACTACGGCGCGATGATCCGCCGCACGGTGGGGCACCTTGGCTGCGAGATCGAGATCGAGCCCGGGCGCCTGATCGCCGGCAACGCCGGCATCCTCGTCTCCCGCGTGATCTGGGTGAAGCAGGGCGAGGGGCGCGACTTCGTGATTCTCGACGCCGCGATGAACGACCTGATCCGCCCGGCGATGTACGACGCCTGGCACGACATCGTGCCCGAAAAGGAGGCAGCGGCGGACGCGCCGCTCGCACCCTTCGACGTGGTGGGCCCGGTCTGCGAGAGCGGCGATACCTTCGCGCGCGCCCGGCCGCTGCCGCCACTGGCGGAGGGCGATCTGGTCGCGTTCCGCTCTGCCGGGGCCTATGGCGCGGTGATGGCCGGAGAATACAACACCCGGCCGCTTGTTCCGGAGGTGCTGGTGAGCGGCGATCACGTTGCGGTCATTCGCGCGCGCCCGACCTTTGACGAAATGCTCGCGCGCGATACCATCCCCCAATGGCTGTAGCGGATCGCTCCGCAAGGATCGGCCAGACCTGACGGCCGAGACCGGGAGCGCCCAGCCGCGATGCGAGACAGAGCCGAGACGCCCGAAATCCTGACCCGCCTGCGCCGGCCGCTGCGGCTGACCTGGTGGGGCATGGCCGCGGAACGCGCCGCGCGCGCATTCTGGCCGCTCTGGTCTGTCCTGGCCGCCACGCTCGCTGCGCTGATGCTGGGGCTGCAGGACATGGTCCCGGTCGAGGCGGTCTGGACCGCCGGTGCGGTGGCGGCCTTGGGCGCGCTCTGGGCGCTTTATCGGGGCTTGCGGCAATTCCGCTGGCCGCGCGAGGTCGAGGCGCTGGCACGGCTCGACGCCACCATGCCGGGGCGCCCGATCGCATCGGTCCTCGATGCGCAGGCGGTGGGCGCCACGGACGCGGCCTCTGCCGCGGTCTGGCGGGCGCATCAGGCGCGCATGGCCGCGCGGGCGGCAGAGGCGCGCGCGCCGCGACCGAACCTGAGCGTTGCGCGCCGCGATCCCTTCGCGCTGCGTTACGTGGCGCTTCTGGCGCTGGCGGTGGCGCTGCTTTTCGGCTCGGTGCTGCGCATCGGGTCGGTCGCCGACATGGCCCCCGGTCAGGCGCAGGCGCTGGCCGGCGGGCCGGCCTGGGAGGGCTGGGTCGAACCGCCGGGCTACACGCGCCTGCCGTCCGTCTATCTCAACGACATCCGGCCCGGCGAGCTGTCCGTCGCCGAGGGCAGCGAGGTCACGCTGCGGCTTTACGGCGAGGTGGGCGAGCTTGCGGTGGCAGAGAGCGTCTCGGACCGGCCGGTGCCGGAAGAGCCCTCTGCCGAGCCCAACCAGGTCTTCGCCGTGGCGCGCGACGGGCGGCTTGCGGTCGAGGGGCCGGGCGGGCGCACCTGGGAGATCGCGCTGCGGCCCGACAGCGCGCCGGACGTGGCGCTGGCGGGCGAGGCGGAGGCCTCTGCGCAGGGCGAGATGACGCTGCCGTTCGCGGCCTCGGACGACTACGGCGTGGTGGCGGGCACCGCGCGGCTGGAGCTGGATCTTGCCGCGGTGGACCGGCAGTATGGCCTTGCCGCCGAGCCCGAGGCGCGACCGGCGATCGAGGTGCCTCTGCCGATGCCCGTGTCCGGCGACCGTGCGGACTTCGAGGAAACCCTGATCGAGGACTTCTCGAAGCATCCGTGGTCGAACCTGCCGGTGAAGGTGCGCCTGACGGTCGAGGACGCGGCCGGGCAGACCGGCGCGTCGGAGCCGCAGACGCTGACCCTGCCGGGGCGGCGCTTCTTCGATCCGCTGGCGGCGGCCGTGGCCGAGCAGCGGCGCGACCTGCTCTGGACCCGCGACAACGCCGGGCGCGTGGCGCAGGTGCTGCGCGCGGTCTCCTACCTGCCGGAGGACGTGTTCCGCTCGGAAACCTCCTATCTGCGGCTGCGCGTCATCCTGCGCCGGCTTGAGACCTTCACGCGGCACGGCCTGACCGAGACGCAGCGCGACGAGGTGGCGGAGGCGCTGTGGGATCTCGCGATCCTGCTGGAAGAGGGCGATCTGGGCGACGCGCTGGAGCGGCTGCGCCGCGCACAGGATCGGCTGGCAGAGGCGATGCGCAACGGCGCCTCCGACGAGGAGATCGCCGAGCTGATGCAGGAACTGCGCGAGGCCACCGACGACTACCTGCGCGAGCTTGCACGCCGCGATATGCAGGAGGGCGAAGAGGGCCAGCAGAACCAGCAGGCCCAGCAGGCGCCGGGCATGCAGATGACGCAGGACGACCTGCAGGAGATGATGGACCGCATCCAGGAGCTGATGGAGCAGGGCCGCATGGCCGAGGCGCAGGAGGCGCTGCGCCAGCTGCAGGAAATGATGGAGAACATGCGCGTCACGCAAGGCGAGGGGCAACCCTCGCCCGGGCAGGAAGCGATGGAGGGGCTGGCCGAGACGCTGCGCGAGCAGCAGGGCCTGTCGGACGAGGCGTTCCGCGAGCTTCAGGAACAGTTCGACCGCGGCGACCGGCAAGGCCAGCAGCAGGGCGAGGGCCAGCAGGGCCAGCAGCAACCCGGCCAGCCCGGCCAGCAGGGTCAGCCCGGCCAGCAGGGCCAGCCGGGCCAGCAGCCCGGCCAGGGGCAGGGCGGCCAGCAGCAGGCCGAGCCCGGCGAGGAGGGACAGGGCCTTGGCGAGTCGCTGGAAGAGCGGCAGCGCGCGCTGCGTGACGAACTCAACCGCCAGCGTCAGGGGCTGCCGGACCCTGGCAGCGAAGCGGGCGAGGCCGGGCGCGAGGCGCTGGATCGCGCCGAAGACGCGATGGAAGGCGCCGAACGCGCACTGGGCGAAGGCGACCTGGCAGAGGCGATCGACCGCCAGGCCGAGGCGATGGATGCGTTGCGCGACGGTATCCGCAACATGGGCGAGGACATGGCGCAGGAAGGCCAGCGGAACGGGCAGGGCGAGCAGGGCATGGCCGAGGGCGATCCCTCTGAGGAGTCGCGCGATCCGCTGGGTCGCAGCGCGGGCTCCGGCGGCCAGATGGGCACCGAAGAAAACCTGCTGCAGGGCGAGGACGTCTATCGCCGTGCCCGCGACCTGCTGGAAGAACTGCGCCGCCGCAGCGGCGAAGCGGAGCGGCCAGAGGTGGAACGCGACTACCTCGAGCGGCTGCTGGAACGTTTCTGACGCTCTGCCGACCTTGCCTGTCTCAAACCGCTCCAGGAGTGGCTGGCATCTGCGACATCTTTGGTTCGACGGGATGCAGGTGCTACCGCTGTTTCCAGCAGGGGTGGCCGGACCGACCGCACCGCTCTTCGGTCAGGGGGACCCGTCGAAGGAGGCAACGCACAAGCGCCGCGTCAACACGCGGCAGCGTCATTCGCCAAGCCCCTCGATCCAGACCAGCAGCGCGGTGATGCTGTCGTAGGCCCAGAGCCGCAGCGCGTCGAGCGCGGAAACATAGGCCTCGAGCAAGGGGGCCAGCCCCGGAACCGCCGCCGCGATGCGACCCGCCTGACTGTAGAGCGCGACAATCACGACGCCCAGGAGCAGGGCCAGGGCGAAGCCGCGGGAAAAGCCCGATCCGCGCGCCGGCGCGTCCGGCGACGGCTTGGCCTCCGGCACGGGGTCCGCTTCCGCCTCGGCCGGTCGCAGGCCGCGGTTGATCTCGTCGATGTCCGGCAGCAGGCTGCCGCGCGAGCGTTCGCCGCTGCGCGCAGGCCCGTCCGCGCCCACTTTTGCATCGGGCGCCGGGCGGGATCCTCCGTCTTCCAGTCCAAGATCGGGCTGCGATTCCAGCGGCTGGCTCTCCGCCGCCCGTGCGCGGCTTTCCCGTTCCGCCTCTTCACGCAGGAGTGCCGCGACCTCCGGGTCGAGCCGGCGGCGCGGCGGCGTCGCTTCGGGGTCCTCGGCTGCCGATGGCGTTTCCTCCCGGGGGCCGCCGGCCGCCTCGGGCGGGGGCGCCCCGGCGGGCTGTGCCGGTGCTGGCTCTGCCGCCGCGGATGGTTCGTCCGAGGCAGTAGGCGGGATTGCAGGTTGCGGTTCCGGTGTCGGCGGTGCCGACTCCTCCGGCCCCTCGCGTGTCTGGAACCACGTGTGCCCGCAGCTGGAGCACTGCACGTCGCGCCCCGCCACGGGAATGACCTCGTCCGGCACCTCGTATTGTGCGCCGCAATTCGGACAGATCAGCCGCATGGAATACCCCGGGTCCCTGGAACGCATAACGCGGGCAGATGGTAAGGCGATGCCGCCGTGGAGTGTAGCGTCTTGCCCCAGGCCTCGGGCGGATTGCAAGCGGACCGGTGCTGAGGCACAACAAGTGCCGGGGCGGCGAGGGGGCAGGCGTGATCGAGCTCGAGAGCGTGAGCTACAGCTATGGCGGCGGCGACCTGCTGCGCGAGATCGACCTGCATCTTGCGCCGGGCAGCTTTCATTTCCTGACCGGACCCTCGGGCGCGGGAAAGACCACGCTGCTGCGCCTGTGTTACGGCGCGCTCAGGCCCACGGCCGGGCGGTTGACCATCTTCGGCAAGGAACTGGGGGAGATGGACCGCGACGGGATTGCGCGGGCGCGCCGCCGCATCGGCGTGGTGCACCAGGATTGCCAGTTTCTCGACCATCTGTCGGTCGCCGAAAACGTGGCGCTGCCCCTCGCGGTCTCCGAGACCGGGCAGGGCGTGGACGATCGGAACCTGGGCGAGCTTCTGGGGTGGGTCGGGCTGAGCGCACGGGCGCAGGCCCTGCCGCCGGAGCTCTCGGGGGGCGAGCGGCAGCGCGCGGCCCTCGCGCGCGCCGTGATCATGTCGCCCGAGATCATCCTGGCCGACGAGCCCACGGGCAACGTGGACTGGGAGATGTCGCAGCGCCTGCTGCACCTGCTTGTCGAACTCAACCGGCTCGGCAAGGCCGTGCTGATCGCCACCCATGACCTTGCGCTGATCCGCGCGGCGAAGGCGCAGGTCCAGACGCGGGTGCTGCGCATCGCAGACCGGCGCGTAATCGCCGCAGGGGCCGGGCTGTGAGGTTGCTGCCCGCTGTCCTTGCCGGCGATGCGCAGGCGGCGCGGGTCGTTCCGCCCACCGGGTTCACGGCGTGGCTGACGATCTTCACCGCCGCCGCGATGGCCTTTCTCGCGGTGTTCGCGCTGGCGCTGTCCTTCTCGGCCGGCCGGCTCGCCGATCGCTGGGGCGAGGAGCTGGCGCGCACCGCGACGTTGCGCATCTCGGCGCCTGCCGGGCAGATGGCCGAGCAGACGGCCACGGCGCTGAGGATTCTCGAACAGACGCCGGGTGTCGCTTCTGCCCGCGCGCTCGACGCGGAGGAACAGCGCGCCCTGCTCGCGCCGTGGTTCGGGCCCGACTTGCCGGTCGAGCGGCTGCCGATCCCGCAGCTTGTCGAGATCGTGGAAGGGGGCGACGGCCTCGACGCGGCGGGCCTGCGCCTGCGGCTCGCGGCGGAGGTGCCTGGCGCCGTGCTCGACGATCACACGCGCTGGCGCCGTCCGCTGGTGCGCGCGGCGGACCGGCTGCGCGCGCTGGGCTGGGCCTCGATCGCGCTGATCGGGGGCGCGGTCGCGGCGATGATCACCCTTGCCGCACAGGCCGCGCTCGCCGCCAATGCGCAGGTGATCCAGGTGCTGCGGCTGGTAGGCGCGCGGGACGTCTATATCGCGCGCGCCTTCACCCGCCGGTTCATGCTGCGCGCCCTCGGCGGGGCCGCTGCGGGCACGGGCATCGGCATGGCCGCGGTGGCGCTGCTGCCGCAGGACGGTGCCGAGGGCTTTCTCACCGCGCTGGGCTTTCGCGGCGCCGAATGGGCGGTGCCGCTCGCCGTGCCGCTGCTGGCTGCGGCCGTGGCCTGGGCGGCGACGAGTTTCGCCGCGCGGCGCACGCTCCGGGGGCTCGACTGATGCGCTGGCTCCTGTCGCTGATCTTCGTCGGCCAGAGCTACCTGATGATGGCTCTCATGGCGGTTTTCTTCACGCCCTGGGCGCTCTTCGACCGGCGCGGCGCATATGCCGGCGTGCATACCTGGTGCGCCTGGGTCCGCTGGACGGCGCGCTGGATGGTCGGGCTGAGGACCGAGGTGCGCGGCCGCGTGCCGACCGGGGAGGTGCTGATCGCCGCCAAGCACCAGAGCTTTCTCGACATCATCCTGATCGTCAGCGTTGTGCCGAAGCCGAAGTTCATCATGAAGCGCGAATTGAAACGGGCGCCGATCCTGGGCTGGTATGCGCTGCGCATCGGCTGCGTGCCGGTGGATCGCGGGCGCAGGGCCCAGGCGCTGCGACAGATGAAGGCAGGCGTCAGCCGCGGCGATGCCCCGGCAGGGCAACTCATCATCTACCCGCAGGGCACGCGCGTCGCGCCGGGGGTCAGGGCGCCCTACAAGATCGGCACCGCCGTGCTCTACGAGACGCTGGGCCAGCCCTGCGTGCCGGCGGCCACCAACGTGGGCCTCTTCTGGCCGCGCCGCGGAATCCTGCGCAAGCCGGGCCTTGCCGTGGTCGAGTTCCTTGACCCCATCCCGCCCGGCCTCTCTGCTGCGGAGTTCATGGCCCGGCTCGAGCGCGAGGTGGAGGAGCGCTCGGACGCGCTGATGGCGGAGGCGGGGGGTGTTCCGCCGCACGCGGCATGAGATGGCGCGCTGCGCCGCCCGACCCCTGCGGAGTGTCCCGGTCCCAAGCCCGGAGGGCGCCAGCCGGAATGGCGCGTGCCCTTTTCGCGCGGCACGCCGTTGCGCGGCTGCGACGACCCGGGGCCGCGCGCGACGGATGTGCTTGTCAGCCGGCGCGTTGCGCGCGCAGTCTGCCGGCCGGGTCGCATCGGAGCGTGCGCGGATGGTTGAAGACCGTATCCTGATTTACGCGCCCGTGCCGCTCTATCGGCACGAGGGACGCACCTTCGTCGAGGATCAGGCGATCATCGGCCTGACCCGCTGGACCGAGAATTTCGGGCTTATCGACGCGATGATGCCGGTGACGGAGGGCGCGCCGCCGGTCGGCTGGTCGCCGGTCGAGGCGCTTGCGCCGCTCGAGGGGCGCGCGGAGCTGCACCAGTTGCCGATGGCCTATCGCCCAGATCGGTTCGCCCGGCATCTGCCGGCCACGCGGCGGCGCATCCGCGCACTGATCGAGGCCAACGACTATCTCGCCTTCTCGATCGGCGGTCTCTTTGGCGACTGGGGGGCGGTCGCGGCCTTGACCGCGCATGGCATGGGGCGGCGCTTCGGCGTCTGGACCGACCGCGTCGAGTCCGAGGTGGTGCGGCTGGGGATGCACGACGGGCCGTGGCGTGCGCGCCTGCGCAAGCGGCTCTATCACCGTCCCATGGCCGCGCTGGAGCGTGCGGTGATCCGGCGTGCGACGCTGGGCCTCTTCCACGGGCGCGAGACCTACGAAGCCTATGCGCCCTTCTGCCGCGAGTCGCATGTCGTGCATGACATCATGGTCTCGAAGGACGACCATATCCCCGCGGCGCGGCGGGCGGCGAAGCGCAGGGACGCGGGGCAGGGACCGCTCAGGATTGCCTATGTCGGCCGCGCGGACGAGATGAAGGGTGCGCTCGACTGGGTCGGGGTGCTGATCCGGCTGGCGGAGGCGGGCGTCGACTTCACCGCCACCTGGCTTGGGGACGGCGGGCAGCGCGCCGAGATGCTGCGCCGGATCGAGGCGGCGGGTCTGGCCGGGCGCGTCACTGCGCCGGGCTTCGTCAACGACCGCGCGCAGGTGCTGGAGGTGCTGCGCGCGGCCCAGATATTTCTCTTCTGCCACCGGACACCCGAGTCGCCCCGCTGCCTGATCGAGGCACTGTTCTCTGCAACGCCGATCGTCGGCTACGACGGCGCCTACGCGCGCGACCTCGTGGCGGCGCACGGCGGCGGCCGTTTCGTGCCGCTGGGCGACGTCGAGGGGCTGGCCCGCGCCGTGACGGCGCTCGATGCCGACCGCCCGGCGCTGCAGGGGCTGATCGACGCCGCCTGGGCCGACGGCGCGCCCTTCGACGATGTCAGCGTGTTCCGCCACCGGGCAGAGCTGATCCGGCGGTATCTGGGGCGCGACCGACCCGCTCAGGCGTGAATCGGCCCGTCGCCGCAGGCCAGCGCGGCCTCGCGCACGGCCTCGGAATAGGTCGGATGCGCGTGACAGGTGAGCGCCAGGTCCTCGGCGGAGGCGCCGAATTCCATCGCCACGCAGATCTCGTGGATGAGGTCGCCCGCCGAGGGGCCCACGATATGCGCGCCGAGGATGCGGTCGGTCTCCTTGTCGGCGAGGATCTTCGCGAAGCCGTCCGCGGCGAAGTTGGCCCTGGCCCGGCCGTTGCCCATGAACATGAACTTGCCCGCCTTGTAGGCGCGTCCCGCTTCCTTCAGCGTCTCCTCGGTCTCGCCCACGGCAGCGACCTCGGGGTGGGTGTAGATCACGCTGGGGATCACGCCGTAGTTGACGTGGCCGGCCTTGCCCGCGATCACCTCTGCCACCGCCATGCCCTCGTCCTCGGCCTTGTGGGCGAGCATGGGGCCGGCGATGGCATCGCCGATGGCGTAGATGCCCCTGACGTTGGTCTGCCAGTGCGCGTCGGTCTTGACCTGCCCGCGATCGGTGGTCTCGACCCCCAGCGCGTCGAGGCCCAACCCGTCGGTGAAGGGGCGCCGCCCGGTGGAGACGAGCACGACATCGGCGTCGAGGCTGGCCTCGCTGTCATCCTTGCGCAGGGTGTAGTGCACCTTGGCCTTGGTCTTGAGCGTCTCGACGGACTGCACCGCCGCGCCCATGACGAAGGAGAGCCCCTGCTTCTTGAGAATTCGCTGGAAGCTCTTCTGCACCTCGCCGTCCATGCCCGGCGTGATGTGGTCGAGGTATTCGAGCACCGTGACCTGCGCGCCGAGGCGGGCATAGACCGAACCCAGCTCCAGGCCGATCACCCCGCCGCCGATCACCGCCATCTTCTTCGGGATCTTCGAAAGTTCCAGCGCGCCGGTGGAGGTGACGACAACCTTCTCGTCGATCTCGACGCCGGGCAGACCCGAGGCCTCGGACCCGGTGGCGATGATGATGTGTTTCGCCTCGTGCGTCTCGTCGCCGACCTTGACCTTGCCGGCCCCGGGGATCGATCCCCAGCCCTTGAGCCAGTCGATCCTGTTCTTCCTGAACAGGAACTCGACGCCCTTGGTGTTGGTGGCGATCGTCTCGTCCTTGTAGGCCAGCATCGCCTTCCAGTCGACCTTGGGGGTGCCGACCTTGAGCCCCATCTTCCCGAAGGTGTGCTCCGCCTCATGCAACTGATGCGTGGCATGCAGCAGCGCCTTCGACGGGATGCAGCCCACGTTGAGGCAGGTGCCGCCCAGCGTTTCGCGCCCCTCCACGCAGGCGGTCCTGAGCCCCAGCTGCGCGCAGCGGATGGCGGCAACGTAGCCGCCGGGGCCGGAGCCGATCACGATCACGTCGTAGGAGGCCATTGGGTCAGTCCTTTCCGTTTGTGGCGGGGGAGGGGGGCGCTGCCCCCCTCGGCCTTCGGCCTCACCCCCCGGGGTATTTCGGGCAAGAGGAAGTCACAGGAGCGCCGCGAGGAGCATGGCGAGGGTGGCGAGGAACCCCGCCGCCCAGATGAGCGAGCGCCACGGCACCCAGCCGAAGAGATAGGCGGGCACGTAGAGCAGGCGTGCGGCGAGGTAGAGCCAGGCCATCGCGGCGGTGAAGGGAGTGGACTGGTCCGAGAGGGTGACGACCGCGACGGCGGCGGTGAAGAGGATCAGCCCCTCGAAGTGGTTGTCCATCGCGCGCCTGGCGCGGCCGGCCTTGCCCGGGAGCGGGATCGGTTCGTCGCGCGGACTCATGGCGGCCTTCGTGCCGGCGGCCTTCTGGCCGAGGACGGAGTAGAGCGCGAGCTGCGCGGCCTGCAGGAGGACGGCGAGGGCGAGGGCGGTGAGTTCGGGGGTCATT
>NZ_JBKHAQ010000163.1:0-4360 GCF_046542825.1 Rhodosalinus sp. | reverse complement strand
GCGGCCGCCGCCTCTTCACCCGAGGCGGTCCCGGCCGGCCGCACGCAGAGCGCCCGTCTCGCCACCCAGCTCGGCCCAAGCGCCCCGCCGAGCGACAGCGCGAGCGCCGTCCTCGCCTGGAGCGGCAGCGGTCAGGAGAGCGTGGACAGCGCCTCTCTCGCCGCGATTTCGGCCTTCATGCAACCCGATGCGGCGCGCGCCGAGGGCGACCCCCTGCGCGACGGGATCGAGGGCGCGCTCGGCGCGGTGGGCTGCGCGCGCCTGCAGGCGATCTTCCAGCCCGAAAGCGGCACGCTCGCGTTGCGCGGCCATGTCCCCGAGCCCGCCGCGGCCGCGCCCGTGCGCGATGCGCTGCGCGCCCGGCTGGGGGATTCGATCCCGATCGACGACCGCGTTCTCGTGTTGCCGCGGCCGCAATGCGACATGCTTGGCGCCGTAGCGCGCGTGGGTCTGCCGCAATCGGCCGAGCAGTTCACCAACCCGCGCATCATCGGGCAGGCGGCACATGTCCGCGAGTATCGCTATGCCGAGGGCGAGCGGCTGATCCTGGACCTCGAGGCGCCGGACTATCCGTCCTATGTCTATGTCGATTACTTCGATGCCGCCGGGCGGGTGATCCACCTGCAACCGAACGAGACCGTGCCTCTTGAACGGCTGGCGCCCGAGGCGCGGGTCGAGGTCGGCGCGCCCCGTCCGGACGGCCCCTCGCTCGACATCCGCATCGCGCCGCCCTTCGGGCAGGAGTTTGCCGTGGCCTTCGCAAGCTCCCGCCCGCTCTTCGCCGCGCCCCGCCCGATGGTCGAGCCGGCGCTGCCGTATCTGGAGGCGCTGCGCGCAAGCATTTCCGCCGCGCGCGCCGAGGATCCGGACTATCGCGGCGAGTGGGTCTATTTCTTCGTCACGACCGGGCCGGGCTGACCCTCAGAGCGAGCGCAGCAGCACCTTGTTGGAACCGACCGCCTCTGCGATGCGATCGAAGTGCACGCGCCGCTCGTCGCCCTGCTGGGTGGAGCGCAACAGGGTGGTCTCCACCTCCTCGAGAATGTTCGCCGCGTCCTCGAGCACATCGTCCAGCGCCTCGGCGCGGGTCGGAGTCAGCGGGCGGCTGGACAACTGCGGCGCGGCCCCTTCGCGGCGCGCGCGCACCCGCGGCTTTTCCGGCGCGCGATTGGCCTGCGCCAGATCGCTCAGGCTGCGGGAGGCCTGCGCGATCTGCTCGCGCACGAACGCGTAATCCCCGCTCTCCGCCATGCGGTCTGCCAGATCGCCGATTTCCGACGCCAGACAGTCGACGATGTAGTCCTGGTCCACGATGCGGCCGCAGAAGCTCCGGGCTGCGGCCAGCTCGCGCGTGATCGCCGCGGTGGCCGTGTCGCTTACCTCGGTCGCGGCCAGGGCAGCCGCCTGCGCCGCTGCGGCCTGCCGCGTGTCCCCGCCCGTGCCCCCGTCTGGTTGCGGTGCCGGCGGGGTGGGCACGAAGACCGGGCCGGCGCCGTCGATCGGGTCGTCGCCGGCCTGCGCAAGCGACGCGACGAGTGCCGCGGCCACGAGCGCCGCGACCACTGCGGAAACTGCGTTCGCGCGTGCAGCCATTGGACTATCCCCCGAACAGGTCGAAACTGATGATGCTGGCCGTGAAGCTGATCCGCTGGCGATCCCGCTGATCGAAAATGTCCTCGCCGGCGAGGGTGAAATAGACGTTGTCCAGACCATCGACCCGGAAGGAGGCGCCAAGGGTCGCCGTCTCGCCCGTCCAGGCGAGACTCGCACCGAAGTTCGGCGTAAGCCCGATGCCGGCACCCGCGAACAAGCCTGGTTCGGTCTCGTTGTCGCGCCGATGCGTGCCTGCCCCCAACGTGAGCATCACCGGATAGGCGCCATCCGCGGTTCGCGTGAAGGTGGTGAAGGCGAGATCGGCGCGCACGTCGTCGTCTTCCGCCGCGCCCCAGCCGCCGATCCGGTCGGCCGACAGCGAGACATAACTCAACGCGTTCTCTCCGGCATGAAGCCGGCGCGAGGCCTTGATGCCGAAATAGCCGGAATCCCCGAAGTCGTCGGTGAGCGAGGTGAGCGTCGCCGAAAGCTGAACGCCGATCGCCTCGTCGGCGTTGCCGAACCCTGCCCCGAAAGACAACGAACCGTCGGGATCGTCGTTCGCCGCGCTCTGCCGGTTCGCACCGGACAGCGAGAAGTAGAGTGCCCCATGCGGCGCGGTCGTGCCCGAAGGAATCCCCACGAGCGTCACGAGCTTTTGCCGAGGCGTGCCCGATTCGGCCACCTGCGCCGCCGTCGCGCCCGGCACGGCCAGGGCGGCACCGAACACCAGCGGCGCGAGCGCGCATTGCGCGATCTTGCCTTGCAACATGTGCGACTCCACGCTGCGGCACTATCAGCCGCGCCACTGAACCGTTTTCATCATGCCCGTGATGGACAGCCATTGGAACGGACATTCCGCTGGCGAAGGCGTCGTGTTAGATTTTTGCCACTCGCAACTGACCGGGCATGAGGAACAAATGCTGCAACAGACGCCCGGCCCCGATGACTTCGCCGCCGAAATTGACCGCATGGAAGCCGAATGCCGGCGGGTCGGCGCCGACCTCTCGCAAATGGTCGCGGCGCGCCCGTGGACGGCGCCCGAGCGCATCAGGGCACTCTGCCAGTCGATGACCAAGAGCCTGCACCAGGGCACTTTCCTGCTCATGAACATTCAACGCACCCTCGCTGCGGAGAAGCAAGCGGCCACGGATCGCGAGGGATTGATCGAGACCGAGCGACGGTGGCACCGCGTCACGGTCGCTGCCGGCCAATTGCGGCGCACGCTGAACGCCTGGCCCGGCATCCAGGCGCTGGTCATGGGTCAGGCGCCGCCCGAAAGGCTGCCGCTCTATCCCGAGCAGCCCGCGGATCCGCGGCACGCAGCGCAGGTGCGGATGACGGACGATCTGCTGGCGCTCATGCACAGCATGTTCAACGGTGCCCCGCAGTCGGACGTGGCGCGCGATCATGGGTGCCACGACGACATCCCGATGCCGCACTCCGGCTTTCTGGAGCACATCCACGCAGCGCACCGCGTGATTCTGGCCCTGGGCCGCAGCGGACCCACCCGCTTTCTCGATGTCGGCTGCGGCGGTGGTCTGAAGGTGCTGACTGCGACGCGCGTGTTCGACGGAGCGGACGGTGTCGAGTTCGACCCCGCGCACGCCGCGGCGGCCCGCCGGTTGCTGGCACAGGCGCCCGGGCTGGACACACGCGTGTTCGAGGTCGATGCGCTGCAGTTCGACGGCTATGCCGGCTACGACGTCATTTATGCCTACCGCCCCTTTCGCGACGAGGAAAAGGCGCGGCGCATGGAGGCACTGATCGCCGAATCCGTCCCGCCGGGCACCGTGCTTCTGCTGCCGCTCGCGGTCGGCCCGCCCGAGAGTTGCGCCCGGATCGAGGGGCCGCTTCATGTCGCCGGCCTCTCGGCAGGGGAGGCCGAAGAGGTGAAGGCAGAGGCAGAGCGCATGGGCTGCGCCATCCGCACCCGCGCCCGCACCAGGAGTTATGCGCCGCCGGCGTGGCGTGCCGTCCTTGAGGCGTCTCAAGAGAACGGCTTCGACCTGCGCGCCTGAACGGCCGCGATCATCGAGGGAGGGGATCATGGGCCTGCACGATCTGGAGTCGATCAGCCTGACCGAGATGAACGCGGACATCCTGGACAAGGTCGAGCGCTCTCAGTCGCTGGGCTGGCTCGACGGACTTCTGGGAAGCTACAGCAGCCTGCCCGAGGTGCCCCTCGGCACGCCGGTCGAGGTTCTCAAGCATCTTCTGGGCGGCGTGCGCGGCCTTTATTTCAGTCACGCGCGCACCGTCTACATGAAACGGGCCGAGCGCCTGCTTGCCGTGATGGAGACCAACAAGGACAAGCCCCTGGCGATCTTTCTCGAATACGTGGACCAGCCGGACCTCGAGACAACGCTCAGGACCTATACAGTCTGGAAGGGCACCCTGTTCGAAACGCGCGTGGCCGGAGAGACCGTGGTCTGCTGGCACCCGGACAAGGATTTCCGGCCTGCGCACCACACCCGTATCAAGCATACCGGCTACAGCGAGGTCGGCCGCAAGCAGCGACGCCGCGCCGCGCGCCGCAAGGCAGCGCGGAACGGCTCTCGATCCGACCCATGAGGCGGCCCGGTCCGACCTCGCCGAGGGGGGCGATTGTATATGCTTGATCTGAACGATCTTCGCTTGTTCGTGAGCATCGTCGAACATCGCGGCATCCTCAAGGCCGGACGGGCGCTCGGCCTGCCGAAATCCACCGTAAGTCGACGGCTCGCCGGGCTCGAGGCGCAGATGAAGACGCGGCTGATCATCCGCA
>NZ_JBKHAQ010000162.1:0-4411 GCF_046542825.1 Rhodosalinus sp. | reverse complement strand
AGCTGAAGGAGGCCTTCGACGAGCTGTCGCGCGGCGAGGTGAACGCCGAGACCCTCGGCAAGCTCTTCGCGCTCGACGACCGGCATTTCTGGAAAGGGGCCGTGGTCGGCGCGGGCGTCGTGCTGGCCCTGTCGAACCTTCCGACGATCAAGGCGTTCATGGCAATGGCGGCCGCGAGCGCGGGCCAGGCGATGAACAAGGCACCCGGGCGGGCCGGGAAAGCCGCCGCCGGCAACCCACCCGCTGACGGCGAGGAGACCGAGGAATGAGCGAAATGGAAAGTCAGCGCGCGCAGGTTCAGCCCATCGTGCCGAGCGGCGGGGCGGTGTTGCGCGCGGGTCTGAGCGGGGCGGCCATCGCCGGCGTCTGGACCGGCATCTACGAGACGATCCGAGTCCGCAACGGCGAGATCGGCAGCGAGGAAGCCGTCCGCACGACCCTGAACAGCGCCGCGATCGGTGCCGGTGCCGGCACGGTGGCGACCATCGTCGGCCACGTCGCCCGCAGCATGCCGCTTCTCGCGCTTGCGGGGGCGGCAATTGGCCTGATCTACCTCGCCAACCAGTCGCACAGGGTCCCGTCCGCGACGCCGGAGGACGATGCGGCCCCCGGATCCGACGAGGACGACCCGGACGACGCGGTCAGGACGTAGGCCCGCGCCGCAGGACGCCTGCGCGATACCGAAAAAGAAGAAAGAAAGGACGAAACATGCACAACCGACCTCCCCAGGGCCCGCTTTCCGGCATGACCAACGGCCGGTTCCTGACCGGCGCCGCCGTCGGCGGTCTCGTGACCTATGTGCTCACCAACGAGGCGGTGCAGAAGGCCATGATCAACGGCGCGGCACAGGTGTGGATGGCGCTCAAGGGCGGCATGGAAGAGACCAGGGAGCGGTTCCGGGACGCCGAGGCGGAAATCAAGGCGACGCGGTCGAAGTAAGCGCCCCTCGCATGAGCTTCGACCTGATCCAAAGACCGTCCCCGCCCGCGGCGCGACCGGCCTCGGGCACGCGCGTCGAGCTTGCCCATGCCTGTCCGGGGCGGCTGCGCGCGCGAATGCCGCTCGTGGGTCTCGACCGGCTCGACACCGATCATCTGGAGCGGCTCATCGGGGCGACGCCCGGCGTGTCGTCGGTCCGGATCAACCCCGGCGCCCTGTCCGTCATCGTCGAGCACGAGATCGCGGCGGGCGCGCGGGAGCGGGTGCTCGAACGCCTGCGGTCCATCGGCCGCGACCGCCTGCGCTTTCGCCGGGCGGAGGAGGACGACGTCCCGTCGATCGCGCCGCTCGTTCTGCGGGTCGCGTTTCTCGGGGCCGTGCGGGTCCTGCCTGCCCGGCTGGGCACGGTGATCGGGGCCGCCTTGCTGGCCCCGCGGGTGCTGCGCGGGGCCCGCTCGGTCCTGTCGGGCAAGGTGGAGGTGGAACTCCTCGACGCGCTCGCGGTCTCCGTGGGCGCGTTGCGTGGCGGGATCGGAACGGCCGTCACCACCGATCTGATGATGGGAACCGGCGAGTATCTCGAGGACCGCACGATGCGGCATTCGGCGGCGCTTCTTCAGGACATGCTGCTGCCCAACCCCGAAACCGCCTGGCTCGTGCGCGACGGCGGGGCGGTGGAGGTGCCCTTCGACACCCTGCGCCTGGGCGATACCGTGCTTGCGGGGACCGGAGAGCGCGTGCCGGTCGACGGCCTCGTCCTCGACGGGCAGGCACTCGTCAACGAGGCCTCGATCACGGGCGAGAGCGTGCCGGTCACCAAGGCGCCGGGCGACAGCATCATCGCCGGCAGCCTGATCGAGAGCGGCAGCGTCAAGATCGAGGCGCGGCAGGTCGGCGACGAGACGACGACCGCACGGATCGCGCATCTCATCCAGGAGTCGCTGGAGGTCCGGTCGGAGACCGAGCGCGTGGCCCAGAAACACGGCGACCGGCAGGTCTACATGACGCTCGGGCTCGCCGCCGTCACGCTTGCCGCGACGCGCGACCCCAGGCGGCTCAGTTCGGTATTTCTCGTCGACTACGCCTGCCCCATCAAGCTGTCGGCACCGGTCGCGGTGCGCGCCACGATGTCGGACGCGGCCGGCCGCGGCATCCTGATCAAGGGCGGGCGGAGCATCGAGAAGCTCGCCGAGGTCGACACCTTCGTCTTCGACAAGACCGGGACGCTCACCCATGGCGCGCTGACGGTGACCGACGTGATCCCGTTGATGCCGGAGAGCTGGCCCGCGGACCGCATGCTCGCCCTTGCCGCCGCGGTCGAGGAGCACTCGAATCATCCCGTGGCGCGCGCGATCGTCGCCGAGGCGGCGGCGCGCGAGGCCGGCCATCCCGAGCACGGCGACGTGGACTTCGAAGTGGGCTACGGTCTGCGCACCACCGCCAGCGGGGCGGAGGTGCTGATCGGCAGCCGGCATTTCCTGGAAGACCGCGAAGGCGTGGACTTCCGGGCACATGACGACCGGATCGACGCGCTGGTGAACGACGGCAAGATGCTGCTCTACCTCGCCATCGGCGGGCGGCCCCTGGGGCTGATCGGCCTGCGCGACGATCTGCGCGCCGATGCGGCGGAGACCATGCGCCGCCTGCGCGCCGCCGGGGTCACGTCGCTCGTTATGCTGACGGGCGACCGGAGGGAACGGGCCGAGGGCTTCGGCGCGGAGCTTGGCTTCGACCGGGTCCATGCCGAATTGCACCCCGAGGACAAGCTGCGCATTCTCGCCGCGCTGCAGGAGGCCGGCCACAAGGTCGCCTTCCTCGGCGACGGCGTGAACGATGCGCCGGCGCTGGCGCAGGCCGATGTGGGGCTCTCGATGCAGAAGGGCGCCGACATCGCCCAGGCCGCCGCGGACGTGATGCTGATGGAGGACCGGCTGGGCGCCGTGGCGGACGCGCGCGAGATCTGCGACCAGGCCATGCGCATCGTGTCCTCCAACAGCACCATGGCCATCGGCTTCAACTCGGCGCTGTTCGTCGCCGCCTCCGTGGGCGCGCTCTCGCCCATCGGCGCGGCCATGCTGCACAACGGATCGACGATCGCGTTGCTTCTGTCGGCCATCGCCCGGGCGGGCCTGCCATCCGGGGCGGACCGCGCCAGGATCGCCCGGGCCGACGCGCCACGATCGACCGCGACGCGCCAAGAGTAGTTGACCGTTTCACTCTGGAAGGTGTAGGCTAATCCGCGATGGGCCGGTATTGGCAGGGAGTCGCGGAACCATGGTCGATTGCGTGCATCACATTCCGGGCCGCGCCCGGTTCAAGATCGAGGCGCTTCGCCGCGATCCGGAACTGATGGCCCTCATCGAGCGCCAGGTGGGATCGCTCGAAGGCGTCAAGATGGTCGAGATCAACCGTCATGCGGCGTCGATCGTGGTGCACTACTGCACCGAGCGCGGTGCAATCGACGCGATCATGGATCACATCTGCGCCCATTGCCCCAAGGCGCAGCTCAATCGCCGCGCCTCGCGCGAGGCTGCGCTGCCGCCCGTCCCGATCCGCCCGGCGGCCCGGGCGCGGGCGCCCGTCGTCTCCGCCATGCGCGACGCGGCGGGCAAGGCCCTGCTGAAGGCGCTGATCGAGCAGGCTTTCGAACGCGGCGTCACCGGGACCGTCCGCATCTAGCGGTTGCCGTCAGGTCAACCCGTCTGCCGGCATCGGGCGCCCGCTTCAACCCCCATCGGGACGCATGCGGGAGCCGTTGCGCCGCTGGAGGCAGCCGCGCGATGGGCCTGTCGAGGCTGACAACGCATGGCAGGATCGGTGCATCCCGGCGAACGGCGCATTTGCCGATCGTTGGAGCGCAGGTTGCAGGTCAGCGGAAAGAACGACCGGCCCGCCTTGTATCATCCACGCGCATCCACGGCCCCGGGATGGGCCGGGCGGTTGATCCCCTGAACCTCCAAGCCTTTTCGAACACAAACCCGATCGCCGGGTTGCCCGTCCTCATGGCTTTCCTTGCGCACTCTTCCCGGCCGCGGTCTCCCATCGCGTTACCCCTTCCCGACCGCAGACAGGACTGGCATCGGAAAGGACTGGCCTCGGAAAGGACTGGCCTCGGTCGCGCGACCCGGTCCTCGAGTTGCGTCAGCAGCTCGCGGGCCTTCGTGTTCGTCCTCCCGCGCATCAGTCTGCGGGGGGCCTCTTTCGTGGCGCTCTCCCTTCGGAACGGGGAAACATCCTTCAGGGGCCGGGCGTGTTCCCGATCGGATACAGTGCGCCATGTGTCGCGTGTCGCCTCGGGCCGGCTGCCATGCCATTTGCGGGAGCGTCATGCTGCATTGCGATTGTGCCGCCTTGGCTGTCGTTGCAAGGTCCCGCCCATGACGAAACTGCGTGCTCTCTGGTCCGGCGACCTTGATTTGAACGAAGCCTTCTGGACCTGGACGGTGACGGTGGGTCTGCTGGTCAATATCGC
>NZ_JBKHAQ010000041.1:0-23048 GCF_046542825.1 Rhodosalinus sp. | reverse complement strand
CCAGCACCCGTACCGTCCCGCGGGCTGCCGGCGGGTGCACTGCTTCGCGGCCCGACGGACGGCAGGCACTCCGGACTGCGGAGCCGTTGCAAATGGAGCACGCTACAGGTCCGGCCGAACGGGGCCGGCCCCGCACCGGCTCTGCGCCTGCCCGATCCGCCGCGGGGTGTGATCGGCCGCAACAGCGGGGCAGATCCCGTCACCGGCGAAGCGCCGTCTGCGATGCTGTGGTGCGATAGGCAACCGGCCGGCTTCACCTCGAAACGCGCCCGGATCTTCCCCGGGCAGATGGCGAAGTCGTCGCGAAGCCTCGCGTGCAGCCACGGCTCTTCCTTTCCTGCGTATCCCTTTCTCTGCGCGTTGGTGCGGGGCTGACGGATCCCGCGTCACGCGGTCCTGCCGGCTTTGCCGCGCGGGGCGGCGGCCCTGCGCAGGCGGTCGTTTATGGCAAGGCCCAGGCCGTGACGCGGCACGGGCGAGACGGCGATGACATGCGTGCCATCGTCGAGCGCGTGCAGGTGCGGGAAAAGGTTCGTCGCCGCTTCGCGCAAATCGCCCGCATGCGACAGGTTCAGGTCGCAGTCGACGGGGCCGAAGCCCAGCCGCCGCTCGCCCGACCGCCAGTCTGTCGCGTCAAGACGGAGCGCCGCCTGCGGCGCGTAGTGCGAGGCGAGTTGCCCGGGGGCCTGCGGGCGCGCGGGATCGGCGCCTGTGGCCGCGACCGGCGTGCCCAACGCCTGCTCCAGCGCCTCGACCGGCACGCCGCCGGGCCGCAGAAGGTGCGGGGCGCCATCAAGCGCGAGGATCGTGGATTCCACGCCAACGGGGCAGGGGCCCGCGTCGAGCACTGCCGACACGCGCGGCCCAAGGCCCGCGATCACATGCTCCGGCGTGGTCGGGCTGAGCCGGCCCGAAGGATTGGCCGAGGGTGCCGCGAGCGGGCCGCCGAAGGCGCGCAACAGCGCCAGCGTCGCCGGCTGGTCGGGCACCCGCACGCCCAGCGTGCCAAGGCCGGCGGTGACGCGCGGCGACAGCCCGTGCCCCGGCTTCAGCGGCAGGACCAGCGTGAGCGGTCCGGGCCAGAAGGCGGCGGCAAGGCGCTCGGCCTCGGCGGGCCAGTCCACGAGCGCCTGCGCGCCCGCTGCATCCGCCACATGGGCGATCAGCGGATTGAAGGACGGCCGCCCCTTGGCGTCGAAGATCGCGGCGACCGCCGCATCGTTGCGTGCGTCGGCGGCAAGGCCATAGACCGTCTCGGTCGGGATCGCGACCAGCTTGCCCGCCCGCAGCAACGCCGCGGCGCGGGCGATGCCGGAGGGATCGGGCGGCAGGCGGTGGGGGCTCTGTGGCATCTCTGACGCGGCGTTGCGGTTGCGCGGCGGGCGGTTGAGCCTAGCCTTCCGCGACGAGAGGGGCCATACACCCGCCCCGGAGCCATGCCAAGCCCGAGGTGTCCGATGCCCTACCGCGCCCCTGTCGCCGAGTACCGTTTTCTTCTCGACCATGTCGTGGGTTTCCCGCAGGTGGCAGCGACCGACCGCTTCGCGGAGGCGACGCCGGACGTGGTGGCCGCGATGCTGACCGAGGCGGGGCGCGTCTGCGAGGAGGTGCTGTCGCCGCTCCAGCGCAGCGGCGACACGCAGCCCACGCGGCTGGAGAACGGGGTGGTGCGGATGTCGCCGGGCTTCGGCGAGGCGTATCATGCGCTGGCGGACGCGGGGTTCCTGGGCGTGGCCGGGCCGGTCGAGCACGGGGGGCTCGGCCTGCCCATGTCGGTCGCCACGGCGCTGAACGAGATGATGTCGGGTTCCTGCCTCGCGTCACACCTGACGCCGCTGATGGCGCAGGGCCAGATCGAGGCGCTGGCCCATCATGCGCCCGAATGGATGCAGGCGCTCTACATCCCGAAACTCGCCTCGGGCGAATGGTCTGCAACGATGAACCTGACGGAGCCGCAGGCAGGCTCCGACGTGGGCGCGCTGACCACCAGGGCCGAGCCGCTGGGCGACGGCCGCTACAGGATCACCGGGCAGAAGATCTACATCACCGGCGGCGACAACGATTTCGCGGCGAACGTCAGCCACCTTGTGCTGGCACGGCTGCCGGACGGGGCGCCGGGCACGAAGGGCATCAGCCTGTTCCTGGTGCCGAAGTTCCTGCCGCGCGAGGACGGCACGCCCGGCACGCCCAATGCGCTGCGGGTCGTGGGGCTTGAGCACAAGCTGGGGCTGCACGCCAGCCCGACCTGCACGATGTCCTACGAGGGCGCGACCGGCTGGCTGGTGGGCGAGGAGCACAAGGGCATGCGCTGCATGTTCACCATGATGAACAACGCCCGCCTCGGCGTGGGAATGCAGGGCATAGGCGTGGCGGAAGGCGCCTTTCAGCACGCGCTGGCCTACGCGATGGAGCGGCGGCAGGGCCGCACGCCCGTGGGCGACGGGCGCGGTGCAATCGTCGAGCATGCCGATGTGCGCCGGATGCTGGCCACGATGAAGGCCGAGCTTTTCGCCGCGCGCGCCATCGCCTTCGCCTGCGCCGCCGCCATCGACATGGAGACGGCGACAGCCGATCCGGCCTGGGCCGCGCGCGCGGCGCTGCTCACCCCGATCGCCAAGGCCTTCGGCACCGACACGGGGCTGAAGCTTGCCGACACGGGCATCCAGATTCACGGCGGCATGGGCGTGATCGAGGAGACGGGGGCGGCGCAATACTGGCGCGACGTGCGCGTGACCGCGATCTACGAGGGCACCAACGGGATTCAGGCGATGGACCTCGTGGGCCGCAAGATGGCCGATGGCGGTGAGGCCGCGCAGGCGCTGATCGACGAGATCGAGGGGGGCACAGAGGCCGCGCGCGACCGGCTGCCCGACCTTGCCGGCCCCGTCTGGCAGGCGGCCGAGACGCTGCGCGAGGCGACCGAGGCGGTGGTTGCCACCACCGATCCGACCGACCGCTTCGCGGGTTCCGTGCCCTATCTGAAGGGCTTCGCGCGGGTGCTGGGCGCGCACTACCACCTGCGCGCGGCGCTGGCAGAGGGCGGCACGGGCCCGCGCACCGCGCTGGCGCAGGTCTATGTCCGGCGCCTGCTGCCCGAGCACGCAGGGCTTCTGGCAGAGGCGCGCGCCGGCGGTGCCGACCTCTACGCGCTGTCGGATGAGGATCTGGCCGCATGATGGACGGGACAACAGGCATCCGCACCCCGTGGCAGACACCGCCCGCCCCCGGCGAGGCGGTCGAGGTGGCCCAGGGCGTGCTCTGGCTGCGCCTGCCGCTGCCAATGAAGCTCGACCACGTCAACGTCTACGCGCTTGATGACGGCGACGGCTGGACGCTGGTCGACAGCGGCATGAACACCCGCCGCACGCGCGAGACCTGGGAGGCGCTGCTGTCGGGGCCGCTGGGCGGCAAGCCGGTGCGCCGCGTGGTCGCCACCCACCATCACCCCGATCACATCGGGCTGGCCGGATGGTTCCAGCGCGAGAAGGGGGCCGAGCTTCTGACCACGCGCACTGCCTGGCTCTTCGCGCGGATGCTGACGCTCGACGAACAGGACCGCCCGCCGCCAGAGACGCTGGCCTTCTGGCGCCGCGCCGGGATGGCCGAGGATATGCTGAACGAGCGCGCGAACGAGCGCCCCTTCAACTTCGCCGATATCGTCTGGCCCATGCCGCTGGGCTTCGGCAGGCTGACGGAGGGCGGCACGATCCGCATGGGCGGACGCACCTGGGACATCCGCTGCGGCGGCGGCCATGCGCCCGAGCACGCCACCTTCTGGAGCCGCGACGACGGCCTGGTGCTGACCGGCGACCAGGTCATCCTGTCGATCAGTTCCAACATCGGCGTCTACGCCACCGAGCCGGAGGCCGACCCGGTCGCCGACTGGCTGGCCTCCTGCGAGCGGCTGTCGACATACGCCCGCCCCGATCAGCTGGCTCTCGGCGGCCACAAGCTGCCGTTCACTGGGCTGCCGATGCGGCTGCGGCAACTGATCGACAACCACCACAGCGCGCTGGAGCGGCTCGAGCGGCACCTAGATACCCCCCGCACCGCTGCGGAGTGCTTCGCGCCGCTCTTCAGGCGCGAGATCGGCCCGCAGGAATACGGGCTCGCCCTCGTCGAGGCGGTGGCGCATCTCAACCACCTGCACCAGACCGCGCGCGCGGTGCGGCGCCTGAACGAAAGCGGAGCCTGGGAATTCAGCCGCGTGGGCTGACACGGCGCTGCGCCGCCTTGCCCGAAACCGACCTGCGCGATATGAAGATGCGGGTCAGATGCACGCAGCCAAGCACCGGAGAGAATTGCCGATGGCCGAAGATCACAAGCACGGCGAAATGGACATCACCGAGCACGAGAAGACCTTCGAAGGCTTCGTGAAGGTCTCGATCTGGGTGGGGGGCGTGTCGATCTTCATCCTCGTCTTCCTCGCCATCTTCAACTCCTGAGGCGCATGGCGCTGCGGGGCCGCCGGGCGGGGATGAACAGGCGGCGCTTCGTGCTGCTTCCCCTCGCCGCCGCGGTGGCTGGCTGTGGCCCGCCCAACGCGGGGGCGTGGGCCCCCGAGGAAGTTGTCGCGCGCGCGGCCTATCGCGGTGACGGACCGCCCATCATCCGCCTCTACACGATGGTCAACAACCGCAGCGGGGCGGGCGCCCATACCAGCCTGCTGATCAACGCCTCGCAGCAGGTGATCTTCGACCCGGCGGGCAACGTCGAGCATCCCGGCGTGCCTGAGCGCAACGACGTGCTCTTTGGCGTGACCACCGAATTCGAGCGCATCTATCGCAGCGCCCACGCGCGCGAGACCCATCACGTCGTCATCCAGACCAGGCCGGTCTCGCCCGAGGTGGCCGAGATGGCGTTTCGCGCGGTGCAGCGGGCAGGGCCGGTGCAGCCCGCGCTGTGCACGCTGGTCACCGCGCGCGTCCTGTCGGAGCTTCCGGGGTTCGAAAGCATCCGCCCCGTCTGGTTCCCCAGGCAGTTGATGGAGGCGTTCGGACAGCTCCCCGGGGTGACCGAGGAGAAGCTGGTCGAATATGACGACCCCGACAAGTTCAAGGCGATCATGTCCTATCAGGGACCGGACGCTGCGGCGGCCAATTAGGTCAGCCAACTAGATCAGGTAGACCCCTGCCCACAGCGTCGCGGCGCCGGCGACGATCGCCAGCAGCACGTTCCTGGTCCAGAGGCCCAGCCCCAACGTCACCGCCGCGGCAGCGAGGCGGGCAGGGTCCGGCGTGCCGCCGGTTGCCGAGGGCCAGAGCACCATCGGTGCGACCAGTCCGGGCAGCACGGCGACCGCGGTGTAGCGCAGGTGGCGCAACAGCCATTCCGGCAGCTCCCGGTCCCCCACGACCCCCAGAAAGAAGAAGCGCAGCAGATAGCTGCCCAGACCGAGTGCGACGATCACGATCCAGACCTCTGCGGTGGGAATGGGCGCGTCCGATATCATGGGCCGCCCGGCCGACTGCGCCGCAGCCGGACTTCGGTCTGCGCTCCGGCGATCATCGCGCCCAGCCCCGCGACCATCAGCCCGAGATTGTAGGGCAGGAAAGCAAAGACCAGCGCAAGCGTGACCGAAACCCCGGCAGCGACGACATGGGCAAGCGTGCGGAGCATCGGTGCGATCAGGGCCAGAAAGGTGATCGGCACGGCGAAATCGAGCGGCACGCTTCCGGGTATGGCCGTGCCCGCAAGCGCACCCACAAGGGTCATGACGTACCACACAGGGCAGACAGGCGCGACCGCCCCCCAGAAATACGCAAGCTTCTCGCCCAGCGTCATGTGCTCGCGCTCGTACGCGATGATGCCGAGCGCATAGGTCTGGTCGACGATGAAATAGGACGCCAGCGCCCGGTGCCACAGCGGCGCGGCCCCCAGATGCGGCGTGAGCGCGGCGGAATACATCGCCATCCGCAGATTGACCGCGAGCGCGGAGGCAAGGACGATCGCCGTCGGCGCGTTTTCGGTCATCAGTTGCAGTGCGGCGAACTGGGAGGCCCCCGCCAGCACGGCGACCGAGAATGCCAGCGTCTCCACGACGTCGAGCCCCGCCTCTGTCGCCACCACGCCAAAGAGGAGCGCGAAAGGCGAGACGACGAAGGTGAAGGGCAATGCATCGCGCGCGCCTGACAGGAACGCCCGGCGCAGGGAAGATGCGGCCATGCCATGGCTCCGGCAGTGAACGACGACAGCTCATAATCGCGCCGTGTGGCAGATGCAAACCGGCTCTTGCCGGCTGCCCTGGGCGGGCTAAGCTTTCCAGCTCGTGGAGGGTTTGGCATGAACATCTCGAACGCGGCCGAAGCGGCGGGCCTGCCGGTCAAGACGGTGCGCTACTATGCCGACATCGGACTCGTCGCGCCGGCGGGCCGAACGGCCTCGGGCTACCGCGATTATGACGATGCCGCGGTGCGCAGGCTTGCTTTCGTGAGGCGCGCGCGCGAGTTCGGCTTCTCGATCGAGGAATGCCGGGAATTGCTCGGGCTCTACGGGGATCGCGACCGCTCGAGCGCGGACGTGAAGGCGATCGCCAGGAAGCGGCTGGAAGAGATCGAGGCGAAGCAGCGCGCGCTGCAGGCGCTGCATGACGAACTGTCGGAACTCGTGCGTGCCTGCCACGGTGACGACCGGCCCGATTGCCCGATCCTGGATCATCTCGGGTAGTGCAGGCGATTTTTCGATCGAAAAATCGCCCCCCGGTCGGCGCAGGATGTGAAGAATTTTCGGACGAAAATTCTTCACACGCTCAGTCGAAGGTGCCCGCGACTCGCCCCAGAAGCATGAAGGCGCGCGCCGTGCGGGTCTCGGAAAAGGCGGAAATCTCGGCATCCGTCGCATGCTGCGCGAACTCGGCAAAGCGCCGGTCGAAGAGTCGCAGGAAGTGGTGCGCGGCATCTCGGAAGATGGGATCCTGCTTCATCCGCGCGGCGGACAGCGAAAGCGCGGCCCGGTCGCGCACACCGCCCAGCGCCGCCACCGAGCGACCGCGGGCCCCCTCGGCAAAGCGGCGCCAGATCTCGGGGCGCGCCATGTCCGGGCGCAGGTCGTCCATGTAGATCCCCTCCTGGCTGAGCAGGGTGAGAACATCCTGTGCGGCCGTCACGAACTGCGCCGTCGGCCGGTCCCGCAGCGCGCGCCGGAGCGCCGCGAAACCCTCCCGGTCCTGCGCCGTCTCGGGAAAGTTGAGGGCGCGGATCATGTCGGCGGTGGTGAGCGGCGGGGATGCTGCCTCTGGGGGGGTGCCCAGTGCGAGGCTGGGCTGATCCTCGGGCGTCGGTCCCGGCGGCGGCGCGGCCTGCGGCCCGTCGGGCCGGCCCTGCGCTGCTTTGCCGCGTGCCGAGGTGAACATCGCGAGCGCCGCCTCGGCCTTCTTCTGCGCCGCCACGAGCTCGTCGAGCTTCTTCGTGACCGAAGGGTCCGCGGTGCCGGCTGCCGCCTGCTGCGCCTGGGAGAGATAGGCGTGGCGGATCGCGTCGATCGCGGCCTGCAGGCGGCGGCTTTCGTCGCGCATGACGCGACTCGCCCGGGCCGCCATCGCCGCGACCCAGATCATCCCCACCGGCAGGAAGAGCGCAAGCGCGGTCATCGCGAAGCGTAGCCGGTCGGCGCCGCCTGCCGGATCCTCGTCCCAGACCAGAAGGAAGCCACCGGCAAGCGCCAGCCAGCCCGCGCTCAGCGCCACGGCCGCGATCTCGATGCCCGACAGGCGCGCCGGCTGCGGCCGGTCGTAGAGGCCGAGGGGCTCGGCGCCTTTGCCGGGGGTCTCGGCCATCGGCCTGCACTCACTCGTAGCGGATCGCGAGTATCTCGTAGGTCTTTTCGCCGCCGGGTGTGCGCACCTCGACGCTGTCGCCCTCTTCCTTGCCGATCAGCGCGCGCGCGATCGGAGAGCGCATGTTCAGCAGGCCCCGTTCGACGTTGGCCTCGTGCTCGCCCACGATCTGCCAGGTCTTTTCCTCGTCGGTGTCCTCGTCCGCCAAAGTCACCGTCGCGCCGAACTTGATCGGCCCCGACAGGGTGGCGGGGTCGATCACCTCGGCCCGGCCGAGCACGCCCTCGAGTTCCTTGATCCGGCCCTCGATGAAGCTCTGCTTCTCGCGCGCCGAGTGATACTCGGCGTTCTCGCTCAGGTCGCCATGCTCGCGCGCCTCGGCGATGGCGCGGATGATTGCCGGTCGCTCGACGCTCTTGAGCTGCTTCAACTCGGCTTCCAGCGCAACGTGGCCCGCGCGGGTCATCGGGATCTTTTCCATGAGGTCTTTCCAGCCGTTCCGGACGACAAAGAACGCCTCGCGGCGCCTTCGCATTTCAAATCATGCGGCGGGCAGCCTTGCAAGAGCGGGAGCCGACCCGTCACGGGACCGACCCTGCGCGCGTCCCGACCTGGCGCGCCTTCGATCCCGCGGGCGTTCTGGCGGGCGCGATTCGCCGCACCCCCGGACCGCACGCCGCGTTCCGATTGACCAGCGCCGCGCGGGCGCGATAGGTCAGTCGGGATGCGGGTGCCTCTGCGCACCCGAGTGCTTCTGACCCGAGTCCTTCCGAAAGGATCCAGGATGAGCGACGTTCAGCGCGAGTCGATGGAATACGATGTCGTGATCGTTGGCGCGGGGCCGGCCGGCCTCTCCGCCGCGATCCGCCTGAAGGAGGTCGACCCGAACCTCGAGGTCGTCGTGCTGGAGAAGGGGTCGGAGGTGGGCGCGCACATCCTGTCGGGGGCGGTGCTGGACCCGATCGGCCTCGACGCGCTGTTCCCCGACTGGAAGGAGCGCGGCGCGCCGGTCCGCACGGAAGTCAGCGAGGACAACTTCTACCTTCTGGGCGAGGGGGGGCGCATCCGCCTGCCCAACTGGCCGATGCCGCCGATGCTGGACAACCACGGCAACTACATCGTCTCGATGGGCAATGTCTGTCGCTGGCTCGCGGAACAGGCCGAGGGACTGGGCGTCGAGATCTTTCCCGGCATGGCCTGCTCGGACATCGTCTGGGGCGAGAACGGCGAGATCCGCGGCGTGATCGCCGGCGAATTCGGGCTGCGGTCCGACGGCACTCCGGGGCCCAACCACGAGCCCGGCATGGAACTGCTGGGCAAGTATGTGTTCTTGGCCGAGGGCGTGCGCGGGTCGCTGTCCAAGCAGGTGATCGCACGCCATGACCTGGATCGTGGCCGCGAGCCGCAGAAATACGGACTCGGGATGAAGGAGATCTGGGAGATCGATCCCGAGAGGCACAACCTGGGCGAGGTCAGCCACACCCTGGGCTGGCCGCTGGGCAGCAACGCGGGCGGCGGCGGTTTCATCTACCATGCCGAGGGGAACCAGCTCTATCTCGGGTTCGTGGTGCACCTGAACTACGCCAACCCCTATGTCTATCCCTACATGGAGTTTCAGCGCTTCAAGCATCATCCGATGCTGAAGGAGCTGCTGGAAGGCGGCAAGCGCATCGCCTACGGCGGCCGCGCGATCAACGAGGGCGGATACCAGTCGATGCCGAAGATGGTGGCGCCCGGCGTCGCGCTGCTGGGGTGCTCGGTGGGCATGGTCAACGTGCCCCGCATCAAGGGCAATCACAACGCCATGCTCTCGGGCATAGCGGCGGCCGAGGTCGCGGCAGAGGCCATCGCCGCGGGCCGGGCGCAGGACGAGCTCGGCGACTACGAGGAACGCGTGCGCACCGGCCCGATCGGGCGCGACCTGAACCGGGTGCGCAACGTCAAGCCGCTGTGGTCGAAATACGGCCTGGCCGGCGGCCTCGGTCTGGGCGGATTCGACATGTGGACGAACGCGCTTGGCTTTTCGTTCTTCGGCACGGTGGGACATGGCAAGTCGGATGCGGAGGCGACGGAGCCCGCGCGCAAGCACAAGCCCATCGACTACCCCAAGCCGGACGGCAGGATCAGTTTCGACCGGCTGACCAACGTCAGCTACTCGATGACGAACCACGAGGAGAGCCAGCCGGCGCACCTCAAGCTCAAGGATCCCGAGCTGCCGGTGGCCGTGAACCTGCCGGAATACGCCGGCCCCTCGGCCCGCTACTGTCCTGCCGGGGTCTATGAATTCGTCAAGGACGAGGCCGGCAACGACCGCTTCGTCATCAACTTCCAGAACTGCGTCCACTGCAAGACCTGCGACATCAAGGATCCGCGGCAGAACATCGTCTGGACGACGCCGCAGGGCGGTGACGGGCCGAATTATCCGGGGATGTGAGGCGCCCGTCCGGCAGGCGCCCGGGCCAGCCGCCGCGCCCCGCAGACCGTGCGCGCATGGACAAGTCCGGCCTGCGCCCTTACCATAGGGTGCACCCCGAAACCTCGGCAGAGGCATATATCTCTTGCGCGCATTCCTACTGACAGCCTTCGCTGCGACGGTCTCTCTCGCGGCGCCGCAGTCCGCCCCGGCCGAGCCGGTGCCGTCGGGCGACTATCTCGCGGCGCGGCAGGCCGGGTATCAGTCCGATTTCCTCTCGGCCGCGCGCTACTTTACCCGCGCGCTGGCGCAGGATCCGTCCAACCCGGAGCTTCTGGAGGCGGCCAACGCGGCCTATCTGGCGCTGGGACAGGTGGACCGCGCGCTGCCGGTGGCGCGGCGGCTGATCGAGACGGCCGGCCCCAATCAGGTCGCCAACATGGCGCTGATCGCCCACTATGGCGCGACGGGCCGCTACGAGCAGTTGCTTGGCATCGTCGGGGACGGCAACGGCGTGGGCCTGCTGGTGGACGGCCTTGTGGCGGGTTGGTCCGAACTGGGCCGCGGCAACATGTCCGAGGCGCTGGCCGCCTTCGACGAGGTGGGCGAGGAACGCGGGCTGATCGGCTTCGCCCTCTATCACAAGGCGCTCGCGCTTGCCTCGGTCGGCGATTTCGAGGGGGCCGAGGCGATCTATGCCTCCGATACCGCGGGCGCCATGCAGATGACGCGTCGCGGCATCATCGCCCGCGTCGAGGTGCTCAGCCAGATCGACCGCAACGACGAGGCGCTGGACCTGATACGCACGGCCTTCGGAGCGGATCTCGATCCGGGCCTGCGCCGGATGCGCGACGCGCTCGAGGCAGGCGAGACGCTGCCCTTCACGATGGTCAGCGGGCCGCGTGACGGGCTTGCGGAGGTTTTCTTCACCATATCCGGCGCGCTCATGAACGAGGCGAGCGAGGATTTCACGCTGCTCTACGCGCGCGTGGCCGAACACCTGCGCCCCGACCATATCGAGGCGCTGCTGATGTCCGCGGATCTGCTGGAGCGGCTCGGGCAATACGAGCTTGCCACCGAAACCTACAAGCGCGTGCCGCGCGACGACCCGTCCTATCACGCCGCGGAACTGGGCCGCGCCGACGCACTGCGGCAGGCGGGCAAGTCCGACGCCGCGATCGAGGTGCTGGGGCAGCTCGCACAGACGCATGGCGACCTGCCTGCCGTCCATTCCTCGCTCGGTGATCTCTTCCGATCGCTCGAACGTTTCGAAGAGGCGGTGGCCGCATACGACCGGGCCATCGCACTTTACGACGATCCGGGCGAGGCGCAGTGGTTCCTCTACTACGCGCGCGGCATCGCCTACGAGCGTCAGGACCTGTGGCCCGCGGCAGAGGCGGATTTCCGTCAGGCGCTGAAGCTGCAGCCCGACCAGCCGCAGGTGCTGAACTACCTGGGCTACTCGCTGGTGGAGAAGCAGGAGAACCTCGAGGAGGCGCTCGAGATGATCGAGCGCGCGGTCGCGGCGCGGCCCGATTCCGGTTACATCGTCGACAGCCTGGGCTGGGCGCTCTATCGCCTCGGCCGCTACGAGGAAGCCGTCGGGCACATGGAGCGCGCAGCGGAGCTTCTGCCGGTCGATCCCATCGTCAACGACCATCTGGGCGACGTCTACTGGGCGGTGGGGCGCAGGATGGAGGCGCGTTTCCAGTGGCAGCGCGCGCTGTCCTTCGATCCCGAACCGGACGACGCAGAGCGCATCCGCCGCAAGCTGGAGGTCGGGCTCGACACCGTGCTGGCAGAAGAGGGCGCGCCGCCGCTGGAGCTTGCGGACGGCCCGCGCGATGAGGACGGCTGAGGCGCGCGCGCCGGCGAAGGTCAATCTTACCCTGCATGTGACCGGCCGCCGCGCGGACGGCTATCATCTGCTCGATTCGCTCGTCGTGTTCGCCGATCTCGGGGACGTGGTGCGGGTGCGACAGGCCGCCAAGCCGTGCCTGCGCGTGACCGGCCCGATGGCCGCGGGCGTGCCCACCGGTCCCGAGAACCTTGTGCTGAAGGCCGCGGCGCTGATGGGCGTGTCGGCGGAAATCGAGCTTGAAAAGCATCTGCCGACCGCGGGCGGCATCGGCGGCGGCAGCGCGGATGCCGCGGCCACGCTGCATGCGCTGGCCGAACTGTCCGACCGCGCCGTGCCCGAGGACGTGCTGGCCCTGGGCGCGGACGTGCCGGTCTGCATGGCGGGACGCCCGGCCCGGATGCGCGGCATCGGGGAGATTGTGGCGCCCGTCGAGGGGCTGCCGCTGCTCGATGCGGTGCTGGTGAATCCGGGCGTCGCGGTCTCGACCGCGCAGGTCTTTTCCCGCCTCGCGCGGCGCGAGAACCCGGAGATGCCCGACCCGCTCCCCCGCTTCGCCGATGCGCAGGCGCTGACCGACTGGCTGGCCACCCAACGCAACGACCTGGAGCCGCCGGCGCGCGCGCTTGCGCCCGAGGTGGAGGCGGCGCTCGCCGCGCTTGCCGCCGCGCCGCAGTGCCTGCTCGCGCGCATGTCCGGCTCCGGCGCGACCTGCTTCGGGCTCTTCCCCTGCGCCACCGCGGCCCGCAACGCCGCGCATGCGCTGGCGCTGGCGCGACCTAGCTGGTGGGTGCAGGCCACGCGGCTTGGCGCTCAATAGCGCCGCCGCGGCCCCGCCCGCGTCACCGGCGCGCGCCCCCTCTGCCGTTCGCGCAGGAACACCACCAGCCCCGCGCCCCCGATCAGCGCCGTGCCAAGCCAGACAGTCGGCCCAGGCAATTCGGCGAAGACCAGCCAGCCGGCAAGAATCGCGAGCGGCAGCGCGACATACTCGAAGGGCGCGATGGTGCCCGCATCGGCCGAGCGATAGGCGGAGGACAGCGAATAGCCGATGACCGCAGAGTTCGCGCCGAGCAGCGCCAGCAGGCCCCAGTCCGCCTGCGCGGGCCAGATCCACGCGCGGAACAGGAAGATCAGGCTATCGTTCTCCGCACCCTCCGCGAAGCGACCGTCGCCCGCCACAAGCCCGAAGAGCGCCGAGACGACCAGGAACACCGACTGGATCCAGACCGCGAGGACAGAGGCCTTGGCCGTCACGCCCAGCCGCCGCGTCAGGATCTGCATCAGCGCATAGGTGAAGGCCGCGACCACCGGCAGAAGCAGCACCAGCCGCGGCACGTTCAGATCGCCTGCCCAGGGGCGCTGCATCACCAGCACGCCGACAAAGCCTACCGCCACCGCGCCCAGCCGCCAGGGGCCCACCCGCTCGCGCAGCAAGGGGATGGACAGCAGCGTGATGAAGAGCGGCGCGACGAAGAACAGCGCCACGGCCTCGGCCAGCGGCAGCACGGCAAGTGCGGCGAAATAGGTCATGTTGGCCACGACCACCAGCAGTCCGCGCAGGATGTGCAGCGCCGGGCGATCCACCCGCAGCATGTGCCAGCCACCTTCGAGCCGCACCAGCGCAAGGATGAACACCAGCCCTACGCCGGAGCGGATGAACACCAGTTGGTGCAGCGGATAGCCGCCCGAGAGGAACTTGATCAGCACGTCGTTGATGGTGATCGCCACCATGCCGAGCAGGATGAAGGCGATGCCCTTCGCCGCGTTGTCGGCCTCGGTGCTCATCTGGCGCGGTTCCTCCGGCTTTCGCCATAGCCGCGCAGCCGGTCAGGCGCCAGTCCGCGCAGCGTCTGTGCGCGACCGGCCCCTTGTGCCCGGGAGTGCGGGGGCTAGTGTCCCTGCGAGCGCCGGACAGGGAGACGCCGCATGGCCGCCATTCTTCGGATCGAGGATCTGCGCAAGACCTACGAGGGCGGCTTCGAGGCGCTTCGCGGTGTCACGCTGGAGGTGGAAAAGGGCGAGATCCTGGCGCTTCTCGGCCCGAACGGCGCAGGCAAGACGACGCTGATCTCCACCGTCTGCGGTCTGACCGTGCCCACCGGCGGCAGCGTGCGCGTTGACGGCCACGACATCCTGCGCGACTTCCGGGCCGCGCGCCGGCTGATCGGCCTCGTCCCGCAGGAGATCGCGCTGGAGCCCTTCCAGAAGGTCTGGGAGGCCGTGCGCTTCTCGCGCGGGGTGTTCGGGCTGCCGCGCGACGACGCGCATCTGGAGTCGGTGCTGCGGCAGCTGTCGCTCTGGGACAAGCGCGATGCCCAGACCCGCGAGCTTTCGGGCGGCATGAAGCGCCGCGTGATGATCGCCAAGGCGCTGGCGCATGAGCCGCGGGTGCTGTTCCTGGACGAGCCCACCGCCGGCGTGGACGTGGAACTGCGCCGCGGCATGTGGGAAACCGTCGAGGCGCTCAAGGCCGATGGCGTCACCATCATCCTGACCACGCATTACATCGAGGAGGCCGAAGCACTGGCCGACCGCGTGGGCGTCATCAACCGCGGCGAACTGCTGCTGGTCGAGAAGACCGGCGCGCTGATGGATCGCATGGGCCGCAAGGAGCTGGTGATCGAGCTGCGCGAGCCGCTGCCGGAGGTGCCGGCCGCGCTTGCCGGCTACGACCTGGAGCTTGCGCGGGACGGGGCCGCGCTGGTCTACAGCTACGACCGGCGGGCGGAACGCACCGGCATCACCCGGCTTCTGGCCGACCTGCAGGCGGCGGGACTGGTGCTGCGCGACCTGTCCACGCGGCAGTCGAGCCTGGAGGAGATCTTCGTGGGCCTGGTGCAGGAGGACGCGGCATGAACACCGGCGCCATCTGGGCGATCTACCGCTACGAGATGGGGCGCTTCTTCCGCACGCTGCTGCAAAGCTTCATCTCGCCCGTCATCTCCACCTCGCTCTACTTCGTCGTCTTCGGCGCCGCCATCGGAAGCCGCATAGACGAGGTCGAGGGGGTGAGCTACGGCGCCTTCATCGTGCCGGGCCTCATCATGCTCACCGTGATGACGCAGGCGATCTCCAACGCCAGCTTCGCGATCTACTTCCCCAAGTTCATCGGCACCATCTACGAGGTGCTCTCCGCCCCGGTCAGCTTTCTCGAAGTGGTGGTGGGCTACGTGGGCGCCGCGGCCACCAAGGCGCTCTTCATCGGCGTCGTCATCATGGTCACGGCCAGCTTCTTCGTGGAGATGCGCATCGCCCACCCCGTGCCGATGGTGCTGTTCCTGCTGCTGACCTGCATCAGCTTCGCGCTGATGGGCTTCATCATCGGCATCTGGGCGCGGAACTTCGAACAGCTTCAGCTGGTGCCGCTGCTGATCGTCACGCCGCTGGTGTTCCTCGGCGGCTCGTTCTACTCGATCTCGATGCTGCCGGCGGCCTGGCAGACCGTCGCGCTCTTCAACCCGGTCGTCTACCTGATCTCGGGCTTCCGCTGGTCGTTCTACGGGCTTGCCGACGTGCCCGTCGCGGTCAGCCTGCTCGCCATCGCGGGGTTTCTCGCGCTCTGCCTTGCCGCGGTCTGGTGGATCTTCCGCACCGGCTGGCGCATCCGCTCTTGATTCGTCCGTCCCGGCAGCGGCTCCCTGCCATTGCCGGAACGACGCGCGGGAGATGAGGCGGCGCGACGGCCGTTTCCGGCGTCCTCTCTCTCTCGCGCGCGCGCGCGAGAGAGATTCAACACCCTGAGACATTCAACAAGACGTGCTCCTCACAACGATCAAAAAATGCAACCATTCCCTGACGGAGTCGCTTTGCTACTGTCCTGGCGGAAGTCGGGGAGCAGACCCAGGATATCGCCGCGGCCGACGCGGCCCCGGGTCGATATCCGGACAGGCGCCGCGGCAGGATCGCCGGCGCAGCTTCTTGCCTGAACGAGCCACACACGCAGCCAAACGGGAGCGCAATCATGGATGGAAACGAAGCAGCAGAGGGCAAATGCCCGGTGACGCATGGAATGAGCATCCACACCACCTTCAACGTGCGGGGCAACCGCGACTGGTGGCCCAACCAGCTCAACCTGAACATCCTGCACCAGAATCCGCCGATAGCCGATCCGATGGATCCGGACTTCGACTATGCCGAGGCCTTCGCCGGCATCGACTACGACGAGCTGAAGAAGGACCTCACCGCGCTGATGACCGACAGCCAGGACTGGTGGCCGGCGGACTACGGTCATTACGGCGGTCTCTTCATCCGCATGGCCTGGCATTCGGCCGGCACCTACCGCACCGGCGACGGGCGCGGCGGCGCGGGCTCGGGGCAGCAGCGCTTTGCGCCGCTCAACTCCTGGCCGGACAACGCCAATCTCGACAAGGCCCGCCGCCTGCTCTGGCCGATCAAGCAGAAGTACGGCAACAGGCTCAGCTGGGCGGACCTGATGGTGCTGGCCGGCAACGTCGCGATCGAATCGATGGGCGGCAAGACCTTCGGCTTCGGCGGCGGCCGCGAAGACGTCTGGGGCCCCGAAGAGGATGTCTACTGGGGCTCCGAGGTCGAGTGGCTGGCCACCTCCGACAAGGAGAACAGCCGCTACTCCGGCGAACGTGACCTTGAGAACCCGCTGGCGGCCGTGCAGATGGGTCTCATCTACGTCAATCCCGAAGGCCCGGACGGCAAGCCCGACCCGCTGGCGTCCGCCAGGGACATCCGCGAGACCTTCGCCCGGATGGCGATGAACGACTACGAGACCGTCGCACTCACCGCCGGCGGCCACACCTTCGGCAAATGCCACGGCGCGGGCGACGCCGCCTTGGTGGGCGCGGAGCCCGAGGGCGCCGACATCGCCGAGATGGGCCTCGGCTGGAAGTCGTCCCACGAAACCGGCGTGGGCGCGCAGGCGATCACCTCCGGCATCGAGGGCGCCTGGACGCCCAACCCGATAAAGTGGGACATGGGCTACTTCGAGATGCTCTTCGAGCACGAGTGGGAGCTTGTGAAGTCCCCCGCCGGCGCATGGCAGTGGCAGCCCAAGAACCCCGACGAGGATCACATGGCGCCCGCCGCCGACGATCCGTCGAAGAAGGTCATCACCATCATGACCACCGCCGACATGGCGATGCGGGTGGACCCCGAATACGAGAGGATCTCGCGCCACTTCTACGAGAACCCCGACGAGTTCGCCGACGCCTTCGCCCGTGCCTGGTACAAGCTCACCCACCGCGACATGGGACCGAAGACGCGTTACGTCGGGCCGGAAGTGCCCGCCGAAAATCTGATCTGGCAGGATCCGGTGCCCGAGGTCGACCACCCGCTGGTGGACGATGCGGACATCAGGGCGCTGAAGGCCAGGGTGCTCGACTCCGGGCTTAGCGTGCAGGAACTGGCGCGCGTGGCCTGGGGCGCTGCGGTGACCTTCCGCGGCTCGGACATGCGTGGCGGCCCGAACGGCGCGCGCATCCGCCTCGCCCCTCAGAAGGACTGGCAAGCGAACCAGCCCGAGGAGGTGCAGAAGGTCGTCTCGACGCTGGAGGGCATCAAGGCCGACTTCGACGCCAGTGCCTCTGGCGGCAAGAAGATCTCGCTCGCCGACCTGATCGTGCTGGCGGGCTGCGCCGCGGTCGAGAAGGCGGCCAGGGCGGCCGGCCATGACATCGAGGTGCCCTTCACCCCGGGCCGCACCGATGCCACGGACGAGCAGACCGACGCCGACTCCTTCGAGGTGCTGGAGCCCTTCGCCGACGCCTGGCGCAACTACCTCAAGACCGACTACAACATGTCGGCAGAGGAACTGATGGTGGACAAGGCGCAGCTTCTCACGCTGTCCGCGCCCGAGATGACGGTGCTGGTCGGCGGGATGCGCGCCATGGGTGCGAACCACCCGCAGTCCCCCGGGCACGGCATCTTCACCGACCGTGTCGGCGCGCTCACCAACGACTTCTTCCGCGTGCTCATGGACATGAGCCTCGAATGGAAGCCGGTGGATGACCGCCATCACGTGTTCGAGGGGCGCGACCGCAAAAGCGGCGAGGTCCGGCACACGGCCACCCGCGTGGATCTGGTCTTCGGCTCGAACTCGCAGCTGCGTGCCCTGTCCGAGGTCTATGCCCAGGACGACAACGGCGGCAAGTTCGTGCGCGACTTCGTCAAGGCCTGGGCCCGCGTGATGGAACTCGACCGCTTCGACCTGAAGCGTGCGGAGGCCCGCAAGGCGGCCTGAGCCCGTCCTGCGGCTGAATGGTGACGGCGGCGGCCCCGGCGGGGCGCCGCCGTTTTCCTGCGCTCAGGCCCTGCGCGCGCGGTCCCGCGGGGCGGGCGCGGCGGCTGGGCGGGCTCATGCAACTTCCCTGCAACCTGATGCTGGATGCCGCACGCTCGGGGCAGGGGGGGCGGTGACCGCGCGGCTCTTCGTCGCGGGCGATCTGGAGGCCGGCGGCCGTGCCGATCCACAAGAAATGCGATGGAAATGCCGTTCACCTTGTGACACGGCCCGGCGTGTAGCGGCCGGCAACGCGGGCCTTTGCGCGTGGATGCGGCGCCAGGCCGCAGCGCGCCCGCAATAGGTAGATCACAGATAGACCAATTGATGCAGGTCAAGGTCCGGTCCCGCCGGCCCTGACACAACCGCTGCAACGGATAGCCAACCCGCCGGAGCGAATCCCCGTGAGCACCGAATCCGACGCCCCGAAGCTTTACGTTGCGCGCGAGCCGATCTTTCCGCGCCGCGTTTCGGGCAAGTTCCGCAATCTCAAGTGGATCATCCTGATCGTGACCCTTGGGATCTACTACGTCACGCCCTGGATCCGTTGGGACCGCGGACCCGCACTCCCGGACCAGGCGGTGCTGATCGATCTTGCCAACCGCCGCTTCTTCTTCTTCTGGATCGAGATCTGGCCGCACGAGTTCTACTTCGTCGCGGGCCTGCTGATCATGGCGGGGCTGGGCCTGTTCCTCTTCACCTCGGCGCTGGGCCGGGTCTGGTGCGGCTATGCCTGCCCGCAGACCGTCTGGACCGATCTCTTCATCCTCGTGGAACGCTGGATCGAGGGCGACCGCAACGCGCGCCTGCGCCTGCACCGGCAGAAGAAGCTGGATTTCCGCAAGGCGCGTCTGCGGCTCACGAAATGGACCGCCTGGCTGCTGATCGCGGTGGCCACCGGCGGCGCCTGGGTGTTCTATTTCGCCGATGCGCCCACGCTGCTGGTCGATCTCTTCACGCTGAACGCGCATCCGGCCGCCTATACCACGGTCGCGATCCTGACCGGCACGACCTTCTTCTTCGGCGGCTTCGCGCGCGAGCAGATCTGCATCTACGCCTGCCCCTGGCCGCGCATCCAGGCCGCGATGATGGACGAGGAGACGCTGACCGTGGCCTACCGCGCCTGGCGCGGCGAGCCGCGCGGCAAGCACAATGTGCGCCGCGCCTCCGTGCAGGCGGCACAGGCGGCCGAGGAGGCGACCCATGCGGCCGGCAACGATGGCCCGCCGCGCTATTCCCCCACGCCCAAGCCCAACGCCCCCGGCGGCGTCCGCCCCGAGGACATGGAGCAGGAGCACGGCGACTGCATCGATTGCATGGCCTGCGTCAACGTCTGCCCCGTGGGCATCGACATCCGCGAGGGCCAGCAGCTGGAGTGCATCACCTGCGCGCTCTGCATCGACGCCTGCGACGACGTGATGGCCAAGATCGGCAAGCCGCGCGGCCTGATCGACTACATCGCGCTGTCGGACGAGGAGCGCGAGCGCGCGGGCGGCACGCCCAAGCCGCTGTGGAAGCATGTCTTCCGTCCCCGCGTTATCCTCTACACGGCGCTCTGGGCGCTGGTGGGGCTGGGCCTGATCTTCGCGCTCTTCATCCGGCCCGAGATCGAGATGACCGTGGCGCCGGTGCGCAACCCGATCAACGTGGTCCTTTCGGACGGATCGGTGCGCAACACCTACGACGTGCGACTGCTGAACAAGCACGGCGAGGACAGGCCGTTCCGGATATCGTTGACGGGTCATCCGGAGCTGAACGTCCAACTCGAGGGCAGGCCCGAAACGACGGTGACCGTGCCGGCCAACCAGACCTACCTGCAGCGCGTCTATGTCGTTGCCCCCCCGGCCTCGGACCCCGCAGACGCGGAGCGCACCGAGTTCCGCCTGTGGGTCGAGGATCTGACCGACGCGGAACGCGCGCATACCGACACGATCTTCTTCGGGAGGGATACCCAGTGAGCGAGGAACGCAAGTTCACCGGCCGGCACGCCGCCGCCATATTCATCGGCGCCTTCGGGATCATCATCACGGTCAACCTGGCGATGGCGTGGAACGCGGTCTCGACCTTCCCGGGGCTGACGGTGAAGAATTCCTACATCGCCTCGCAAAGCTTCGACGACCGCCGCACCGCGCAGGAGGCGCTGGGCTGGACGGTCGAGGCAGAGCTTGACGATGGCTGGCTGGTCCTGTCGCTGCGCGATGCCGAGGGCCGGCCGGTGCGCGCCGCCACACTCGACGCAGTGGTGGGGCGTCCCACGCACAAGCGCGAGGATTTCCCGGCCGAGCTGTCCTTCAACGGGCAGGACTACGTGGCGCCGGCGGACCTCGGGCAGGGTTACTGGTCCGTTCTCGTGACGGCGGAAGCGCCGGACGGCACACCCTTCGAGCAGCGGCTGCAACTCTCCGTGAGGGGTTGACGACGGTGACGACCCTTCACGCGCCTGCCGCCTCGGCCTGTCCTGCCTGTTCCGCTGCGCCCGCGGCGGCGGAGATCGCGGAGCGCCGCGCGGCCCGCGACGGCACGCGCATCGCGCTTTCGCTGCCGAAGATCCATTGCGCGGGCTGCATCGCGGGGGTCGAGCGGGCGCTGACCGCCGAGCCGGGCGTGCGATCGGCGCGGGTGAACCTGACGCTGAAGCGCGCGACGGTGGAGGCCGACGATGGCGTCACCGCCGCCGACCTGATCCCGGCGCTGGCGCGCGCGGGCTACGAGGCGCATGAGCTTGACGCAGGCGCGCTTGCCGCGACCGAGACGGACCGGGCCGGCCGCGACCTGTTGATGCGCATGGCGGTGGCGGGCTTTGCCATGATGAACGTCATGCTGCTGTCGATCGCCGTCTGGTCGGGGGCGGAGGGACCGACGCGCGACCTGTTCCATTGGGTGTCCGCGGCCATCGCGCTGCCGGCCATCGCGTTCTCGGCGCAGCCCTTCTTCCTCAACGCCTGGGGCGCGCTGCGCGCCGGGCGGCTCAACATGGACGTGCCGATCTCGCTGGCCATCGCGCTCGCCGTCGTTACCTCGCTGTGGGAGACGGCGCTGTCGGGCGAACACGCCTATTTCGACGCGGCCGTCGCGCTGACCTTCTTCCTGCTCGCGGGGCGCTGGCTGGATCACCGCACGCGCGCCGTCGCCCGTTCCGCGGCCGAGGAACTGGCCGCGCTCGAGGTGCCGAGGGCCACGCGGCTCAGGGACGGCGCGGAAGAGACGGTTTCGGTGGCCGAACTGGCCGTGGGCGACCTGATCCGCGTGAAGCCTGGCGGGCGGATGCCCGTGGACGGCGTGATCGTCGAGGGCGCCTCGGAACTCGACCGTTCCCTGCTGACGGGCGAGACGCTGCCGGTCCGGGCTGGGCCGGGCATGGCCGTCAGTGCGGGCGAGGTGAACCTGACCGGTCCGCTCACCCTGCGCGCGACGGCCGTTGGCGAGGAGACCTCGCTGCACCGCATGGCCGAGCTGGTGGCGGTGGCCGAGTCGGGGCGCGCCAACTACACCCCGCTCGCCGACAAGGCGGCGAAACTCTACGCGCCCGGCGTGCATATCCTCGCCGGTCTCAGCTTTCTCGGCTGGCTGATCTGGTCGGGCGACATGCGGGTGTCGCTCAACATCGCGGCCGCCGTGCTGATCATCACCTGCCCCTGCGCGCTGGGCCTTGCCGTGCCGGCGGTGACGACGGCGGCCTCCGGCCGGCTGTTCCGCAAGGGGCTGCTGATCAAGGACGCGACCGCGCTGGAGCGGCTGGCCGCGGTCGATACGGTGGTCTTCGACAAGACCGGCACGCTGACCGCCGGGGCGCCGGAGCCCGTGAACCTTGACGACCGGACCGAGGCGGAACTGTCGCTCGCCCGCGCGCTGGCCGAAGGCTCGGCGCATCCGCTGTCGAAGGCGCTGGCGCAGGCGGTGGCGGCGCGCGGCATTGCCGCGGCGCGGGTCGAGGATGTGCAGGAGATCCCCGGCCACGGGACCGAGGCGCGCTGGCAGGGCCGGCGCGTGCGGCTTGGCCGTGCCGACTGGCTCGGTGCGCAACAGGGCGAGACGACCGAGGCTTGGCTGGCGGTCGATGGGAAGGCACCGGTGCCCTTCGCCTTCACCGACCGGCTGCGCGAGGGCGCGGAAGAGGCGGTGGCGGCGCTCAAGGCCGACGGCAAGCGCCTGTTCCTGTTTTCGGGCGATGCCGAGGCGCCGGTCGCGGCGCTGGCCGCGCGGCTGGGGCTGACCGAGTGGCAGGCCGCCATGCGCCCCGAGGACAAGGCCGCGCGCATCGCGGAGCTGGAGGCCGGCGGCGCGCATGTGCTGATGGTGGGCGACGGGCTGAACGACACCGCCGCGCTTGCCGCTGCACATGTCTCGATCTCGCCCGCCTCGGCGCTCGACGCGGCGCGCGTGGCCTCCGACATCGTGCTGCTGGGCGGCGACCTGTCGCCCGTGGCCGACGCCATCGCGGTGGCGCGCTCGGCCACGAAGCGGATCCACGAGAATTTCCGGCTGGCCACGCTCTACAACGTGATTGCCGTGCCGATCGCGGTGGTTGGCTGGGCCACGCCGCTGGTCGCGGCCTTGGCGATGTCGGCCAGTTCGATTACCGTGTCGCTCAATGCGCTCAGGCTGAAGGGGCGGGCATGAACGTTCTGGCCTATCTGATCCCGATCTCCGTCTTCCTGGGCGGGATGGGCCTCGTGTTCTTCATCTATACGGTGCGCTCGCGGCAATACGACGACCCCGAGGGCGACGCGCGGCGCATCCTGTCGGACGA